>CAZWMK010000119.1:255-6248 GCA_964635065.1 uncultured Sphingomonadaceae bacterium | reverse complement strand
CGTCACCAGAAGGTCGTGGAAGAAGCGCCCTCGCCTTTCGTCACGCCGGAAATGCGCAAGGCGATGGGGGAACAGGCCGTCCAGCTGGCGAAGGCTGTCGGTTATCACAGCGCCGGCACCGTCGAGTTCATCGCAGGCGCCGACCGCAGCTTCTACTTCCTGGAAATGAACACCCGCCTTCAGGTCGAACACCCCGTCACTGAAGAAATTACCGGCCTCGACCTTGTCGAGCAGATGATCCGCGTAGCTGCGGGCGAAAAACTCAATCTGGCGCAAGACGACGTCAAGCTGAATGGCTGGGCCGTCGAAACGCGCGTTTATGCCGAAGACCCCTATCGCAACTTCCTGCCGTCGATCGGGCGACTGACCAGCTTTGTGCCGCCCGAGGAAGAAGGCGGCGTTCGCGTCGATACCGGGGTAGTCGAGGGCAGCGAAATCTCGATGTTCTACGACCCGATGATCGCCAAGCTGATCACCCATGGCGCAACACGTGAAGAAGCCATCGAAAAGCAGATCATCGCGCTCGACAGCTATCGCGTGCGCGGCATCGGTCACAATATCGACTTCCTCTCGGCAGTGATGCAGCACCCGCGCTTCCAGTCGGGCGCCATCACCACCGGCTTCATCGCGGAAGAATATCCCGATGGTTTTGTCGGTGCTCCGGTCAGCGACACCATCCGTCGCCAGGTCATTGCTGCGGCCGCAGTGATGAATGCGATCGAAGTGGACCGCAACCAGCTGATCGACGGCCAGTTGAACGGCCATGGTGCGCATTTCAGCGGCGAATGGGCCGTGATGCTGGACCGCGATGTTCACGCCGTCACGCTCGACAGCATGGGCGATGCGTGGGAAGTCTCTGACAGCATCGGCGCCTGCCATGTCGTGACCGACTGGCGTCCGGGCGATATCCTGTTCACCGGGCAGGTCGACGGCCAGGATGTCGTGATCCAGCTTGATCGCGGTTCGGTCGGCTATGTGATGACCACGCGCGGACACGCCCACAAGGTGTCCGTCATGACGCGGCGTGCCGCCGAACTCGCCGGCCACATGATCGAGAAGATCCCGCCGGACATGTCGAAATATCTGCTCTGCCCGATGCCGGGTCTCGTCATCGAGATTCAGGTCAGCGTCGGCCAGACCGTCGAACCCGGCCAGCCGCTTGCGGTGGTCGAAGCCATGAAGATGCAAAATATCCTGCGTGCCGAAAAAGGTGCCGTGGTGAAAAGCATCAATGCCAAGCCGGGCGACAGCCTTGCGGTCGATGCCATCATCATGGAATTCGAACCGACCGCCTGACCGGCGGACCGGACATCAAAGAAAAAGCCGGGACAGCAATGTCCCGGCTTTTTTCATGCCCTTTCCAAGGGCGCAGCCTATCCTTTGGGGCGCGCCCGTCTTCCCTGTCAGGCTGGTGCCAGAAGCATCCTGACAAAGGCGCTCAGCCCCGCCTTGCACCGGCTGCGGCGCAGACGCTCGGCATTCAAGATCGTGCGAACCGCCGCGAAGCAGCGGTCGGCATCGTCATTGACCAGCACATAATCATATTCCGACCAGTGGCTGATTTCCGCCGCCGCACGCGCCATGCGCCCGGCAATGACATCATCGCTGTCGGTACCGCGTCCGCGCAGGCGCTGTTCCAGCACGGCCATACTGGGCGGCAGCAGGAATATGCTGACGACATCCTTGGCATCCCGCGCCTTGAGTTGCTGCGTGCCCTGCCAATCAATATCGAACAGCACGTCCTCGCCGCGTTCCAGCGCAGCCGCCAATGGCGCGCGTGGCGTGCCATAGCGATTGCCGAACACCACCGCCCATTCGGCCAGCAGATCATCCGCCACCAGTGCATTGAACGCATCATTGCTGACGAAATGATAATCGCGGCCATCCACCTCACCCGGCCGGGGCGCGCGGGTGGTTGCCGATACTGAAACGCTGAGGTTGGCCTCCTCGGCCAGCAGGCGTCTTGCCATGGTCGATTTGCCGCCACCGGAGGGGGAGGACAGCACCAGCAACATGCCCCGGCGTGCGGGAGGCGGATCAAGGGGATCGGTCGTCATGTGGCGAACTTGCCGATGGCGGTGCCAAGGTCAAGTCCGCACGTAGCAGTCAAACCATCTTTTCAGGTCGCACAAGGGCACGAAAACGTGCTTCGCTGATGAAATCAAGGTCAAGGCCGGCCTCGAGCAGCGTCTTGCCGGTGACATGGGCATGTTTGGCAATGGCCGCAGCCTTATCATAGCCGATTTCGGGCGCAAGCACTGTCACCAGCATCAAGGAACGCTCAACCATTTCGGCAATGCGCGCTTCATTGGCGGCCATGCCATCCACCATGCGCAGGCGGAAACTGTCACAGCCATCAGCGAGGAGGCGTATCGACTGCAACACATTGTAAGCGATCACCGGCTTGAAGACATTCAGTTCGAAATGCCCCTGCGCACCGGCAACGGTGATGGCAACATGATTGCCCATTACCTGCGCCGCCACCATCGTCAGCGCCTCGGCCTGGGTCGGATTGACCTTGCCCGGCATGATCGAACTGCCCGGTTCATTTTCCGGCAGACAAAGCTCGCCCAGCCCGGAACGCGGTCCAGATCCCAGCAAGCGCAGATCATTGGCGATCTTGTTGAGGCTGACTGCCAGCACATTCAACACCCCGGACAATTCGACCAGCGTATCGTGGCTGGCGAGCGCCTCGAACTTGTTGGGTGCGGGGACGAACGGCAGACCAGTCTGGGCCGCGATCTCGTCAGCAATGGCCCGGTCAAAGCCTGCGGGCGCATTCAGGCCGGTCCCGACGGCTGTGCCGCCCTGTGCCAGCCGATACAGGCGTGGCAGAACGGCCTCCAGCCGGGCCTGTCCGTCGATCAGCTGCTGGACATAGGCCGACATTTCCTGACCTAGCGTGATCGGCGTGGCATCCTGAAGATGCGTGCGGCCAATCTTGACGATATCGGCCCACTGCGCGGCCTTGGCGGCGAAGGCCTCTGCAAGCCGCGACAGCGCAGGCAACAGGCGCGCAGTCACTTCCTGAGCGGAAGCAATGTGCATGGCAGTCGGCAGGCAATCATTGGAGGACTGCGCCGCGTTGACATGGTCATTCGGATGCACCGGAACCTTGCCACCGCGCTCACCCGTCAAAAGTTCGTTCGCGCGTCCCGCGATCACCTCGTTGACGTTCATGTTGGTCTGGGTGCCGGATCCGGTCTGCCAGACCACCAGCGGGAACTGGTCGTCAAAGCGTCCGGCGATCGCCTCTTCCGCGGCCTGTTCGATCGCTGGAAACAGGTTATCGTCAAGCCAGCCCGACCGCATGTTGACCCGCGCGGCAGCCAGCTTGATTCGGCACAAGGCGCGCAACAGCGGTTGCGGCATGCGTTCGTTGCCAATCGGGAAATTGGCGATCGATCTTTGTGTCTGCGCGCCCCAGTAAGCCTGCTTCGGAACCGCGATTGGCCCGAAGCTGTCGCTTTCGAGGCGCGTTTCGGTCATTTCTTACGGAACGCGTCAAGCGTGACGACATTAGAGCCGTCTGTCACGGGCAACGGCGCTGGCTCGGCCTCGTCTTCAATCACATCGTCCAAGCCTCTGGCCTGGAAATGCAGCTCGAAATTCACGGCCGGATCTGCAAAACCGACAATCGCGTCATAGGGGATCACCAATTGAGCCGGCACCTGATTGAACGACAGGCCGATGGTGAAATGATCGTCCTCTACGCGCAAATCCCAGAAACGATGCTGGATCACGATGGTCATCTCGTCGGGATAACGTTCGGCCAGATGCTTGGGGATATCGACGCCCGGATGGCGCGTCTTGAAAGCGATGTAGAAATGGTGCCCACCGGGCAGGGCACCGGTCGCCTCGATTTCCGAAAGAACGCGCCCGACAACGGTGCGCAATGCGTCCTCGACGATTTCGTCATACGGGATCAGGCTGTCGGGTGGCGTTTCAGCGTTCATCAATCGACCTTTGGAATTACTGGCCCATTGGTGGCGCGATGCCCGGACCGGGTCAAGTCATGCCATAGTAAAAAAGATGATCTGCCCAAGCGAGAAAGAAATTTTCTCCCATCAACGCATGGCGCGCGCTCAAGGCGCACAGATCACGTTCATCGGGATGGAGAAGGACATCGCGAGGTGGGGAGCTTCTGTTGCCCGGCGCTCCCCATGCCGCTGGTTTCCGCTTCTGTTGCCCGGTGCGGTCCGAACCGCGCTAAAGCTTTCTAACCTTTACCCGATCGGGTTGGGGTTAGGCTGCAATCGCGAATGCCTCGTTATCGTTGGCATTTGTAGGTTTTGAACGGTTTTACGGCGCATTCAGGCCGGGTAAAAGTCACCGTCTTTCAGCACACGTCGATCCTAGTTCGGCCCCATCATCAACCGCGCCGCCATCTCTGGACAGGCGCGGCTGGTGGTGGAGCCGCCGGGTACCGCCCCCGGGTCCGCTGCACCTATTTCACGGCACTGTTTATCACCATAGTCGGGTTGCCCCGACATCACGGATATAAGCACAGGGGGGATGTTTGAAAAGGGGGGACCGGAAAGTCTGTCAGCCGCGGGCGCGCCCGTGGTCGCGCAGTACCGCATGATAGCGATCAAGCAGGCTTTGATTGATTTCATCCCAGCTATAGGCCCGGCTGCGTTCATGCCCCCGCTGGCCATGTGCTGCGCGCAGGGCGGCGTCTTCGGCATAGCACGCAAGCGCCGCGGCCGATGCCGGCACATCATTCACCGGCACCAGAAAGCCCGATGCCCCCTCCTCGACCAGACTGAGGCTGCCCGTTGCCGCCGCCGCCACAACGGGCAGGCCAGATGCCATGGCTTCGAGTGTCACATTGCCGAATGTCTCGGTCGAGGACGGGTTGAACATCACGTCCGATGACGCATAGGCGCGCGCGAGCTCTGCACCCTTCTGGAAACCGAGCAACACGGCGTCCGGCAGATGCGATTCAAGAAAGCTGCGGGCAGGACCATCGCCCGCCACCAGCACCTTGTGCGACACACCCCGTGCGGTGAGTTCGTGCGAGGTCGCTGCCAGAATATCGAGGCCTTTTTCCAGCACCAGTCGCCCGACAAAGGCGATCACAAAGCTATCAGGCGCAATGCCGAGTGTTGTCCGCCATGAAAGGTCGCGGCGACCGGGATGGAAGATATCGCTGTCCACACCCCGGCTCCAGATCCGCACATGATCGGACATGCCCTGCGCACGAAGCACATCGGCCATGCTTTCCGACGGCGCGTAGATTTCGGCACAGCGCCGATAAAAACGCCGCATGATATTCTCGACCGAACGCGTCAGCCAGCCGAGGCGGTAATATTGGAAATAGGTTTCAAAACGCGTGTGTACCGATGCCACGACCGGAATCCGCCGGGCTTCCGCATAGGCAAGCGCACTGTGACCAGTAATATCAGGGGTGGATAGGTGGATGATGTCCGGCTGATAGGCTTCAAGATCGGCCCTGATGCGATCGGACAGCTTCCAGCCGACACGATACTCGCCACGTCCGGGCACCGGAAAACTCGGGATCGACACAAGATCGCCGGTCGGCGCAAAGGCGGGCGTATCCGTGGTCGGCGAATAGACACGCACCTTCATACCCTGACGCAACAGATAACCCACCAGACGGTTCAGGGCCTGATTTGCGCCATCCTTGACGTAATTATAGTTGCCCGAAAACAGGGCGATCTTCAGCGGTGACTGCGACATTATGCGGCTGATACCGCTTTAAGCAGCAGATGCCAATAACAAGAAGCCCCGCCCGGATCACTCCGGACGGGGCTTCTGATGTCAGACGACTGCTGCCGCTCAGGCGTCGGCAGCTTCTTCAGGCGCCGCAAGCGGCTGTGCCTGACGCAGCGATGCACGCAGGGCAGCGTCACGGCTGGACGCCGCAACACGCACGCGGTTGAGCGCCGCACCCGTACCAGCCGGGATCAGGCGACCCACGATGACGTTTTCCTTGAGCCCCGCCAGCGTGTCGATCTTGCCCTGAACAG
>CAZWMK010000119.1:0-245 GCA_964635065.1 uncultured Sphingomonadaceae bacterium | reverse complement strand
ACAGCTGCTTCGGTCAGCACGCGGGTGGTTTCCTGGAACGACGCTGCCGAGATGAAGCTGCGGGTCTGCAGGCTCGCCTTGGTGATGCCGAGCAGCACCGGCTTGCCCTCTGCCGGTTGACCGCCTTCGGCGACAACCTTGGCATTGACCTCGTTCATCTCTTCAAGGTCGACCTGTTCGCCAACCAGAAGTGTCGTATCGCCCGACTTGGTGATTTCAACCTTCTGCAGCATCTGGCGAACGAT
>CAZWMK010000118.1:0-6283 GCA_964635065.1 uncultured Sphingomonadaceae bacterium | reverse complement strand
AACGTGACGGATCATGCCGGGCATACCCCTTCCCATAGCGTTAACTCTCAGAAACTGGTGATGTTGAGGATTTCGAGCGTGCGGCTCTTGAACAGCCACTTGCCGCCCGTTTTCACATATTCGTCGTGATAGACGTTCATCCAGACGGCATCCTTGCCGTCGGTGTCCTTCACGCGTTCATAGGTATAGCAGCGCCCCGTTGCCTGATGGCCTTCGATTTCCACGCTGCCGGAAAGCTGGATATTGGCCTGGAAGGGAAACATTTTCATTCCTTCGATCCAGGTCGAGACAATCGTCTCGCGGCCCTCGATGCGCTCCATGCCCGGAATGCCCGGCATGGCCCATACGCCGTCTTCTGCCCACAGCGCACCCCATTCAGCGGCGCTGCGACGGCTGACGGCATCACCATAGGTCGCGCACAATTCACGGATCGCCAGCCGATCTTCAGCCGGTCCATTGAAAGCCATGTATGAACTCCTCTCCCAAAGAATCTTGTTGCGCAGCAGATTGCCAACAGCCCCACCCCGACGCCACTGTTATTTCCAACATATGTCCGAAAAAGACGATCCGGTGACAAGGGCGGCGGACAAGCCTATTTATCAGCCATGACCACCACGAACGCCGATACCGCCGCGGACCCGTTCAGCACTGAAAAAATGGCCGACCTTTTTCGTGTGCTTGGTCATAATACCCGCCTGCGCCTTGTTCAGCTGCTGGCGACGGGCGAATATGCGGTCAGCGCGATCGAACGCGAAACTGGTATCCAGCAACCGGCGCTGTCGCAACAGCTTGCCATCTTGCGCAAGGCAAGGCTGATCATCCCAAGGCGGCAGGCCAGGCTTGTCTATTACCGGCTGGACAAGGAAACTCTGGCCCGGTCCGCGCACTGGCTGGCGCTGCTGTGCAGTGTGGACGAGCGCGTTCGGCGCTGAACGGGAAATCTTGCCCCGTTTCCGGCCATGACTGGCGAAGACCAGAAACAGGCGCTAGAGTGAAAGCATGTTACACCTGTTTCGCCGATCGTGCATGGCGCCATACACCGTCCCTGTCCTTCTGCTGCTGGCTGGGTGCCAGCATGCAAGCAGCCATTCCGCAACAGCCGATAACGTCACGCATGCGGCGACAGCGTCAGCATCTGAAGCCCCCACCAGCACCGGACAGGCACTGGCAACCACGCGCTGCGCCCAGTGCCACGCGGTAACAGGCAGTGGTGACAGCCCGCTATCACAGGCGCCTGCTTTCCGCACACTTGCGCAGCGTTACCCGCTCGATACGCTTGGCGAGGCGCTCGCGGAAGGTATTGTTGCCGGCCATGCCGCCATGCCGTCGACACCATGGACCCCCGAGGAGATCGAGGCGCTTCTCGCCTATCTCAAAGCGTTGCCGTAACCCTGATGCGCGGCCTTTGGGCCAGACCGTCCATGCGCTTTTACCCGAACCATGACTGAAAGGTGATCCATGACCCAGTATGACACGACAGCCCGGCTGCTGAAGGCGCGCCTTGAAGAACTGACGAACCGCATCAACAAGATCGAGGATGATCTGCGTCAGCCGCTCGACGCCGATTCCGAAGAACAGGCCATCGATCTGCAGGATGACGAAACGCTCGAAGCTCTGGAAAGCGCAGGTCAGGCCGAAGTTGCAGCTATCCACGCCGCACTCGAACGCATCGCCAATGGCAGCTATGGCACCTGTGTCACCTGCGGCGACGCCATCGCGCCAGCGCGGCTCACCGTGCAGCCGACCGCCGCCCAGTGCATCAAATGCGCCAAGGACTGATGCGGGCCACCTGAAAAAAGCTGTTTAAACAATAGTGTGTCCTGCCGTTTTCAACCGGCAGGGCACATAGACCCTGCGCGGTATGAGGATGCGTGGGGCATGTTGTCGGCGATTGGCGTGGTGGTTCTTCTCGCCATGGTATTTGGCGGCTTCATGATAACGGGCGGCGATCTCGGCCCTGTTCTGCACGCAATTCCGCATGAAATGCTGATCATCGGCGGGGCCGCGATTGGCGCGTTGTTGATTGGCAACAGCCTGCGTCTGCTGAAGGCGCTCGGACGCGGCACCGCGCTTGTCTTCAAGGGGCCAACCCACACAGCGCAGGATTATCTCGATACCATTTTCATGACGGCGCGCTTGATGAAGGCGCTTAAAACAGAAGGCCCCGTCGCGCTGGAACAGCAGATCGAAACCCCTGGATCCAGCGCCTATTTCACTGATTACCCCCGCCTCATGAAAGATCGCGAACTGATCGATCTCATCACCGACACGCTCAGGCTGGTCGTGATTTCATCGGGACAGCTCGACCCGCAGGCGGTTGAGGACGTCATGGATCAGCGCATCAAGGCGCATCATCATGAAGCGGTGAAACCAGCCGAAATCCTGCAAGGCATGGGCGATGCCCTGCCCGCGCTCGGCATCGTGGCGGCGGTTCTCGGCGTGGTGAAAACCATGGGCAGCATCGACCAGCCGCCTGCCGTGCTGGGCGGCATGATCGGCAGTGCGCTCGTCGGCACCTTTCTCGGCGTTTTGCTTGCCTATGGCGTCGTCTCGCCACTCGCACAGCGTCTGCGCGCGATCTTGGACGAAGACGCGGAAATCTATCATGTCGCCAAGCAGATCATCATTGCATCGTTGCGGGGCCACCCACAACCATTGGTGATCGAGGCCGCGCGCACCGCGATCAGCCATCATAACCAGCCCAGCTTTGCCGCCGTCTTCGATGGCCTGCGCGGACGCTGAGGCAGACGGCATGGCAACGCAACTCAAGCCCGATCCTGCACCGCAACCCGACAAGGCGCCATCAGCTGCCGCACATTCCACCTCTGTGGCTGCGGCCCCTGTCGCGCCGATCATCGTCAAACGCATCATCGTCGAAGGCCATGGCGGCCATCATGGCGGCGGCTGGAAAGTCGCCTATGCCGATTTCGCCACAGCCATGATGACCTTTTTTCTGCTGCTGTGGATTCTTGGTGCCACGACCGAGGACCAGCGCAAGGGCATCGCCGATTATTTCGCGCCGACGCTGGTGCAGATGCAGAACAGTGGCGGATCGAACGGGGTGATGGGCGGACGCTCGATCATCAAGCCCGATGGCAATGCGCCGCATGCCACACCAGCCTTTCGCAAGCACAGCCCGGTCGCGCCCAGCAGCCCCGGGGACGCCGAATCCTTCGACCGCATCGAAAAGGCGCTGGCGCGGCGCATCCGGAGCGATCCGGCGCTGGCGGCGCTTGAACGGCAAGTGCGCCTGACCCGCACGCCCACGGGGCTGGAGATCGAACTGATCGACCGGGCGGGCTTTTCGATGTTCGCGCTTGGCACGCCCAAAATGGTGCCGCGCGCGCGCGCGCTGATCATGGCGGTTGGCGAAAGCATCAGGGATGCGCCCCATGCGCTGCTGGTGCGCGGCCATACCGATAATCGCCGCTATGCCGATCCCAGCAAGATGAACAACTGGCTGCTATCCAGCCAGCGGGCCGAGGAGACTCGGCAGACGCTTGAAAGGGCGGGGGTCACGCCCGCGCGATTCGCCCGTATCGAGGGTGTGGCGGATCGTCAGCCCTTCGTTCCGGCCGATCCCGCCGATCCGCGCAATCGCCGCATCACGATCACGCTTCTTCCGCAAGATCCGCCTGCGCCCGCGGCACAAACGTCCTGAGCAGAACCGAAAGATCGGCTTCATCGACGGCATCGGCAGCAGCATCGGGCGCAAACCACCGGGTTTTGCGCATCGCCTTTTCCGGCCAGTCGTCCAACTGCGTATGCACCGCCATCGGATAGACCGATACCATCACGTCCCGGTCCCCGCGACGGCTGCGCTTGATGTAGCGATAGTGACCGATCGCCTGTTCGCTGTTGCTGCCGATCAGGCCCGCTTCCTCATAGGCTTCGCGCGCGGCGGAAAGATAGGGCGGCAAGCCGTTGATAGGCCAGCCTTTCGGCAGCACCCAACGTCCGGTATCGCGCGATGTGACCAGCATGATCTCCAGCGCGCCGTCGGCACTCAGGCGGTATGGCAGCGACGCATATTGCCCCGCTGCTTCGTCACCCTCTGCTGGATGTTTCACATGCTGAATGGCCACTGGTCCTCCGCGACAGGATATGGCCGTATATACGCCATTTTCTTCGAAAAAGCGCCGTATAACCAACAAATCAGGAAAGGGAGTGGTAGCAGAGGGCGGATTTGAACCGCCGACCTCCGGGTTATGAATCCGGCGCTCTCACCAACTGAGCTACTCTGCCACAGCGCATGTCGTGGCGCGGCATATAAGGCGAGACGTCGCACCGGTCAACAAGGCTTGCACTGATTGCCCCGCCTTTCTTGCATGGCATCCCGGCGGTCGCTAATCAGAAGAGCATGATAGCTTTTGCAGCGGCACAAGGTTTATGCGCCGCTGTACGGAAAACCAATGATATGCGGGCCTGTGCAAGGTTGCCGGCCCAAGGGGTGAGGACGCTTTAATGAGTCAGAAGTTCGATATTCTGGTCGTCGGTGCCGGTCAGGCAGGGGCACAAGCCGCGATTTCGCTGCGACAGGCTGGTTTTGAAGGCAGTGTTGCGCTGATCGGCGAAGAAGCGCACATGCCCTATGAACGTCCGCCGCTGTCCAAGGATTATCTCTCGGGCGAAAAGCCGGTCGAACGCCTGTTCCTGCGGCCTGCCGATTTCTGGGCACAGCGCAATGTCACGATGATCCTTGGCCACAAGGTCGCGCATGTCGACCCGGCAGCGCGGGAGGTCGAGACGGAAAAAGGCGAGCGCTTTGGCTATGGCAAGCTGATCTGGGCGACTGGCGGTCATCCGCGGCCGTTGCCGATCACGGGGGCAGACCTTGACGGCGTGCATCCCATCCGCACCATCGACGACACGGACGCGCTGCGCGGCCAGCTGGCGACCGCACAGAACATCGCGGTGATCGGCGGCGGTTATATCGGCCTTGAAGCTGCGGCCGTGCTGTCGAAAGCCGGCAAGAATGTCACCGTGCTCGAAGCGCTCGACCGCGTTCTGGCACGCGTGGCGGGCGAGACTGTCTCGCGCTTTTACGAAGCCGAACATCGCGCGCATGGCGTGGATGTCCGGCTCGGCGTCTCAGTCGCCGAACTGCTTGGCGAAGGCAGAAAAGTCTGCGCCGTGCGCTTTGGCGATGGCAGCGAACTGCCCTGCGATGTCGTGATCTATGGCATTGGCATCCTGCCTGCCGTCGGTCCGCTCGTCCAGGCGGGCGCCGCCGCCTCGAACGGCATCGAAGTCGACGAATTTTGCCGCACATCGCTTCCCGATATCTATGCGATTGGCGACTGCGCCCATCATGCCAACCGCTTTGCCGGCGGCGCGCGCATCCGTCTGGAATCGGTGCAAAATGCCATTGACCAGGCCAAGACCGCCGTGGCCGACATTCTGGGGACCGCCGAACCCTATGGTGCAACCCCGTGGTTCTGGTCGAACCAGTATGACCTGCGTCTGCAGACGGTCGGGCTGTCGGCTGGCCATGACGCTACCGTGTTGCGTGGCGACCCGGCAACGCGCAGCTTCACGCTCGTCTATCTCAAGGGTGGCAAGGTGATTGCGCTCGATTGCATCAACGCCGCCAAGGATTTCGTCCAGGGCCGCGCCCTTGTTGAAAAGGGCATATCAGCCGATCCGGCGGCACTGGCGGATGTCAGTGTGCCGCTGAAATCGCTCGTCGCCTGAAGTCAGGCCGAAGAGAGGACAATATGGCGCTGCCCACCGCATTGAAGGGACGTCTTGCCCTGCCAGTGATCGCAGCGCCGATGTTCCTGATATCCAACCCCGACCTTGTCATCGCCGAATGCAGGGCGGGGATCATCGGGGCCTTCCCTGCCCTGAATGCCCGACCGATCGACGTGCTCGATCAGTGGCTTGCCCGGATCAATGCCGAACTTGGCCCCACTGACGCGCCCTATGCCGTCAATCTCATCGTTCACAAGTCGAACAATCGGCTGGAACAGGATCTGGCACTTTGCGTGAAGCACAAGGTGCCGGTGGTCATTACCTCGCTCGGCGCGCGCGCCGATGTCAACGATGCCATCCACAGCTATGGCGGCATCGTTCTGCACGATGTCACCAACATGGTCCACGCCCGCAAGGCCATCGAAAAAGGTGCTGACGGCCTGATTCTTGTGGCGGCAGGCGCAGGTGGCCACGCCGGCACATGGTCGCCCTTCGCGCTGGTGCAGGAAGTACGGCAGTGGTTTTCCGGCCCTGTCGCCCTGTCTGGCGCGATTGCGCGCGCGTTTTTCCCGTTTTGGGCAGGCACTGG
>CAZWMK010000117.1:0-6432 GCA_964635065.1 uncultured Sphingomonadaceae bacterium | reverse complement strand
AATCCGCGCCATCAAGGCAGCGGTGCCCGACATCGGCCTTTTGACCGATGTCGCGCTCGATCCCTATACCAGCCACGGTCATGACGGCTTGCTGGCCGACGATGGCCGCATCCTGAATGACGACACGGTGAAGCTGCTGGTCGGTCAGGCGCTCAATCAGGCGCGGGCCGGCGCCGATATCATCGCGCCGTCCGACATGATGGACGGTCGCGTCGCCGCCATCCGCGCAGCGCTCGAGGTCGAAGGCTTCGACCATGTGCAGATCATGGCCTATTCCGCCAAATATGCCTCGGTCTTTTATGGTCCGTTCCGCGATGCGGTGGGTTCGGGCGGTTATCTCAAGGGCGACAAAAAGACCTATCAGATGGATCCGGCCAATGCCGAGGAAGCCCTGCGCGAGGTCGAACTCGATCTTGCCGAAGGTGCGGACAGCGTGATGGTCAAGCCCGGCCTACCCTATCTGGACATCATAACCCGTGTAAAACAGCGCTTCGAAGTGCCTGTTTTTGCTTATCAGGTATCAGGCGAATATGCGATGATCATGGCCGCCAGCACCGCAGGCGCGCTGGATCGCGATCGTGCGATTCTGGAGACGCTGATGGCGTTCAAGCGGGCGGGCTGCACCGGCATTTTGACCTATTTCGCGCGCGATGCAGCACGGCTGTTGCACAACGCCAAGGTTTGACGCCGCCGCCGGATCGGTTTAGCGGCTGTGGCCGAAAAGCAAGGATCAGGACCATGGCGACCAAGCAGGATCAAGCGCAGACAAAACCGCTGCCCGTCAGCTACGACGATATCGTCGCGGCGCACGCACGGATCCGCGACAAGATCATCCGCACGCCCTGCCTGATGAGCCGCACCCTGTCGGAAATCACCGGCGCCGAAGTCTGGCTGAAATTCGAAAATCTGCAATTCACTGCCGCCTACAAGGAACGCGGCGCACTGAACAAGCTGCTGCTCATGCCCGAAGAACAGCGCGCGCGCGGCGTGATCGCGGCATCGGCGGGCAATCACTCGCAGGGGCTGTCCTACAATGCGCGCAGGCTGGGCGTGCCGACCACGATCATCATGCCGCGCACAACGCCCATCGTGAAAGTCAAGCAGACCGAAGGCCATGGCGCAACGGTCATCATGCATGGCGAGACGTTCGACGAAGCCTATGCCTTTGCGCTCGATGTCGGTGTCGAACGCGGCCTCACCTTCGTGCACCCCTTCGACGATCCCGATGTCATCGCCGGGCAAGGCACGGTTGCGCTGGAAATGCTGGAAGACGTGCCACAGCTCGATACGCTCGTTATTCCGGTCGGCGGTGGCGGCCTGATCGCGGGCTGTGCGATTGCCGCCGATGGCGTGAATCCGGCGATCGATGTCGTTGGCGTGCAGGCCGAACTTTATCCCTCGATGGCCGCCATGCTGCATGGCGAAACCGCCACCTGCGATGGCGATACATTGGCGGAAGGCATTGCCGTCAAGCATCCCGGCAAGGTGACATTCGAAATCGTCAAGGCCCTGATCGAGGACATTGTCCTGGTCAGCGAACGCGACCTTGAACAAGCGGTCGCCATGCTGCTGGCCATCGAAAAAACGGTGGTCGAAGGTGCAGGCGCGGCGGGCCTGTCGGCGTTGCTGCGCCACCCCCGCCGCTTCGAGGGGCGCAAGGTCGGCCTTGTCCTGACAGGCGGTAACATCGACACCCGCCTTCTGGCGAATGTTCTGTTGCGCGATCTGGCCCGTTCGGGTCGCCTTGCCCGCCTGCGCGTCCGCATGAAGGACCGCCCCGGCCAGCTGTACGAACTGGCGAAGATCTTCGATCAGCAGCAGGTCAACATCCTTGAAGTCTATCACCAGCGTGTGTTCACCAACCTGCCCGCCAAGGGACTGATCACCGATCTGGAATGCGAAACGCGCGACCGCGACCACCTCGAACGGCTGATGCAGGCGCTTCACGATGCCGGTTATGATGTGAAGCCGGTAGAATTGGCTTAACCATTCTGTCCTATGCTGGCCTCCGATCGATCAAGGGGCCAGCACATCAATGGCAAGCCGACTGCGCGCGCACATCGAAACGCGCACCATCTATCTGCGACGCAAGCCGCGGCCCGTGCATGGCCAGCGGCGCAGCCACAATGCGCAATGGAAAGTGGCCTATGCCGATTTCGCAACGGCGATGATGGCCTTTTTCATGCTGCTCTGGCTCATGTCCAACTCGGAAAAAGTATCGCTTCAGGGCTTGGCCGACTATTTCGCGCCATCGAACGCGACCATGTCGAACAACAGTGGTTCGGGACAAATTCTCGATGGCGCGGCCATCGGACCGGATGGCGCCAAAGCGAATGGCTCGCGGCAACCCGATCACCTGTCGACCACCCCGCGCCTGCACGACCAGCTTGGCTATGGCAGCAGCAGCTTGCCTGACCAGAGCACCAGCATGAAAGATCAGGCAGAGCAGGCACGCGCCGAACGCGACCTGCGTGCGGCCCTTGTCGCGACGCCGCAACTCGCGCGGCTTCGGGACCAGGTCATGCTTGAACGGACACCGCAAGGCCTGCGCATCCAGATCACCGATACGGCGAACCGTCCGATGTTCAAGGCCGGCAGGGCCGACCCCCTGCCCCATGCACAACAGGTTCTGGCACAGGTTGCGACAACGCTGGCCCGACAGCCCCAGCGCATCATCATACAGGGCCATACCGACCGCATTGCCGCAGGACCGGGGCTGTCGAACTGGGACTTGTCGGTCGCCCGCGCCAATGCTGCGCGCCGCATCCTGACAGCCGCGGGCGTGCCTGACAGCCGCATCGCTGAAGTCTCCGGCCATGCCGCCGCCGCGCCCTTGTTCCCCGATTCTCCGGAACGGGCAGAAAATCGCCGGATCACCCTCTTGCTGCTCAATGAACAGCCGGCAACCCCGGCAGATTTCGGGCGCAACCGCTAAATGCGAATCGTCGCTTCACAGGGCCCGCAACTTCGTGAATAATCGGGCCTGATATTCCTTTCAGGCAGGCAGCGACCTTGACCGAGCAGCTTTTCCGGTTTCCGCGCTTCTTCATGACCGCGCCCGCGCCTTGCCCCTATCTGCCGGGCAAGACCGAGCGCAAGATTTTCACCGAGTTGCGTGGCAATGGTGCGGCCGACCTCAACGAGGCGCTCAGCCGTATCGGCTTCCGGCGCAGCCAGAATGTTGTCTATCGCCCCAGTTGCGAAGGATGCAGCGCCTGCGTATCCGTGCGTGTCATCACGGCTGAGTTCAAACCCAGCGCAACCCAGCGTAAACTGCTGCGCCGCCATGACGACCTTGACGTGACCGCCTGTGCGCCTTGGTCGACCGAAGAACAGTTCGAGCTGCTGCAATCCTATCTTCATGCCCGCCATCCCGACGGCGGCATGAGCAAGATGGATGCTTTCGATTTTGCCGACATGGTCGAACAATCGCCTGTCGACACCAACATCATCGAATATCGCGAACCCGGCATTGATGGCCGCCCCGGCAGCCTTGTCGGTGCCTGCCTGACAGACCGGCAAAGCGATGGCCTGTCGATGATCTACAGCTTCTATGATGCCACCAATCCCAACCGCCCCGGCCTTGGCACCTTCATCATTCTCGATCACATCCTGCGGGCACGCGATGCCGGCCTGCCTTATGTCTATCTTGGCTATTGGATCGATGGCTGCGACCGCATGTCCTACAAGACACGGTTCACGCCGCTGGAAAAACTAAGCGCGCAGGGCTGGCAGCGCAGCACATAGCGTCAGCGTGGGGCGGCAAGCGCCGCATGCCAGAGATCAACGGCCTGCCGCAGGCCTTCGTCGGCGAAATGGCATTTTTCGTGTCTTGCCTGTGGCGGAATGACGTCAGTATCCGGTCCGGGATAAACGGCGGGCCTGAGCCAGGTCGCACGCATCTGCGCCATGCGAATGTCAGGACTGAACGCATCATCGCACTTGGCGACGCGCGAGACATGGAAGGGCGCATCGACACCCCGCTGCCGGATCGAATCGATCAGCGCGAGCAGACTGGCGAGATAGGCCGATCCGTCCGTATCCGTGATGGCATCGGCTTCGCCCTGATGCCACAGCACCCGTGTCGGCCTGAGACCGCGTGCCTGAAGCGCATCGACCGCATTCCGAACGCGCCAGTGCAGCCGCCCACCGGGCGCCCAGTCGGCGACATGGGTTGCGCCCTCGGCCCGCATGACAATCAGAATGCGCGGCGCACGCCCTTCGTCGCGCCAGCGATTGGCAAGCGGTGTCCACACCGAGCCGCCCGTCGCACGCGAACCCGGCAAGGGATCCGCGGCAGGCAGGCAGCGGCGGCCATCAAATACCATCACGCCGGGCCGCCCCATGGATTTCAGCGTGGCGCTGTTGCCTGCGTTCGACTGGCCTAGCGCCAGCCACACCTCGCTACCAGACGCACGAAAAGGGGCGCAACCGTCGTCCCCCGGCGCACAGGCTGCCAACAACCCGCATGATATCAGCCCCCAGACCCGCATACATCCAACCTAGCAGATCGGATGGCGGATGTTTAGAGATTGGGCCGAAGCCAGATTTCAGCCTGTTCTATGCTAACACCGCGTCGTTTCGCATAATCCGCCAGCTGGTGACGGTCGATGCGCGCTACGCCAAAATAGCTGGCGTCCGGATAGCCGAAGTAAAAGCCTGACACGGCCGCTGTCGGCAGCATGGCGAAACTTTCGGTGAGCTGGATGCCCGCCGTTTCGCCCAACAGGTCGAACAGAATCGGTTTCAGGCTGTGATCCGGGCAGGCCGGATAGCCGGGCGCCGGGCGGATGCCCTTGTATTTTTCACGAATAAGCTCGTCGTTCGTGAAGTTTTCTTCGGGGGCATAGCCCCAGTAATCGCGCCGCACCTTTTCGTGCAGATGTTCGGCGAATGCTTCAGCCAGGCGGTCGGCCAAAGCCTTCAGCATGATGTCGGAATAATCGTCGTGCACGGCTTTGAAGCGTGCAAGGTGCGTCTCGATACCGTGGCCGGTTGTGACGGCAAAGCCACCGATCCAGTCGCCGTCAGGCGAGACGAAATCGGCAAGGCACATGTTGGGCCGGCCTTCGCGCTTTTCGACCTGCTGACGGAGGAACGGCAGGCGGATGATGTGGCCATCCTTGTCGACCAGCACATCATCGCCATCGCGCCGCGCAGGCCAGAAACCGACGACCGCGCGCGCCGTCAGCCATTTTTCCGCAACGATTTTCTTCAGCATCGCCTGGGCATCGCTGAACAGCTTTTTCGCTTCCTCGCCCACCACTTCGTCTTCGAGGATCGCCGGATAGTTGCCGGCCAGTTCCCAGGCCCGGAAGAAAGGCGTCCAGTCGATATAGGGAACTAGATTCTCAAGCGGATAGTGATCCAGGACGCGTGCGCCATTCTGGTGCGGCGCTTTTGGCGGATATGCAGCGAAATCGGCGACATAGCCATTGGCGCGTGCAGCATCGATCGACACCAGCTTGCCCTCGCCCTTGTTGGCGCGCTCCTGACGGATTTTCTCGTATTCGGCTGCAACACCAGCCACATAATCGTCACGCAGTGTATCGGACGTCAGATTGCTGACGACACCCACCGCGCGGCTGGCGTCAAGCACATGAATGACCGGTCCGGAATAGGCAGGTTCGATCCTGAGCGCCGTATGCACGCGACTGGTCGTCGCGCCGCCGATCATCAGCGGCATCGTCATGCCGGCGCGCTCCATCTCGGCTGCAACCGTGACCATTTCATCAAGCGATGGCGTGATCAGCCCCGACAGCCCGATAACATCGGCATCATTGTCGCGCGCGGCCTTCAATATGTCCTGGAATGGCACCATGACGCCAAGGTCGATGACCTCGTAATTGTTGCACTGAAGCACGACGCCGACGATATTCTTGCCAATGTCGTGCACGTCGCCCTTCACGGTCGCCATGACGATCCGGCCCTTGGCCTTCGCGCCTTCGGCCTTTTCCGCCTCGATGAATGGAATCAGATGCGCGACGGCCTTTTTCATGACGCGCGCCGATTTCACGACTTGCGGCAGGAACATCTTGCCCGCGCCAAACAGGTCGCCCACCACGTTCATCCCGGCCATCAGCGGGCCTTCGATCACCTCAATCGGGCGCGGCAGTGCAAGACGGGCTTCTTCGGTGTCCTCGACGACATAAGTGTCGATGCCCTTCACAAGCGCATGTTCCAGCCGCTTGATCACCGGCCATGACCGCCATTCCTCGGTCGCCTTTTCCTGTGCGCCGCCGGTGCCACGATATTTTTCGGCCAGTGCAAGCAGGCGATCGGTTGCATCTGCACGGCGGTTCAGAACAACATCCTCGCACGCTTCGCGCAGTTCGGGGTCGATGGTGTCATAAACATCCAGCTGCCCGGCATTGACAATGCCCATGTCCATCCCGGCCTTGATGGCGTGATAGAGGAACACCGAATGCATCG
>CAZWMK010000116.1:0-6478 GCA_964635065.1 uncultured Sphingomonadaceae bacterium | reverse complement strand
TCTGCGACCACCTTGCGGTCATGCGTCCGCACGTGTGGATGATGATCGGTCACTGCGGCGGCCTGCGCGGCAGCCAGACCATCGGCGACTATGTGCTGGCCCACGCCTATCTGCGCGACGACCATGTGCTCGACGAGGTTCTGCCGCCCGAAATCCCGATTCCGCCTATCGCCGAAATCCAGCAGGCGCTGGCCGAAGCGGCGCGGCTCGTCTCTGGCGAAAGCGCCGAGGTCCTGAAACGCCGCCTGCGCACCGGCACCATCGTCACCACGGACGACCGCAACTGGGAATTGCGTTCCAGCACGTCCAGCCTGCGCTTTTCCCAGTCGCGCGCGGTCGGCATCGACATGGAATCAGCGACAATCGCAGCGCAAGGCTATCGTTTCCGCGTGCCCTATGGCACGCTCCTGTGCGTTTCCGACAAGCCGCTGCATGGCGAAATCAAACTGCCGGGACAGGCCAACCGTTTTTACGAGCGCGCGATCAGCGAACATATCCGCATCGCCATTGCCACCTGCGACCTGCTGCGTGACGCTGGGCCGCGCCTGCACAGCCGCAAGCTGCGCGCCTTCGACGAGCCGCCGTTCAGATAAGCCTTACCAGCCGCACTGCCGATTCTTGTTCTGTTCGGCCAGCCACGTCATCAGCGGCTGGAAATAGGCGATCATCGCCGTGCCATCCATGTCGCGGCTGCCGGTGAATGCTTCCAGCGCTTCGGGCCATGGCCGGGACGCCCCCATCTTCAGCATGGCATCGAGTTTGGCGCCCACCGCCTTGTCGCCATGGATCGAACAGCGATGCAGCGGCCCCCGCCAGCCCGCCGCATCGCACGCCGCCTTGTGGAACTGGAATTGCAGCACACGCGCCAGGAAATAGCGCGCATAGGGCGTATTGCCGGGAATGTGATATTTCGCGCCAGGATCGAAGGAAGCATCCGATCGCGCCACGGGCGGGACGATGCCCTGATATTGGCGGCGCAGATCATTCCATGCCGTCGAATAGCGATCCGGCGTGATCGCGCCGGAAAATACGCCCCAGCGCCATTTGTCGACCAACAGGCCAAAGGGCAGAAAAGCCACCTTGTCCATCGCCTGCCTGAGCAGAAGACCGGTATCCTTGCTGGCGTCCGGCACCTGTTCCGGATCGAGCAGGCCGATGCGCACCAGATAATCGGGTGTTACCGACAATGCGATGAAGTCGCCGATGGCTTCGTGAAAACCATCATTCGCGCCGTTCAGATACAGGAATGGCTGCGCGTTATAGGCGCGCTGGTAATAGCTGTGACCAAGCTCGTGGTGGATGGTAACGAAATCGTCGCCATTGACCTTGGTGCACATCTTGATGCGCAGATCCTCCTTGTTGTCGAGGTTCCACGCACTGGCATGACACACCACCTCGCGGTCGCGCGGCGCGGTGATCTGCGATCGCGTCCAGAAAGTGGCGGGCAGTGGCGCAAAACCGAGTGACGAGAAAAATTCCTCGCCCGTCTTCACCATGCGCACAGGATCGTAGCGCTTTTTTACCAAAAGGCTGGTCAGGTCATAGCCCAGCACACCCGCGCCCTTCGGCGCGACGATGTCATAGATATTGCCCCATTCCTGCGCCCACATATTGCCCAGAAGATCGGCGCGGATCGGGCCTGTCGCCGGCTGAACGGCGGCGCCGTATTTTTCATTGAGCTTCGCCCGCGTATGACAATGCAGCGCATCGTAAAGCGGCTTGACCTGCGTCCAGATGCGATCGGTCAGGACCGCAAATTCCTCGGGCGGCATGTCATAGCCCGAACGCCACATCGCACCGGTATCCGCATAACCCAGATCGCGCGCCCCTGCATTGCTGAGATCGACAAAGCGGACATAATCGGCCTTGATCGACTCACCGTTGCGGTGCCAGCTTTCCCACATTTCGGTCAGCGCCCTGGGATCGCGCACCGTGCCCATCAAGGCCTCGATGTCATTACCCGACATCTGCTTGCCGCGATAAACCGCCTTTGCCTTGCCATAGGCCGATTGCATCCGGGTCAGGATGGCATTCAGCTCTGCGGCCGCGCCGGGTGTCCGGGCGGCGGGCGCGACCAGCCCCTGCCGCAGGAAATCCAGCTTGCGCCGTGTATCGAACGACAAGCCGGGCACCGCGTTGAAGCGCGCCGCGCCTGCCGCCAACTCCACCGCCAGTTCGGTATATTCGGTGCCGACCCTCGCGGCGATCCAGTCGCTGTCCTCGGTGATATAGGTGCTGTTGATCCACTGCGCACGCGCCGCATATTCCGACAGCGCCGCCATGCGCGCTTCGGCATCGGCGACAAAGGCATCGGCGTCGGCAGGCGCCGGGACGGCTGTGGCTGATGTTTGCGCGGTGGCCTGTGGTGCCTGTGCGGCACAACCCGCGAGCGCCAGACAAATGGCGACTGCCGCCAACGACACCCTGATTTTCATGAAAACCCTCCCGGCTCGATGGCGCAAAGTCAACGCCATCGCGGCGTACGGGTCAAGGCAGCATCAGGAAATCGCGGATCGCCTGCCCCAACGCCGGCTCGGCGACCGACGACATGTGGGTTCCGGGAATCTGGAACAGACGCCCCGCCGGCAGCCCCGCGGCCAGGGCGGAGGCCGAACCATTGTCATGATCTTCCGTGCCGCACACAATCGCTGTCGGCATGGTCAAGGCCGCAAGGTCCGTCTCGGGCATGTCGGTAAAGTCGCGGATCACATGAACGACCGCATCAGGATCGATCTTCATCGTCCGCATGAACTGCACGGCGAAATAGGCCGGATCGCCGAGTTTGACACTGGCGCGGCGCGCAATGGCATCCAGGAAAAAGGCCTGCCGCCGCGTGGCGTCGCGCAAGCCCTCCAGTCCCATGCCGGCAAGCACCAGCCGCCGGGGCTTCAGGCCCAGCACCACGGCCCGCGCGGCCGTGCGCGCGCCAAGCGAAAAACCGCCAAGGTCATAGCCGCCATCGGCAAGACCGAAATGATCAACCAGCGCCCGAAGGTCGCGCGCCAGCACATCGGGCGGATAGGCGCTGGCGGGATGCGGCGCAGCACTGTCGCCATGGGCGCGCAGGTCCGGCAGATACACGGCGAAGCCCGCATCCGCCAGAAGGGCGGCATGACCGAATTTGATCCAGTTGACCGCAGCATTGGAAAACAGGCCGTGCAACAGCACCAGCGGGCGGCCCGCACCGATCACGCGGCAGGCCAGTTCCGCACCATCGAAGCTATGTAGACGCAACACGTCGGTCATGGTTCTCGGCTCCTTCCTGCCCCAAAGCAAAAGAGGGGGCACATGGCCCCCTCTTTCCCGTTCTGTCCGGCGCTCAGGCCTTCTTGAGATGGCGGCGGCCAAGAAGCTCGGCAATCTGCACCGCATTCAGTGCGGCACCCTTGCGGAGATTGTCCGACACGCACCACAGTGCAAGGCCGTTTTCTACCGTGGGATCCTTACGAACGCGGCTGACATAGGTGGCATATTCTCCGACGCATTCGATCGGCGTCACGTAGCCGCCGTCTTCACGCTTGTCGACGAGCATCACGCCCGGCGCCGAACGCAGCACTTCGTGCGCCTGTTCGACTGAAAGCGGGCGTTCGAGTTCGATGTTGATCGCTTCCGAATGGCCGACAAACACCGGCACGCGGACAGCGGTCGCCGTCACGCGGATGTCGGGATCGAGCATCTTGTTCGTCTCGGCCGCCATCTTCACCTCTTCCTTGGTGTAGCCGTCATAACCGGTGTCAGCGCCGACGAAGGAATCGATGTGCGGAATGACGTTGAAGGCGATCTGCTTGGTGAACTTCTTGTTCTCCTTGGGATCGCCGACGAACACCGCGCGGGTCTGTTCGAACAGTTCATCCATGCCCGCCTTGCCCGCGCCCGACACCGACTGATAGGTCGAGACAACGACGCGCTTGATGCCGGCAGCATCGTGCAGCGGCTTCAAGGCCACGACCATCTGCGCAGTCGAGCAATTGGGATTGGCGATGATATTGCGCTTGGTATAGGCGTCAATCGCTTCCGGATTCACTTCCGGCACGATAAGCGGCACATCCGGCTCCATGCGATAGAGCGAGCTGTTGTCGATGACGACGCAACCCTGCGATGCAGCCTTAGGCGCCAGCACCTTGGTCGGGCCGGAACCGGCAGCGAACAGTGCGATATCCCAGCCGGTGAAATCGAAGTGATCGACGTTCTGGACTTTGAGTTTCTTGCCGGTTTCGCCAAAGTCGATCATGTCGCCGGCAGAGCGCGAGCTCGCCACGACGGCCAGTTCAGCCAGCGGGAATTCCCGCTCGGCGAGGATGTTCAACATTTCGCGACCGACATTGCCGGTCGCGCCCACGACGACGACGCGATAACCCATTTTCTCGTTCTCCGGAACAAAGGCGCAGATTAGCCTGTGGGCCTTAATGCATTAACGCGCAAAAATCCAATCCATGATGTTTGCAGTGTCGCAACGTCAAATTTTCGGCACGCCGCCGACAGAGGGCACCGGCAGAACCGGTCCGCTATTGGGCGGCACCAGCGTACCGAACGACACATAGGTGCGCACCAGATCTTCGACTGTCAGTTCAGGCAGGAAACGGACGCCCGACGCCGGCACCATCACCAGCCCGCCATTTCCGGGAAAGGGCGCCGTCGGCAGATAGACGACATAGCGTGGTTCGCCCTCGACCATGATCGGCGTCGTGCTGGCCAAAAGCGCCAGCACGTCTGCCCCACGCTCTTCCCCGAATCGGCAGGCGATGACCCGCATGGCCTTCAGTTGGTTATCTTCGCTTGGCCCAAGCATGCGCACGAGCTGGGCAATCGGGCGATAGACCGAACGCAGCAGCGGCACATGGTCGATCATGCGATCGAGCGCTTCCTCGATGCGCTTCTTTGCCCGCGTCTGGACAATGGCGCCCAGGGCCGCAATGGCGGCAATGAGCATCGCCAGCGCGACGATGAAGCCGAGTACGCGGCGTTCACGCCCTACAAGGGCGGTGCCACCGCTGGTCAGGGCGCCGCCGATCAGACTGTCCGGGCCAAGGGCCGAGGCGACATACCCCGACACCCAGTCGAGAATGACGATCGTCAGGATGATCGGCAGCAGGAAGAGAAGACCCGTCAGGAAGGCACCGAGTGCCCTGCGAAAAGCCTTACGGGTATTCTCGTTCATCTGTGTCCATCCTCATAGGTTGGCGAGAATGGCGTCTCCCATGCCCGCCGTCGACAGCGTCCCGCCAAGATCACGCGTGCGCGCGCCCTTGTCGAGCGCTGTCGATACCGCGCCTTCAACCTTGTCGGCCAGATCGCCGCGCGCCAGGCTGTAGCGCAGCGCCATCGCAAGGCTGAGAATCGAGGCGCAGGGATTGGCAAGACCCTGGCCGGCAATGTCGGGAGCGGAACCATGAATCGGTTCATACAGCCCCGGCTTGCCCGCTTCGCCAAGCGCTGCCGAGGGCAGCATGCCAAGCGACCCGGTCAGCATCGCCGCTTCATCCGACAATATGTCGCCGAACAGATTGTCGGTGACAATGACGTCAAACTGCTTGGGATATTTTACCAGCTGCATGGCCGTATTGTCGGCCAGCATGTGCGAGAGTTCGACGTCCTGATATTCGGCATCGTGCAGCTTTTGCACTTCCTCGCGCCACAGCAGGCCCGATTCCATGACATTCGACTTTTCCGCCGAACACACTTTGCCGCCGCGCAGCCGCGCGAGATCGAAAGCGACGCGCGCGACGCGCACGATTTCATGCGTGTCATAGACCTGGGTATTCACGCCGCGCCGTTCGCCGTTCGGCAGGTCCGTGATGCCGCGCGGTTCGCCGAAATAAACGCCACCCGTCAGTTCGCGCACGAACAAGATATCAAGACCCTCCACCAGCTCGCGCTTCAACGACGACGCATCGGCGAGTGCGGGGAAGCACAGTGCCGGGCGCAGGTTGGCAAACACCTCCATCTCGGCACGCAGGCGCAAAAGGCCGGCTTCGGGACGCTTGTCATAAGGCTGGTTCGCCCATTTCGGTCCGCCAACCGCGCCCATCAGCACCGCCGTCACGCTCTTTGCGCGCGCAACCGTCGCATCTTCGATGGGCAGGCCGGTGGCATCGATGCAGGCGCCGCCGAATAGTGCTTCCTCAACCTGAAGACCAAGGCCATGCTGCACGTTCAGCGCATCGATGATGCGGCGTGATTGCGCCGAAACTTCCGGGCCGATACCGTCGCCGGAGAGGAGGAGAAGCGTCTGGGTCATGCAGCCTCGCGTTTGGCAGCGCCCGCGATCCACGGCTTTTCAGCGGCAAGACGCGCTTCAAAGGCGGAGATGTCGCCATCAAGCTGCGCAGTCAGGCCGATTTCATCGAGGCCGTTCAGCAGGCAATGTTTGCGGAAAGGATCAATCTCGAAGGTGAAGCGGTCCTGATAGGGGGTCGTCACCACCTGGTTTTCAAGATCGATGGTGATGTCATTGTCAGCTGCGACTTCAAGCAGGCGG
>CAZWMK010000115.1:0-6550 GCA_964635065.1 uncultured Sphingomonadaceae bacterium | reverse complement strand
ATCCGAGATACATGTTTGTTTTGTGCTCGAGTGCAGGATTGATTCGATGTGGAGTCTGGAACCCGATCTGATCGCGCGGTCTGTGCCGCGCTATACCAGCTATCCGACGGCTGCAGCCTTTGGCGATGGCGTTGGTGCGGTGGCGCAGCAGGCGGCGCTTGCGGCGCTGACGCCGGATGATGCGCTGTCGCTTTATCTGCACATTCCCTATTGCGATCGCATTTGCTGGTATTGCGGCTGCAACACCAGCACGAGCGGGCGCGACGGGCGTGTTGTGCGCTATGCCGAAGCCATGGCGGCGGAAATCGCACTGGTCGGTGGCATGGCGCAGGGGCTGGTGCGCAGCATCCATTTCGGCGGCGGCAGCCCGAATGCCTTGCCGCCAGACGATTTTACGGCGCTCATGGCGGCGCTTCGGCGGGCCTTTGTTGTGGCCGATGAGGTGGAAATCGCAGTCGAGCTCGATCCGCGCACCCTGAGCGACGCTTTCATCGCAGCGATGGCGGCGGCAGGTGTCCGTCGTGTCAGCCTTGGAGTCCAGACCTTCGCCGGCCATGTCCAGCAGGCGATCAATCGTGTCCAGCCTTATGATCTGGTCGCTGACCGCGTGGCAGCATTGCGCGCGGCTGGAATCGTCGCGGTCAACATCGACCTGATGTATGGGCTGCCGGGCCAGTTTTTACGCGACGTCGAAGACAGCATCGCCCAGGCATTGACGCTCGCGCCGGCGCGCATTGCCATGTTTGGCTATGCCCATCTGCCGCGCCAGATCGCCCGTCAGCGCGCGATCGACGACCGCCGTCTGCCTGATGCGCGCGCGCGGTTCTCCCAGGCGGCACAGGCCCATCGCCAGATCGTGGCCGCCGGTTATCAGGCGATCGGTTTCGATCATTTCGCCAGACCCGATGATTCGCTGGCAACCGCTGCGCGTGCCGGGCAATTGCGCCGCAACTTTCAGGGCTTTACCGACGATCCCGCAACCGTCCTGATCGGGCTGGGCGCTTCGGCCATCAGCCAGTTTCCCGATCTCATGGTGCAGAATGAAAAAGCAAGCGGGCGTTATGCCCTGCGGGTGCGCGCCGGGCAGCTGGCTGGTGTGCGCGGCGTTGCCTGTTCGGTTGAAGACCGCTTGCGTCAGGCCATCATCGAACGCCTGTTGTGCGATGGCATGGTTGATCTTGACCGCCACGCCGAGCCGGCACAGGCCGACCGCCTGATGGCGGAGGCCGCGCCGGTGCTGGCTGATCTTGCCAGCCGCGACATTGTGCGTGTTGACGGCAGGGTCGTGCGCCTTCTAGGGGCCGGTCTTCCTTATGCGCGTCTGGCGGCGCAGGCGTTTGATGCCTATCATCAGCCGCAGATCGCGCGTTTCAGTAAGGCGGTGTAATGATGCGCCTGTTCTATGTGCTTGCCCTGATGGGCGTGCTTTTGCGCGGGATGGCGCCGATGGGGGCGCAGGCCGCATCAGGCGATGGCGGTTGGACCGTCATCGTTTGCACCGCAGAGGGCCAGAAGACGCTGCGCATCGGGCCGGACGGCCAGCCTGTCGAAGACATGCCCCGGCCCAGCGACAGCGGCTGTCCGCACATGTTGTGCCCGCGCCGCAAGGAACTCTGATCACTCCAGCTCGAAGGTCATGTTGACACTGACCGTCAGCGCGACTTCGCCGGGTGCGACCGGGGTTGAATCGGCTTTGGTTTCGGCCATGGCGGCGCGCGCCATGATGGGCATCGGTACGGGCGGGCTGTAACCGCCACCTTCGGTGATCTGGACGATGCGCCGTATCTTCATGCCGGCTGCCCTCGCATAGAGATTGGCGCGTGCGACGGCTTTTTGCACGGCGGCGGTGCGTGCCTCGTCCAGCGCGGCATCGGGCTTGTCGATCTGGAAGGATGGGCCGTTGATCTGGTTAGCCCCCTGCGCCACCAGCGTGTCGATCACGCGTCCCATGCGGGCAAGATCGCGGACCCTGACATTGACATTGTTGCTGGCCTGATAACCGATCAGCTGCGGCGGCTGATTGTCGCCATAGCGATATTGCGGATGAAGGCTGATACCAGACGTCTGGATATCGCGTTCGGCCACGCCGGCGGTTTTCAGTGCCGCGACCACGCGCGCCATGCGCGTGCTGTTTTCCGCCAGTGCCGCCGATGCCGTGCCGGCCTGCGTCACAACGCCAGCCGACATGTCGGCAACATCCGGCGCACGCTCAACCCGCCCCTCTGCCGACAGACTGAGCGTGGTCGCTTGCGGCGGCGGTGGGGTCTGGGCCGCGAGTGGCGCAGGGAGCGCCAGAAGCGACAGGGTAGCGAGCACAAGCGCGTTTTTCATGATGGTCCCCTCATGGTCGAACGGATCGGATAGTAGTGCGCCATGCCCGATGGCTGCCAGATGAACGGTCGTGTGCGCATGTTCTTGTCGCAGTGGAAGGGCTTGGTTATGCTGACAAGGATTTCCATATCTTCTGAAAGCGCGGACAGGCCATGTCTTTCTTCTTATGCCTGACTGCCCTTTCCAGTGTGTCGGTTGCCGCATGACGCCGCTCAGGCGCATACAATTGCTGGCGACCGGGCTGCTTGTGGCTATGGCGGCCTTGTTCGTGGCGGCACGGTCATGGGAAGCGACGATGCCATGGGCGGGCTATGTCCGTGCCTTTGCCGAAGCCGCAATGGTCGGTGGTCTGGCGGACTGGTTCGCCGTGACCGCGCTGTTCCGCCATCCCATGGGCCTGCCGATCCCGCACACAGCGATCATTCCCCGCAACAAGGACCGCATCGGCGATAATCTGGCGCAGTTTCTGCGTCATAATTTCCTGACACCGCTTGTCGTCGCCCGGCGGCTGGATGGATTTGACTTGGCCGCCATGGCTGGACGCTGGCTGGTCAGGGGGCCGGGCGAAGGGCGGCTGCGTCGCGGATTTGCCCATTTGGCGACGCAATGCCTGAACGCGCTGGATAATGACACCATCGGCGGCATGCTGCGCGCTGCCGCTGTCGGTCGCCTGCGCGCCTTTGCGGTATCGCCGATGCTGGGGCGGCTTGTCGAAGCGGCGGTGAAGGCGGGCCGGCACGAACCGCTGGTCGACAGTGCGATCCTTTGGGCTGCCCGCACGCTTGACGACAATGAATCGCTGATCCGCGAGATGGTCCGTGCGCGCACGGCATGGCTGTTGCGGCTGGCGTCACTTGATGAAAAACTGTCCGACCGCATCATCGACGCGTTGCGCAAATTGCTGGATGACATGGCTGCGGACCCGGCGCACCCGTTGCGCGTCCAGCTTGGGACAGCCCTGGCCGGTCTGGGTCATGATCTTCAGCACGACCCCGATTTGCAGGCGCGGATCGAAGCGATCAAGCACGACCTGATCGATAATCCCGCCATCGCCCGCACGCTGGATGGGCTGTGGGATCAGGCGCGAACGGCGCTTTTGGCGATGCTTGCCAACCCCGATGCCGCGATGAGCGGACGGCTGGGCGTGGCACTGGTCCAGTTGGGCGAGACGATCAACCGCGATGCAGCGCTGCGTGGTGCGATCAATGCCTACGCGCGGCGCGCGATCATTGGCATGGTTGCTGATTATGGCGATGGCATTGTCAGTATCGTGTCCGACACGGTTCGCGGCTGGGACGCGGGCACGATCTCGACGCGGCTGGAACAGGCCGTCGGCCGTGATCTGCAATATATCCGCATCAACGGCACGCTGATCGGCGGTCTTGTCGGGCTGGTCATCCACGCGACCGTGCAACTGCTTTGATGCGCAGGCGCGCGACCAGCAGCCCACCCAGAATCAGCGCATAAAGCCATGGCTCATACTGAAAGCCCCGGACGCGCAGAATGAAGTGGAAGGCAGCGAATCCACCTGCAGCATAGGCCAGCCGGTGCAACTGCTGCCAGCGTCGCCCGCCCAGTCGCTGCATCCATGCGCGTGTCGAGGTGATCGCCAGCGGTGTCAGGCACAGGAATGCCGCCATGCCGAACAGGATGTAGCGCCGCTTGATGATATCATCCCACAAAAGGTCGAGCGATCCGAACAGGTCAAGGCCGAGATAGCTGGCAAGATGCAGTCCGGCATAGGCAAAGGCCCACAGGCCGGCAGCGCGCCGGATGGTTATGATGGGTGTCCAGCCCGTCAGCCGCCGGACAGGCGTGATGGCCAGTGCCAGCAGCAGGATGCGAAAGGCCCACAGGCCCAGTGTGTTGATGGTGGCAGCAATTGGATCGGATGTCAGCCCCGCGCTGCGCGCGTCGCCTGTCGTCAGCATCAGGAACCACTGGCCGCACAGCCAGAGGAGCGGCAGGGCAAGGCACATATGGGTGACAGGCC
Organism: uncultured Sphingomonadaceae bacterium; assembly: GCA_964635065.1. GTDB lineage: Bacteria > Pseudomonadota > Alphaproteobacteria > Sphingomonadales > Sphingomonadaceae > CAZWMK01. The sequence continues at coordinate 2,226 of CAZWMK010000115.1, read as the reverse complement.
GCAGCCACTCAGGCGTTTTGTGCATCAGAAAAAGCGCCTGAGGTTCATGCTGCCATAAAGTGCGGCCACTTCATCGGCATAGCCGTTGAATGGCAGGGTGCGGCGCGGCAGAAAGTCCCCAATTCTGCGCTCCCGCCGCTGGCTCCATCGGGGATGGTCCACATCGGGATTGACGTTGGCATAAAAGCCATATTCGCGTGGTGCCGAACGGTTCCAGCTTGTGGGCGGCTGGCGTTCGACAAAATCGATGCGGACGATCGACTTGATCGACTTGAAGCCATATTTCCATGGCACGACAAGCCGGATCGGTGCGCCATTCTGGTTGGGAAGCACACGGCCATAAAGCCCGACCGCCATCAGCGTCAGCGGATGGCGCGCTTCATCAAGCCGCAGCCCTTCAACATAGGGCCAATCGAGCACCGGGCGTCTGAGGCCGGGCATTTGCACAGGATCGTCGAGCGTCTGGAACGCGATATATCTCGCCGACCCCAGCGGTTCGGCCATGCTAATCAGGCGTGCCAGCGGAAAGCCGATCCACGGAATCACCATCGACCAGGCCTCGACACAGCGCAGGCGATAGACACGTTCTTCAAGCGGCAGGGCCGCGATCAGACGGTCGACGTCAAGAGTCAGCGGCTTTTTGACAAGGCCGCCGATCTCGATCGTCCAGGGGCGCGGCTTCAGCCGGATAGCGTTTCGGGCAGGATCTTCCTTGCCAGTCCCGAATTCATAGAAATTATTATAGTTGGCGACATCGCCATAAGGCGTCAGGGTCTCGTCGAGATCGCGGGTGCGACGTGCTTTCAGTGCGGCCAGCGGGGCGGCCGTGGCCGCGTGTGGCACAAGGCCAAGCGCGACCATACCGGCCAGCATCCGGCGACGATCGAGATAAAGCGCTTCCGACGTGGCGGCGCTTTCGGGCAAGGCCCAGCCCGGCGGCGTGCGGATCAGCATGGTTCAGTCTCCCCGGCAGTCCCTGTTTATACGACGGAGACAGCGGAAAGCCCATGCACAGGTGTGCGACACGGCGCCGCGCAGCGAGGCGCGGCGCCGTGTCGATGCGATCAGCGCAGGTTCGAGACGGCGCGCTGGATACGGGTGCAGGCGTCGGTCAGGGCCGATTCCGACGTGGCATAGGAAATGCGGAAGGCTGGTGAACCGCCAAAGGCCGCGCCATGCACCACCGCAACGCCTTCGGCTTCGAGGAGATAGGCGGCAACCGCTTCGTCATTGTTGAGCACAAGACCGGTCGGCGTCGTTTTGCCGATCAGCCCGGCGCAGTCGGGGTAGACGTAGAACGCGCCTTCCGGCACCGGGCAGCGCAGGCCGGGCGTGTCGTTCAGCATGCGCACCACAAGATCGCGGCGCTTTTCGAAGGCAGCGTTGCGTTCCTGCAAGAAGTCCTGCGGCCCGTTCAGGGCGGCGGTGGTGGCAGCCTGCGCGACTGAGCAGGGGTTGGACGTCGACTGCGACTGGATCTTGGCGATCGCCTTGATCAGCTGCACCGGTCCACCGGCGAAACCGATGCGCCAGCCGGTCATGGCATAGGCTTTGGATGCGCCGTTCACCGTCAGGGTCCGGTCGTAAAGTTCCGGCACAACGCTGGCGATGGTCGCGAATTTGAAGCTGCCATAGACGATGTGTTCATACATGTCGTCAGTCAGTACCCACACATGCGGGTGACGCAGCAGCACTTCGCCCAGCGCCTTGATTTCAGCAGCGGTGTAACCAGCACCAGTCGGGTTCGACGGTGAATTCAGGATCAGCCACTTGGTCTTGGGCGTGATCGCGGCATCCAGCTGCGCGGGCGTGATCTTGAAGCCCTGGTCGATGCCAGCCGGCACGACCACCGGCGTCGCGCCACAAAAGGCGACGATGTCGGGATAGCTGACCCAATAAGGCGCGGGGATGATCACTTCGTCGCCCGGATCGAGCGTGGCGAGCATGGCGTTGAAGATCGTCTGCTTGCCGCCGACGTTCACCGTGATCTGGTCGATGCCATATTCAAGGTTGTTGTCGCGCTTGAACTTGGCGCGAATGGCTTCCTTCAGTTCGGGCGTGCCATCGACGGCGGTATATTTGGTCTTGCCGTCGCGGATGGCCACCACGCGCTGCACCATCTTGGAGAGGCGGCGGTCGTGCGTCACGATGATGACCGTCAGCTTGAGGTTGCGGTTGAGCTCGCGCAGCACGTCCATGATCTGGTCGGAGGTCTTGGTGTCGACG
>CAZWMK010000114.1:0-6714 GCA_964635065.1 uncultured Sphingomonadaceae bacterium | reverse complement strand
AGGCGCGATGCCGCAGACCAAGTTCGTGACCGGCAAGGCGCTGGCCCTGGGCCTGCGTCCGATTGTCGTCGTCAACAAGATCGACCGTTCGGATGCGCGTGCGCAGGAAGTGCTCGATGAAGTGTTCGACCTTTTCGTGAGTCTCGACGCCAATGACGAACAGCTCGACTTCCCCGTGCTTTTCGCTTCGGGCCGCAACGGCTATGCCGGCCATACGCCGGACGTGCGCGACGGCGACCTGACGCCGCTGTTCGAAAAGATCGTCGGTCATGTGCCGAGCCCGAATGCCGACAAGGACGGGCCGTTCAAGTTCCTCGTCTCTCTTCTCGATCGCGACAGCTTTGTCGGCCGAATCCTGACGGGGCGCATCGCGTCGGGCACGCTCAAGGTCAACATGCCGATCCACGCGCTCGATTCTGACGGCAAGGTCGTCGAAACGGGTCGCGCCAGCAAGATCATGGCATTCCGTGGCCTTGAACGCGTGCCGGTCGAAGAAGCGACGGCCGGTGATATCATCTCGATCGCCGGTCTGACCGAAGCAACCGTCGCAAACACTATTGCCGAACCGTCGGTGACAGAACCGTTGTTCGCGCAACCCATCGATCCGCCGACGCTGTCGATGCGCTTTGCCGTGAACGATTCGCCTTTCGCGGGCAAAGAAGGCTCGAAAGTGACGAGCCGCATGATCCGCGACCGTCTGTTCCGCGAAGCCGAATCCAACGTCGCCATTCGCATCACCGAAAGCGCGGACAAGGACAGCTTCGAAGTTGCAGGTCGTGGCGAACTCCAGCTTGGTGTGCTCATCGAAACGATGCGCCGCGAAGGCTTCGAGCTGGGCATCAGCCGTCCGCGCGTGATCTATCAGACCGACGAGGCTGGCAATCGCACCGAACCCTATGAGACGGTGCAGGTTGACGTCGACGAGGAATATTCGGGCACCGTGGTTGAAAAAATGGCGATGCGGAAAGCCGAAATGACCGACATGCGGCCTTCGGGTGGCGGCAAGGTGCGTCTGACCTTCTCGGCGCCTTCGCGTGGCCTGATCGGTTATCATGGCGAATTCCTGTCGGACACGCGCGGCACGGGCATCATGAACCGCGTGTTCGAACGCTATGGCCCCTACAAGGGCGCGATCTCCGGCCGCCTGAACGGCGTGCTGATTTCAAACTCGACCGGTGAAGCCGTCGGCTATGCGCTTGGGTATCTCGAAGAGCGTGGCGTCCTTATGGTCAGCCCCGGCGAGCCGATTTACGAAGGCATGATCGTCGGCGAAAATGCCAAGCAGGACGACCTTGAAGTCAATCCGCTGAAGTCGAAGCAACTGACCAACTTCCGCGCGAGCGGCAAGGACGATGCGCTGCGTCTGACGCCGCCGCTGCGCCTGACGCTGGAACAGGCGATTGCCTATATCGACGACGATGAACTGGTCGAAGTTACGCCGAAGTCGATCCGTCTGCGCAAGCTCCACCTCGATCCGCACGAACGCAAGCGCGCGTCGCGTCAGGCGGCGGCTGCGGGCTGATTACCAGGCTGTTGATCCAAAGCGGCGGTCTCGTGCTATGACGGCGCGATGACCGCCGCTGCTTTTCCTGCATCCCCGCACATGCAAGTTGCGCTCGATGAAGCGCAAAAAGCTGCTGTGCGTGGTGAAGTTCCGGTCGGGGCGGTCGTTGTGACAGCGAGTGGAACCTTGCTGGCGCGGGCGGGCAACCGCACGCTGGAATTGCGCGACCCCACGGCTCATGCCGAAATTCTGGCTATCCGTGCTGCCTGTGCCACGCTGGGCAGCGAACGTCTTGTCGATTGCGATCTCTATGTGACGCTTGAACCCTGCCCAATGTGCGCGGCAGCGATCGGCTTCGCGCGGGTGCGACGGCTTTATTATGGTGCAAGCGATCCCAAAAGCGGTGGCGTAGAGCAGGGGACTCGCGTGTTTGCCCAGCCAAGCTGCCATCACCGGCCCGAGGTGTTCAGCGGTATCGCCGCCCAGCCCGCCGCGGACCTTCTGCGCGATTTTTTCCGTAACCGTCGCGTTCAGGGCTGAGGCTTGCAGCCTGCGAGCAGGATTCTGCTATCCGCGCGCCCGCTATCATCAGGCAGGCTGAGCGTCGCTTCGCCCTTGGCTTCCCACCACACCAGCCCCGGACCGGCGCGGTCGGGACCGATCGGGCCAACATAGCGTGCACCGCTTGCCGATATGGCGTGGGCGAGCCCGTAGCTCTGTTGCGCCCAGTCGAGCCGCACAAAGTCGACAGCATCATCGCTGATATAGGTCGCCACGATTTTTTGGCCGTCCGCACACTGATAGATTATGCGGCGTGCCGACAATTCAGGCGGGCGAAGCACCGGATCGGACGTTTGCGCAACGCAGCCAGCCAAAAGGGGCAGAACCGCAAGAACAGTGCACAAACGTCCGATCATGACAGCTTTTATTTCTTGACGTCGGCGACGTCCTGTTCGGTGACGGGTGTGACCCGGATTTCGACGCGGCGATTGAGCGCGCGCCCGGCAGCCGTGTCGTTGGTTGCAATCGGCTGGCTTTCGCCCATGCCCTGCGTGCCCATGCGCGCGCGCTGAACGCCACGCCCGGCGAGATAATTGGCCACCGAGTCTGCGCGCCTTTGCGACAAGGTCATGTTGTAGGTGTCGGAGCCTGTGGCGTCCGTGTGGCCAAGCACGTCGATATATGTCTGATTATACTCGGCAAGCACATTCGCGACCTTGTCGAGGGTCGGATGGAAGTTGCTTTTCACAATGGCCGAATCGACATCGAAGGTCACCCCATCGGGCAGATTCAGCTTGAGTTCGTCGCCGACACGCGTGACTTCAATGCCGGTGCCTGCCGTCTGTTCGCGCAGCTTCTTTTCCTGATTGTCCATGTAAACGCCGATCGCGCCACCGGCGATTGCACCGATGCCGGCACCCACGATGACTTCCGTGCGCTTTTTCTTGCCACCGACAAGCGCTCCCAAAAGGGCGCCGCCCGCAGCACCCGCACCCGCACCGATTGCAGCCTTGGAGAGCTTTTTCTCACCGGTCTCGGGATCGGTGACACAGGCACTGGTCGTCAGGCCAAAGCTCAGAACGGAAAGTGCGACGATCAGCTTTTTGGTGGCAGGCATGGATGGTTCTCCCTGTGTTGTGCGGCACATGCCACATCAAGACGTTTTATCGCGTTATTAGTTCCTGATTCAGCCTGAACTGTGGCTGAGCAGACCTTTGATCGCCAGAAACCGGTTGATCATGGCAACAGCTTGCGCGGGGGCTTCTAGCTGGACCATGTGGCCGCTGCCGATGACCTGACCGGCCATGAGGTTGCGCTGGATGGCCAGCATGTCGTTGCTGCGGTTCAGCGCGCCTTCGCCGTTGATCATGAGAAGCGGACAGGTGGCTGCGGCGAGTGCGGCGGTACCGTCCCATGTCGCCAGCGCCCGCCAGCCGGACCGGATCAGATCGGGTGGTGCGGCTGCCATGGTTTCAACCAGGGCCTGAACGCTGGCAGCCGGTGCGTGATGAAGGATCTGCGCTGCGGCGAAGGCGCGGACAAGAGCTGCGGGATCGTCAGCACATTCCAGTTGTGACTGAAAGGCGGAAACCAGGGATTTTGCCCTGTCGGATGGTGAGATGGGCCCCGGTTCTAGCAAAATGATGGCAGCGATTGTGCCGGGGGCTTGTTTTTCAGCCTCGAGCGCGACTTGCGCGCCCATCGAATGGCCGATCCAGACGGCATGGGGCGGTGCGGCCCGAAGAGCGGCCTGCGCCTGTTCTTCAATGGTCCAGTGACGCCATGCCGGACTGTCACCATGACCGAGCAGGTCGATCAGGCGGCGGGCATGGCCAGGAAATCGCCCTGCAAAATCGCGCAATGTGTGTCGGTCGCAACACCAGCCATGCAGGAAATAAAGCGGCACGTCATTGCCGGGCAGGTCGTCGTGGAAAAGCATGCGCGGATGTTAGTCTTAATTATGGTGGCGGCTCAATCAAACAAATATGGCCGAACGCCAAGGAATGATTCACAATTATAAAAAACAACGCTATGAGATGCTTATCATGCAACCCATCCCTTGGGGCGACGTCGCCATTATCTTTGCGCTGATTGCGCTGAACGGCTTTTTCGCCATGTCCGAACTGGCCATCGTTTCAGCACGACGGCCGCGCCTGCAAGCGATGCAAAACGCGGGTAGCCGTGGTGCCAGAACCGCGCTGGCCCTGGCAGCGGATCCCGGTAAATTTCTGTCGACGGTGCAAATCGGCATCACGCTCGTCGGTATTCTTGCAGGCGCATATTCCGGTGCGGCCCTGGGGGGGCCGGTTGCCGAACGCATTGCGTTGTTCGGACTTGAACCCGAAACAGCCGAAGATGTCGCCTTTGCCATCGTGATCGCGCTCACGACCTATTTCTCGCTGATCGTCGGCGAACTGGTGCCCAAGCAATTCGCTCTGCGTGCGCCCGAAGCGATTGCAGTCAATGTCGCACCCGTCATGCGGCTTGTCGCGCGCATCGGTGCACCGCTTGTCTGGCTGCTCGATCAATCGACAGGTCTTACCTTCCGGATCCTCGGGCTCAACCGCGAATCCGAAAGCCATGTCACGGCCGAAGAACTGCATCTGGTCGTCGCCGAGGCGCAGACGGCGGGCGTGATCGAAGAGAGCGAGCGCCAGATGATTTCCGGCGTCATGCGCCTTGCCGAGCGTCCGGTGCGTGGCGTGATGACGCCGCGCTCGGAAGTCGACTGGATTGACCTGAACGCCACGATGGATGAAGTTCGGGCACATCTGCTGAGGACGCCGCACACCCGTCTTGCCGTTGCGGAAGGGTCTGTCGATGAAATCATTGGCGTTGTGCAGGCACGCGATTTGCTGGCTGCATTGCTTGAAGGTAAAATGCTCGACCTGCGTGCGCTGTTGCGCCCCGCGCCAGTGCTGCCCGACCTGATGGACGCCATGGACGCGCTTGAAGTGCTGCGCAAATCTGACGTGCCTATGGCGTTCGTGCACGATGAATACGGCCATTTCGAAGGCGTTCTGACCCCAAGCGATCTGCTGGCGGCGATTGCGGGCGCCTTTGTGTCGGATATCGACGCGGGCGATGAGGCACCCATGGTTGAACGCGAGGACGGCAGCTGGCTGATTTCCGGTTCCTATCCCGCCGATCAGATGGCGGAACGCCTTGGTATCGATCTGCCCGCAAGCCGTGACTACCAGACGGTCGCCGGCTTCAGCCTCGATCATTTCCGTCACATTCCCGAGGTCGGCGAGAGGTTCAACGTGGCCCGGTGGACCTTCGAGGTCGTCGATCTCGACGGGCGCAAGATCGACAAGTTGCTTGCCATGCCGCGTCGCAAGAAAACATCGACAGAGCTTGCCGCCTCAGTTTGAGCACAATGTATCTGACGGTTTTGCGTTCATGAGAAACACCCCCTTATCGATGGATACGGGGGTGTTTTCTTTTCCAGCCTGAACAACCGCGCAGGATCAGCCTTGTGCGCCGGCTTTCAAGGCTTGTTCCCATGCAAGCTGTGCGAGTGGTTCGACTCGTGCGGCCATTGATTTCGCATGGGCGCTGGCCGCCGTGCCGCGCACCAGACGGCCCTTGATGCCGTGCAGAATGGCCGCCAGGCGAAACATGTTGTAGGCCATGTAGAAATCGAGATTGGCAATACCGTCGCGGCCGGTGCGGCGACAGTAGGCTGCAACATATTCGGCCTCGGTCGGGATGTTGAGTGCGGCATAATCGACCGGACCCATGCCGCCGGGTTCGTGCGGCGTCATGCGATACATCATGAGATGATAGGTGAAGTCGGCCAGCGGATGACCAAGCGTCGACAATTCCCAATCAAGTACGGCCAGAACGCGCGGCTCGGTCGGGTGGAAGATCATATTGTCAGAGCGATAGTCGCCGTGGACAATCGAGGTTTCATCACCCGCCGGGATGTTGGCGGGCAGCCATTCGACAAGCTTGTCCATCGCATCGACGCGACCGGCTTCCGTATCTTCGAGATACTGCTTCGACCAGCGGCCGATCTGGCGCGCAAAATAATTGCCGGGACGGCCATAGTCGCCCAGACCGATTTCATCGGGCTTGAAGTTATGCAGCTGCGCCATCGTCGCGTTCATCGCGTCGAAATAGGCGGCGCGTTCTTCGCGCGGCACATCGGGGAAGGTCGGATCCCAGAAGACCCGGCCTTCGACGCAATCCATGACGTAGAACATGGTGCCGATGACCGAATCATCCTCGCACAGGCCATAGGTGCGGGCGACCGGGAAACCGGCGCGGCCAAGGGCGGTTGTGACCTTGTATTCGCGGTCGACAGCGTGGGCCGATTTCAGAAGCTGGCCCGGCGGCTTGCGGCGCATGACATAGCTGCGGCCCGGCGTCACCAGCCGATAGGTCGGGTTCGACTGACCGCCCTTGAACTGTTCAACCGTCAGCGGCCCCTCGAAGCCATCGACATTTTCGCGCATCCAGGTCGCGAGGGCGGCTTCATCGAAACGATGGGCATCGCGCACAGCCGTGGTGCCGGCAAATTTCTCTTGCTTGTTGTCACTCATCACGCAGCCCCTTTTTCACGCTCGATTGCGCGCCAGCCAATGTCGCGCCGGCAGAATCCGCCCGGCCAGTCGATCTTGTCGATGGCCTGATAAACGGTGCGCGCCGCTTCGCCAACCGTTGAACCCAATGCCGTGACATTGAGCACGCGCCCGCCGCTGGCG
>CAZWMK010000113.1:0-6769 GCA_964635065.1 uncultured Sphingomonadaceae bacterium | reverse complement strand
ACACTCGATGAATATCGCAAATATGTCGAAAAGGACGCGGCGCTTGAACGGCGTTTCCAGCCGGTGTTTGTCGGCGAACCGACGGTCGAGGATACGATCTCGATCCTGCGCGGCTTGAAGGAAAAATACGAGCTCCATCACGGCGTCCGCATCACCGATGGCGCGCTTGTCGCAGCGGCCACCTTGGGCAACCGCTACATCACCGACCGCTTCATGCCGGACAAGGCAATCGACCTCATGGACGAAGCCGCCTCGCGCCTGCGCATGGAGGTGGAGAGCAAGCCGGAAGAAATCGAAAACCTTGACCGCCGCATCATCCAGCTCAAGATCGAGCGCGAGGCGCTGAAGAAGGAGAGCGATCAGGCCTCAAAAGACCGGCTTGCCGCGCTTGAAGCCGAGCTTGTCGATCTGGAAGAAAAGTCGCGCGCGTTGACCGCCCGCTGGCAGGCCGAGAAGGACAAGCTGCAAGGCGCAACCCGCATCAAGGAACAGCTGGATGCCGCGCGCATCGAGGTGGAACAGGCGCAGCGCGGCGGCAATTACGCCCGCGCCGGCGAACTGAGCTATGGCGTGATCCCCGATCTTGAACGGCAACTTGTCGAGGCAGAAGCCGCGACGGCATCTGCCATGCTGCGCGAAGAAGTGACGAGCGAGGATATTGCCGGTGTCGTCTCGCGCTGGACCGGCGTGCCCGTCGACAAGATGCTTGAAGGCGAGCGCGAGAAGCTCCTCGCGATGGAGGCCGAACTCGGCAAGCGCGTCATCGGCCAGACCGATGCGGTAAAGGCCGTATCAGCCGCCGTACGCCGCGCGCGCGCCGGGTTGCAGGATCCGAACCGGCCGCTCGGTTCGTTCCTGTTCCTTGGCCCGACGGGTGTCGGCAAGACTGAACTGACGAAGGCCTTGGCCGAATTCCTGTTCGACGATCCGAATGCAATGGTGCGCATCGACATGTCTGAGTTCATGGAGAAGCATTCGGTTTCGCGCCTGATCGGCGCTCCTCCCGGCTATGTCGGCTATGAGGAAGGTGGCGTCCTGACCGAAGCCGTGCGCCGTCGTCCCTATCAGGTCGTCCTGTTCGACGAAGTGCTGTTGCAGGTGCTTGATGATGGCCGCCTGACCGATGGTCAGGGTCGCACGGTCGACTTCACCAACACGCTGATCATCCTGACGTCGAACCTTGGCAGCCAGCACATTGCCGCACTGCGCGACGATCAGAAGGTCGAAGATGTCGAGGATCAGGTGATGGAGATCGTGCGCGGTCATTTCCGGCCCGAATTCCTGAACCGCCTTGACGAGATTGTGCTCTTCCATCGCCTTGGCATGGAGCATATGGGCGCCATCGTCGACATTCAGATCGGTCGCGTGCAGAAGCTGCTCAAGGATCGCAAGATCACGCTTGATCTCAGCGATGCGGCGCGCCGCTGGCTGGCGCGGGTCGGCTATGATCCGGTTTATGGCGCGCGTCCCCTCAAGCGCGCGGTGCAAAAGCGCCTGCAAGACCCGCTGGCCGAAGCCATCCTGCAAGGTCTTGTGCCCGATGGCACAACAGTCCGGGTCGATGAAGGCGATGGCGAGCTTGTACTGAAGCCCGTCAACAGCTGATACCGCATCCTGCCCGGTCCGTTTTTTCGGGCCGGGCAGGTGCATTTCCCATTTTCTTTACTTATGCTGGCGCAGGCAGAATAGCTGGAGCGCCTATGTGGATCGGATGGGATGACTGGCGCAAAGCGCTCAGAAGCGCACCTCTGCCAATAGCCCCCTATGGCCGTCGCGCACTGGCGGCCAACTACATTCGTCAGACCGGCATCAATCTTATCGTCACGGCTTTTGCGTTCGTCCTGTGCCTGCCGCTCATCGTCGGCAAAATTCCCTATCGCCTTGATCTCATCTGGGCCTTGCTGTTCGGCACACTGATCTACCTTGGCATCCAGCGTTACAGACATCGCAGCGGACGCACTATTTCCGTCAGAACGGCCGACAGCATTTTCAAGAAGGCGCCACGCCACGCCGCACTTGCCGGCTTGATGTGGGGCAGCACGGCGATTTTCCTGCCTTATCTTGAAGCCGATTACCGCACGGCACTGCCGATCATCGGCATCGGCTTGTGTGTTGGTGCAACCGCAACGCTCAGCGCCACCCCACGCGCGGCGCGCGCCTATATTCTTGCGGTCATCATTCCTTATATCATTCACTATGTCATGCGGGCATCGCTGCCAGACATCACGCTGGCGCTGATGGGCTGCATCCTGATTCTGGCGTTGCTCCACATCACGCAGATCAATCATCGCAGCCTGATCAGTTCACTTCGGGCGCGTCACATGGCCGATATCAGCGCCCAAGCGCTGCAAGAAGCCAAGACGCAGTGGAGCCAGCTGTCGGAAACGGCAGAAGCCTTTGCGCTCTACAATCACAGGCTGCACCTGCTGTTATGGAACAATGCCTATCTCGATGTCATCGGCCTGAAGCCGGTGCAGGTGCGCGATGGCATGAGATGGAGAGACATGGTCGCACTTGGCGCCCGTTCGCCCCTCGGCGACGACGCGGCGCTTGTGATGGAACTCGACGCCGCCAACCCCGTATTGCAGGGGCATGAATGTCATCATCGCGGCCGCTGGCTACGCAGCCATTTCCGCAAGCTGCCGAACGGCAGTCTGGCTGTCAGCCATGTCGACATTACCGAACTGAAAGACCGCGAAGCAATACTCGTCGCGTTGCAGCAGGATTTGCGGGCCGCCCGCGATGCCGCCGAAACCGCCAGTCAGGCCAAATCGCGGTTTCTGGCAAATATGAGCCATGAACTGCGCACGCCGCTCAATGCCGTCATAGGCTTTGCCGACCTCATGGTGGTGGATTGCGGCCGCAACCAGATCGATGCCACCCGCCACGAGAGTTATGCGCGCATCATCTCCGAAAGCGGTCAGCATCTTCTGGGCATCGTCAGCGACATGCTCGACCTCGCCCGCATCGAAGCCGGCAAGATCGAACTTGTCGAGAGCGAAACCGACCTTGTCGATCTTGCCCGCAATGCAGCACGCATCGCCGCCGGACGACAGCACACGCAGGATGTGGTCATAACGGAGGCCATGCCAGAAACGAAATTGCGGTTGCGCGTCGATGCGCGGCTGATCCGCCAGGCACTGATCAACCTGATCGGCAATGCCATCAAATTCTCGCGGCCAGGCGGCGCCATCCTGCTCCGCATTTCAGACAATGCCGACCAGATCGACGTCAGCGTCGTGGACAATGGCATCGGTATTCCCGCCGACCGGCTGGCGCATGTGCTTGAGCCATTCTCGCAGGCTGAAAATACCGAATCACGCAGATTTGGCGGCGTTGGCCTTGGCCTTCCGCTGGCGCGGCAATTTGTCGAACTGCATGGTGGCATGCTCATTCTGGAAAGTACGGAAGGCGTTGGCACCACCGCTACCCTGCGTCTGCCCGGCACACGGCGGATATCAGCCTGATCTCCATGATCTGCGGCCTTTGCCGCCCCTCCCCAGCGTGCGCCGCGCCTTGCGACAAACTGCCCGGTCGACGCAGGGCGCTCATCATGTTTAGAGCGCGGCTTGTTGTGCTGTTGCGTCACATGTCCATCAGGAAAAGCTTGCCATGACTTCATTTCTCGCCGCGCTCGTCTATCGCATCCCGGTCATCGGCTGGATGCTGAAAAATGCCATCCACGGCGACGACAGCGAATTGATATACTTCCTGATCAGCCTGCTGCTGCTCTGGGTGTTGAGCATGATGATATTCGGATATGCCGCGATGATCGTCGGCGCACTTGCCGCAGCGGCGACCGCCTTGACCACGATCGTCGTGCTGACACGCGCCTGAAACCCGGCGGGCGGCTGTTTAAAGCCGCCCCTTTTCCTTCATGTCCAGATAGCGGCGGGTCGCAATTTCGGGCGAGGCGTAGGCTTCCTGCAATTCGGCGCTCCAGTAACGCAACGAATCGAGTGGGATCGGCGAACCGGTCACGGCACAAAGGACATGATCGCCCGCTGCTGCAACACGGTATGAACCGGACAAATAGGTCAGGCGCGCCAGCTTGCCGTTATTCACATTCAGCATCAGAATAATTTTCCCTGATCTTTGGATGCATCGCGCGACGGTTTCGGGCCACGCGCAGGTTTCATAACCCCTGCATCCTCGACAATGACATTCACCCTGTCGTCGGCAAAGCGCAGCGTCAATCCTTGTGCCACACGCGCTTCCTGTGCCGAGGTCACCAGTCCCCCTGTCCGCTGTTCGACAACGGCATAGCCACGCCCCAATATGGCCAGGGGGTTGAGGCTATCCAGCAGCCTTGACGCTTGCGCAAGACGCGCCGCATCGCGTTCGGCGCGATTGCGCAGCAACATGGGCCGCAGTCCGGCTCCGGCCCGGTCGAGCGCGTGCGTCAGTTGCACAACCCGCCGTCCGGCTGCGTTGTCCAGCCCGATCCCGGCCCGCGCCAGCCCTTCGCGGCTGCGGTCAAGGCAGCGTTGCAGTAGTGCGGGCCTGAGCGCGCCCCCCTGTTTTGCCAGTCGGCCGCGCCAGATTTCGATATTGGCGACAAGCGCGCGCGGCAGGCGTTCGGCCAGTTCATCGAAGCGTTGCTGCTTCTGCCCCAGCAGAAGGCGCGGCGACGGCAGACGCTTTGCAACCGCTTCGACCCGTTCAGCGCGCAGGCGATGATTGCGTGTCATGGCTCGGCCAAGCCTGAGCCCAAGATCGCCGACCGTGAATTGCAGATCGGCGCGCACCGGCACCGCCTGTTCCGCGGCAGCCGTCGGCGTCGGTGCGCGGCGGTCGGATACAAAGTCGATCAGCGTCGTATCCGTCTCATGCCCGACGGCACTGATCAGCGGGATACGGCAGGCCGCGGCCGCGCGCACGACGACTTCCTCGTTGAACGCCCATAGATCCTCGATCGAACCGCCACCACGCGCGACGATCAGCAAGTCGGGACGCGGAACCGGCCCGGTTTCGGGCATGGCATCGAATCCCGCAATGGCTGCGGCAATCTGCCCGGCTGCCGCCTCGCCTTGCACCTGCACTGGCCAGACAAGGACATGACGCGGAAAGCGGTCAGACAGGCGGTGCAGAATATCGCGAATCACCGCGCCCGTCGGTGAAGTGACAACACCGATCACACGCGGCAGATAGGGCAAGGCCTGCTTGCGTTCAGCGGCGAACAGCCCCTCGGCCGCAAGCTTTACCTTGCGCGCTTCAAGAAGCGCCATCAAGGCACCCGCCCCCGCAGGCTCCATCTGCTCGATCACGATCTGATATTTCGAGCGGCCGGGATAGGTGGTGAGCTTTCCGGTCGCCACCACTTCCAACCCGTCTTCTGGCCGGAAACGCAGGGCGCGCACGCCGCCTTTCCACATCACGCCGTCAAGCACGGCATTGGCATCTTTCAGCGCGAGATAGGCATGGCCGGATGCCGCGATCTTCAACCCTGAAATCTCGCCGCGTACACGCACAAGGCCGAACGCATCCTCAACGGTGCGCTTCAATGCGCCCGCAAGTTCGGAAACGCTGTATTCGGGGCGATTATCTGTCATGGCAGCCTTGTTGCTAAGCCGCCCGTGTCCACACTACAAGGCCCGCGCAAGCAAGAGGAGTCGGCTATGAACGTTCTTGTCATCGGCAGTGGTGGGCGCGAGCATGCGCTGTGCTGGAAACTGGCGCAATCCGCACTGCTGTCGAAGCTGTGGTGCGCGCCCGGAAATCCCGGCATTGCCGCAGTTGCCACATGCACCCCCCTGAACGTCAGCGATCATGACGCGGTCATCGCCTTCTGCCGGGAAAATAGTATCGCACTCGTCGTCGTCGGCCCCGAACAGCCGCTCGTCGAAGGTCTTGTCGATGCGCTTGATGCCGCGGGAATCCGTGCTTTCGGTCCAACGGCAGCGGCCGCCCAGCTCGAAGGCTCGAAAGGTTTCACCAAGGCGCTATGCGCCGCGCACAACATTCCGACCGCGGCCTTCGAACGCTTTGCCGCAGCCGCGCCCGCAAAAGCATGGCTGGCCGACAAGGCAATGCCGATCGTCATCAAGGCCGATGGTCTGGCAGCAGGCAAAGGCGTGATCATCGCCCAGTCGCTGGCCGAGGCGAACGCCGCCATCGACGACATGTTCGGCGGCCGATTCGGCGAGGCTGGCGCAAGCGTCGTCATTGAGGAGTTTCTGACCGGCGAGGAAGCCAGCTTCTTTGCCCTGACCGATGGCACCCATGTCCTGCCGCTGACCAGCGCGCAGGACCACAAGCGTGTCGGTGATGGCGATACCGGTCCCAATACCGGCGGCATGGGCGCCTATTCCCCGGCACCCGTCTTGACGCCCGGTCTCGAAGCCCGCGTCATGGCTGAAATCCTGTTGCCGACCGTAAACGCGATGCGCGCCGCCGGCACGCCGTTCAAGGGCGTGCTGTATGCCGGATTGATGCTGACCTCGGATGGCCCGAAGCTGATCGAATATAATGCGCGCTTTGGCGATCCTGAAACGCAGGTGCTGATGATGCGGATGAAGTCGGACCTGCTGCCCGCGATGATCGCCACCGTCGATGGCCAACTCGACGCTTTTTCGGTCCAGTGGCACGACGAGTCAGCAATCACGGTCGTGATGGCTGCGGAAGGCTATCCCGAAACGCCGAAAAAAGGCACCGCAATCCATGGTGTCGACGCGGCGGAAAGCGCCGGTGCCATGGTCTTCCATGCGGGCACGGCGCGCGATGCAGCGGGAACGCTGGTTGCCAATGGCGGGCGCGTGCTCAATGTCAC
>CAZWMK010000112.1:0-6787 GCA_964635065.1 uncultured Sphingomonadaceae bacterium | reverse complement strand
TCGACCGGCGCTATCTCATCTTCATCGACGACCTGTCGTTCGATGGCGACGAAGCTGCCATTCGCGCTTTGCGCAGCCTTCTGGAAGGTGGCGTCGAGGCGCGTCCGGACAATGTCAGGCTGATCGTCACGTCCAACCGCCGCCACCTTGTTCCGCGCAGCCTTGCGGAAAACGAAGCCGCCGCCGCCGTCAACCCGCGCGACGTGCTCGACGACAAGCTGGCGCTGGCCGACCGGTTCGGCCTTTCGCTTGGTTTCCATGCTTGCGATCAGGACACCTATCTTGCCATCGTGCACGCCTATGGTGTCCGCCACCACCTTGCCATTGATGACGCGGATGCCCTTGAATGGGCGATGACGCGTGGCAGCCGGTCGGGCCGGGTCGCATGGCAATACATACAGGAAGTTGCAGGATCTGCCGGAAAAGGCCTGAATTAGGTCACGCCCCTTGGCTGCCAGAAAGCCAGATACAATCTATAATTGCATCTTGATGCACCCGTTATGGTTGTATATTCTGCGTTATACACTCGCTTTGAGTGTTTTACCGGATTGACCTTGGGGGGCAGGGCATGACAGCACCGTGGAAATATGCCGATCCGCATTGCGCACTGATCGGACACAGCCCGCAGATGGAAGATGTCCGCCAGATGGTCGCGCTTGTGGCGCCCGCCGATGCGCCGGCCTTCATCACCGGCCCTTCCGGCAGCGGCAAGGAAGTCGTCGCCCGAGAGCTGCATCGTCAGTCCCCAAGGGCAGGCGCACCTTTCATTGCCGTCAACTGCGGCGCCATCCCCCGCGATCTGCTGGAAGCCGAACTGTTCGGTCATGAAAAAGGTGCGTTCACGGGCGCGGTGCAGGCGCGCACCGGCCGTTTCGAACAGGCGGGGGACGGCACCCTCTTTCTCGACGAAATCGGCGACATGCCGCTTGAAATGCAGGTCAAACTTTTGCGTGTCCTCGAAGAACGCTGTTTTGAACGCGTGGGCGGCGGCGCGCCATTGCCCATGCGCGCGCGCATCATCACGGCCACGCACCGCGATGTCGAAGCCGCTGTCGCAGCGGGACGTTTCCGCGAGGACCTTTTCTACCGCCTGAACGTGCTGCCGATCGCCCTGCCCGCCCTCAGTGAACGGGTCGGCGACATTGCCGAACTGATTCGCGGCTTTCAGCGCCGCCGCGGCGGCAGTGTGCCGGTGCAATTCACCGCCGACGCCTATGCCGTACTGATGGCCTATGCCTGGCCGGGCAATGTACGCGAGCTACGGAATTTCACCGAACGCGCCGCCATATTCGCCAATCACGGCATCGTCGATGCTGGGCTGGCTGAACGCCTGTTGTTGCGTGGACGCCCACTGGCCATCGACCCCGTGCGCGAGATCAAAGACCTGCGCGAAGCCGCGAGCACCGGTGTCAGCGCGGCACGGCCCGATACAATACCGACTGTCGAAGCGCTGCCACTTGCGCGGCACATGCTTGATCGCGGAGCGTGCGACTTGCGCGGTCTCGTGGCCGGCTATGAACGCGATTTCATTGTCGAGGCGTTGACGCGCAGCCGTGGCGTGGTTGCCGATGCAGCAAGGCTTCTGCAAATCTCGCGGACCACACTGATCGAAAAAATCCGCCGCCACGGTTTGAACGAGGCAGCGGCCTGAGCGTTACAGGCCGCCTCTCCAACGTCATCCGATCGAATCCCAGGCGCCCGCCAGTTCACGCACGCAATATTCAGCAGTGCGGATCGCTTCCATATTATCCGACAGCACTGCGCGCCCCAAAAGCAGGCGAATATCGTCATAGGCCTGCCTGAGGGCCACGGCGACATCGCCGCCGCGCGTCATGTCGAGCGTTTCCGACAAGCCAGCCAGCAATTCCGTCGCACGGGCAATCTGGCGGTTGCGCGCTGCCGCCTCGCCACGTTCCGCTGCGATCAAAGCGGCGGCGAGCGCCTGTTGTGTCCGGGAAAAAAGCAGCGCAATCAATCCGTGCGCGGAACTGCCGGCAAGCGTCGCGTCGAGATCAAGCCGGGCATAGCTGTTGTATTGTGCGGACGTCAGACGGCGGGCGGGCTCAGTCATTCTTGCTGCTCCAGATGGCAATTTGCTGTTCAAGATAGGCCTGCGTGGCTTTGATCGCGCCAACGCGCTGATCCATTGCGGCAAACTGGCGGGTCAAAAGTGTCTGCATCTGGCTGGCGCGTGCCTCGATCTGGCTCCGCGTCCGCGTGAGGCGTGATTGCTCGCTGGCATAAGAGGTCGGCACCGCGCGACCGAACTGATCGGCCAAGGCGCGCAGGCTGCCGGCAATACCGGGTGTCAGCGACAACTCGGCCTCTGTTGCGCCAAGATCCGGTGCAAGCGCGACAACCAAACCGGACAGCGGTGATGGAGACAGGGCGACAAGCCGGTTGCCGATCCCGCGCGCGGCCACGCCGTTGACCAGACCCGCCGCATTGAGACCCGCCGTGAAAGGCGCACCGTCGAGACCAAGGCGCACCGAAAGATCCGGCGCCATCCCAGACAGGGCAAGCTGCCCGCTGCTGCCCGCCGTCTGCGCTTCCAGAAACAGGCTCCCGTCGTCCCAGCGCACCGTAGGTGCAGCCGCGCCAAGCGCCTGCCGCATGGCATCCGTCAATGCATCCACAAAAGCGCCTTTTGACGCATAGCTGCCAGCCGCAAGCACAACCGGAACTGGCAACGCCCGGTCGACCGATAGTTGGAACATGGCATTGCTGCTGTCGATCACAATCGGGTCGAGCGCAGGATCGGCAACAGCATTGCCAGCGAGGCTGCCGCGCGTGGCAGGCGCCAGTCCCGTCAGGCGATATGTCCCGGCTGGCATGCGACTGCTGTCCCCCAGCACCGAAAGCCCTGGCCTGTCGAAATCGGCCATGCCACTGAACATGGACGCAATGCGTTCCGGCTGGCTGGCGACAACCTGCTGAAGACGCGCGCTGTCCAGCGCCAATGTGCCGTCACGATTGGTACGCACCCCGATTTCCGACAGAGTGCGCGCGCCTGTCCCGCCCGCAAGCGGACGCGCGGTGATGCCCGCAAGCTGCTGTTGCACCCGTCGCAGGCGGGGATCGCCGTTCAGGGCTCCGGCTTCCCGCCCCTCCCCCGCGCCTTGGCCAAGACTGGTTGCCAGCCCCATCATTTCATTATGCGCGGCAACATAATTGCCTACCAGCGTGGTGATCGCCCCAGCATCATAATCGGCAGAAATGGTCACCCCCACGCCGGCCGTGACCTGTTTGAGTTCGAGCCGGAGACCATCGACTGCATCGTCGATCCTGTTGGTAGCGCGGCTGAGGGCAATACCATCAAGACTGAAACGCGCATCTGCGGCTGAAGCTGTCAACATTGCGCCATTCGGGCTGTCAGGACCGAATGCCAGCGCATGAAGCGGCGAGTCCGGGGCGAGCCCGTCTCCACCGTCAAGCGCCAGGGTAAAGCCATTGCTGGCCCCGGTCGGCCCACTGACAACAAGGCGCGGTCCGTCACTGGCAGCAACGACGCGGGCCTGCAGGCCGATACCGGCGCTGTTGATAGCCTGCGCGACGCCCGCAACCGTCCCGTCGGTTGTGGCAAGATCGATGCGCATGATGTTGCTGCCGGGCTGTTCGGCAAATCCGGTGATTTGCCCTGCGCCGTCCTGGGTCAGCGTGCCATAACGCACCGCCAGTGTCAGTCCGGTCATGGCTTCGGCGTCCGTCCAGCCCGTGATGGCAATTCGCTGGCTTGCCGCAAGCTGCATGACGTCAAGCATGGTGTCTGCTGTTCGTGGCGTCTGGCCAATGGCTGTGACAGCAATGGCGGCGGCATCGCTGCTACGCGGCTGCGGCTGCAACTGGCCACTGGCGACGATGCTGTCGATGGCCGCAGAGAAGGCCGAAATCGCGGCACGCAACTGGGCATCGGCGGATATGCGGGCATCAAGCCGCGTCTGACGTGCCGTCAAAAGTGCATCGGCAGACGCCCGTTCGGCGGCGACAAGGTCGGTGACAAGCTGCGCCGTATCAAGCCCCGCGCCCGTCCCAAATCGCGTCAGGATATTATCAACCATTTTACCGACCGCCGCCTTGTCTTGTTGTCACGTCATGAAACGGCAGGGATACGCGGCGCTTTAGCGCCCCGGCAGACGTCCCGATGCGTCGAAACGCAGGTGCGGCGGCACCTCGATCATGTCGGGCGCCATCTCACCTTTGGCCCCGGTGCGCGCGATGAAGGCCAAAACCGTCGCGGCTGCAACATAGAGGTCCGTCGGGATCGTCCGGCCGACCCGCCCGCCGAAATAGAGCGCACGGGCAAGCATCGGCGCGTGGACAAGCGGCTTGCCTTTTTCCTGCGCCAAGCTGCGGATCGCCTCCGCAATCGCGTCACGCCCCCTGGCGAGCAGCATGGGCGCGGCATCGCAGGCCGGATCATAGCGCAGGACAACGGCAAAATGCGTCGGATTGACGATCACCGCCGTCGCGCCTGCCACCGCTGGCGCAAGGCTCCGGCGGGCAGCCTCGCGCTGGCGGCGGCGGATTGCCGCGCGCAATTCAGGGGCGCCTTCCGCCTGTTTCATCTCATCGCGCAGATCCTGGCGCGACATCTTCAGCCGCTGTTCCCGTCGCCACCATTCCACCGGCAGATCAAAGATCAACGCACTGGCCAGCCCCATGAGACTTGCGGCGATAATGGCTGCAAGAGAGGACCAGCCCTGCACAAGGCGCGCCGTCCAGTCATGCTGCGCCGCGCCAAGCAGATCAGGATAGAGCGCAAGCGCGGTGCCACCGCCCGCCACGAGCACCGCGCCCAGACGAAACAGCGTGCGCAGCAAATCCGTCGCCATGCGCGATGGCGCAAACCCGCCGCGCCCCTTGAATGGCGACAGGCGTTTCAGGTCAGGAGCGGCAAGCGCGATATTGAACGAAAGACCGCCTGCCAGAACAGTGGCCAGTATCGCGCCGCCCGCCATCAACGCCACCAGCGCCAGGCCCAGCGCCACCACAAGGCCAACGGCCATGGCAATGGCGCCATAGGCAGCCTGTTCAGGTTGTGCGACAGCTTCGAAACTCAGGCGCAACACGGTTGCCATGCCCCAGTCACCCGACCGCAACATGATCAGCACCGCCGCAAGGCCAGCCCCTGCACCCATGACAATGCCGAGTTCGCGCGAACGCAGGCGATCGCCCTTTTCGGCCGCATCATGTCGGCGCTTGTCGGTCGGCGCTTCGGTTTGCTGGTCGCGGTCGGGAGTCTCGGCCATCTCAGCGCAAGCCCGCGACCGCAGCGGCCCGGTCGAGCCAGTGAACAATGACTGTCGTCAGTTCGGTTTCGATATGGCCAGTGCCCATGAACAACAACAGGAGGAGCAGCAAAAGCCCCCCTGGCAAACCGACGACCATGAAATTGATCTGTGGCGCAGTTCGGGCGATGAGACCAAGCACAAGATTGGCCGCCAGCAGCAAAACGGCGAAGGGCAGCGCCAGACCAAGACACTGCCGGAACAGCATCACCATATCGGCAAGCATCGGCCCGATACCATCGCCGATGCCACCCAGCCCCAGTGGAAATTTGGCATAGCTCTGCGCGACGATGGCAAAAAGACGGGCATAGCCATCGATCGACAGAAACAGCGCCAGCGCCAGCAGCTGGAGCAGGCGACCAAGCGCGCTGATCATGCCCCCGCTGTCGGGCGCAATGAAACTGGCGAATGACAGGCCCGACATCGATGCCAGAAAATCACCCGCCATCAATGGCACGGCAAAAGCTGCGGCAATCAAAAGGGCCAGAAAAGCACCCACTGCAATCTCAGTCATGATCAGGGTCACCAGCGCAGCATCGCTGACGCCCTTGGGCGGGACGGCGGGCGCAACCATCAGCCCCATGGCGACCGCCAGCAGCAGGCGCGCCTGCGGCGGCACGGCACTGCCGATCACCGGCAGGGCAAACAGCACGATCAGCCAGCGCAAACTGGCAAGCAGCACCATCACAAGCGGCATGGCGTCGATCATGGCGCCCGGCCGATCATGGCGATTTCGGCCAGAATCCGCAGCATGAAATCGCCCAGAGCGCCCAGAATGAACCCGCCCGACAGGATAAGCACAAGAAATACGCCCGCCATCTTGGGCAGAAAACTGATCGTCGGCTCATTGATCGACGTCGCCGCCTGCACCACGCCGACAACGACACCAATGACCAGCGCGGGCAAAAGTGCGGGCAGGCTGACGATCAGCAATGTCTGGATCGCCAGCGCGACAAGGCCCGGAAGATTTGCGGCATCCATGACGGCTTCCCCCTACCCCGCCACGCGTGCGCCGGTCGCCAGCGCGCCAAGAAGAAGCGTCCAGCCATCAACCAGAACGAAAAGCAGCAGCTTGAACGGCAAGGCCACGATCACCGGAGACATCATCATCATGCCAAGGCCGGTCAGGATGGTGGCAACCAGCAAATCGATCACGACAAATGGCAGGAAGATCAGCACCCCGATCTGGAATGCCGTTTTCAGTTCGCTGGCGACATAGGCGGGCAACAGGATGCGGAACGACAGGTTCCGGGGTGTGGTCACACGCTCACCGGCGATGCGCGCAAAATGCGCGATGTCGCTTTTGCGCGTATGCGCCAGCAAATGCGTATGCATCACCTGACCGCCGCGGTCGAGCGCGACTTCGAAGCTCATCTGTCCGGCAGCATAAGGCGCAATGGCGACCTGATCGAGCCGGGAGAACACTGGCTGCATTGCAAACCAGGTCATGAACAGCGCCAGCCCGATCAGCACCTGATTGGGCGGCGACTGGTTAAGGC
>CAZWMK010000111.1:0-6789 GCA_964635065.1 uncultured Sphingomonadaceae bacterium | reverse complement strand
CGCCGTCAATATGGTTGACGGTGGCTTGATGTGCGAAATGTCACGCTGCTCCATCGTTGATGGACGTCCTCGCTCTTGTTATACTGCAGTGCAGCATAGCTTATCTGGGCTATTCCCACAACAACAAAGGCTATCAGCATAAAGCTTGTAATTATAGTGAAATATTCTCGCCATTCTGGCGGTACTCCACTCTCAGCCCCATGATGCGCGCCGAATCGGTGCGCATCATGGGGAAATGATCGTCAGCGTATGGAATCGTCAGCGATCTGAACGAGTTTGCGACCCATGTTGCCGCCTGTGAACTGCGCAAGTGCCGCATCCGGCACGGCCTCGAACCCTGTGGCAATGTCGAAGGCTTCGTGGATGAGGCCCTGTTTCAGCCAGTCCGCCATCCGGGCGCGGCCTTCCGGCCAGCGGTCGAGATGATCGAAATAGAAGAAGCCCGCCATTGTGCAGCCGCGAACACGGCGAGCATGGTGTGATGTGAAATTGTAGCCTTGCCGTCGTAATGCGCGGTGGCGCCGCAAATGACGATTCGACCGCGGCTGGCCATGTTGAGCAGTGCCGCATCAAGCACCGGGCCGCCGACATTGTCGAAAAAAACATTGATGCCGTTCGGGCAGAGTTCGCCCAGACGTGCGACCATATCCTCGCTGGTCTGGTCGATGACGGCGTCGAAACCAAGGCCCATGACCATTTCGCACTTTGCCTTGCCGCGTGCCGTGCCAATGACACGTGTGCCCCACAGCTTTGCCAGTTGTCCCGCCATCGAACCGATGGCCCCCGATGCACCCGACACGACCACGGTATCGCCCGGCTGCGGCTTGCCGATGTCGGCGAGGCCAAGCCAGGCGCACAGGCCTGTCATGCCAAGTGCGCCCAATCCGCTGGCCAGCGGCACGCCATCCGGCACGCGTTGCAATGGCGTGCCCGTATGATCGGTGCCATCGGACAGGCAATAATCAGACCAGTCGAGAAAGCCGGTGACTCCATCGCCTACCTTGAAGCCGGGATGGCGCGACGCGACGACGCGCCCGGCGATGCCGCCCCGCATCGGGGCACCGACCGGGATGGGATCGAAGCGGCCCGGCACGCCGCGTACCCAGGCGTGGTTCATCGGGTCGGGCGAAAAATAGACCGACCGGATCAGAAGCTGCCCATCGGCTGGTACGGGGATTGCCGTTTCGTTCAGGGCGAAATGATCGTGTGACAGGCTCATGCCGCCCAGTCCCGTGCCTTCATGCGGACGGGCGACACACCATTGGCGGTTCGTGCCGGTCATGCCGCGAGTGTCCGGCAGACGTGCAGGATGTTCATCGTAATTCCTCCCAAGGCTTTGGCGCATGTGTGCCACTGTCATGACCATGCAAATCCTCTTGCGGTTCGGCAAGTCTGTGCGTTTATTCAGCACGAACATAATTCGGGGAGAGCATGGACCATGCGGGTCACGGTATTCGGTGCGAGCGGCGATCAAGGAGCTGCCCAGGTGCGGCGCCTGCGGGCGGCGGGGCATCATCCGGTCGCTGTTGGCCGTTCGCTCTCCAAGCTTCATGCGGTCGTTGGCCATGACGTCGAATGTGTTGTTGCCGACTATTCCGATCGGGCCGCGATCGATTCCGCGCTCAGGGGGGCGGATGCTGTATTTCTGACCTTGCCGTCAACGTCCTTTCAGGCTGCCGATGGCGTGATCCAGGCCGCCACCGAGGTCGCTGATGCCGCGATGCATGCCGGCGTTGGAATCATCGTTTTCAACAGCAGCATGGCCATCATGGACAGGCCGATGGGCTTTGCCGCACAGGATGCGCGTTTTGAAATCCGTCGCCGTCTGTTCGCCAGCGGTGTACCTGCGGTTTCGATCCAGCCGGTGATCTATATCGATAATCTTTTGCGGGCGTGGGCCAAGCCGCATATTAACCGGGGCGTTATCTGTTATCCCCATGCCGAGACGCTGGACGTCAGCTGGATCAGTCAGGACGACAGTGCCGATCTCATGATCGCAGCGATGACCCGCCCGCATCTTGCGGGACGCGCCTTCAATGTAGGGGGAGCTGAGGCAATCAGAGGGCCGGACCTGGCGCGACGCCTCTCTGCGGTGCTGGAACGACCGCTGCGCTTTGTCAGCCAGCCGATTCCCGACTTTACAGCCAGCATGAACAGCGTGTTCGAAAAAGTGTCCACGCTTGATCGTGATCGGCTGCGGAGCGAGCTCGAACGCATATATACATGGTATAATCACGGCGCCGAGCGTCCGTTCCTTGTCGATATGGCGCCAGTTCTTGCCGAATTACCCGTCCGTTTGACGCGGCTTGAGGATTGGGCCGCCGCGCAGACCTGGTCCTGATACCGGATTTTGCACTCTGCGCCGCAATGGCCTATTGCCCTGTCTCGAGGGACTGGTTGCCGCCTGTGTACGCCATGGTCGGCATTATATGGACTGCGTGACACGAGACGGGACAAGATGAACGATCAAGACAGCAAGGTGACGACACAGGACGCGGAAGCCCTGCCGCGCAAGCGTCGGCCATATGCCAGCCCGCTGATCGCAGAACGTCGTCACCGCATTCTGAAACAGACTCTGGCCCTGATCGCTGAAAAAGGCGTCGATGGCTTTACCTTGCGTCAACTCAGCATGCGGGCGGAAGTTGCGCCAAAGACGCTGTATAATGCGTTCGGCGACAAGGAGACGCTGATAGCGCGCGCCATCGATTACTATCTCGACAACCAGTCGGAAACCCTGCCGCCTGTCGATCTGCGCAACATCGATGACATCATCGCGCAACTTGATGGCCGCTGCCGCGATTTCATCGGCAAGCGCGAATGGGTGCGGGCGACGAATCTGCTCTATTTTTCGTTTACGATCGATGACCGGATCTACCAGTCCCTGCGCAGCATGGCCTTGCTGTATCTGCACCCATGTCTCGAACTGTTCGCCAGATCGGGCGATCTAGAAGACTGGGTGCCGGTCGAAACGGTTGAGTCACAGTTCGCCAGTACCGTGCACGGGATCACACATGACTGGCTGATGGGGCGGCTACCCGACGCGCAATTTCCCGATGCCGTGAATTACAGCCTCATCTCGGCCATGGTGCCGCTGGTGCGCGAGGAACTGCGTCAGACGCTGATCGTGCGCCTGCGTGGCTTGGGAGCACGGCTGAAGCCGTCGGCAACGCAGTCCGGTTAAGCGGATTTTACGTGGCCGGCTTTCAGCATGGCGGCCGTTTCAAGAGCTGCCAGTTCTGCGGGGGTGTTGATGTTGGGCAGTGGCTGCCGCAATCGCATGGCCGTTGCACCGCAGCGGGCAGTCCAGTGCCGCATCGAACGTGCGCCGCCTTCTGCAAGGTGCGCGTCGAGCCATGTCGCAAGGCGCGCCTCCCACAGGCCAACGATAGGCTGATCGTCGACATAGGCTGAACCCTTGTGCGTCAGTTGCGTCAGCAGGTCCGGGGGGATGACAGGCATGTCGCAGCCCAGTGTCAGGACATGGCTGCAACCCACCTGACGGGCATGATGGAGGGCGGCGTTGAGACCGCCCAGTGGCCCCAGTCCGGTCGTCGGGCGGTCCGGCAGAGATAAAAGATCAGCATGTGCACGACCGCACAGTACCACGGCGTCCGACATGATCCGGGCCGCCTCTATGACGTGGGCGATGATTGGTCGTCCCTGATAATGCGCTTGCGCCTTGTCGCTGCCGAAACGCCGGGATTCGCCGCCGCAGAGAATGGCGACAAGCAGACGCTGCGGCGCTGTGACAACGTCGGAGATCATGGCTTGTACCATAGCGGCCATGACAGCACAGGCAATGCCGATGCAGCCCATGGGCGCGCGCATAAGCGCACAAAGAACGGCCGTCACAGTGGAACTGAGACGGCCGCAAGTCGACAAGGGGTAAACGTTTAGTCTTTGTCAGGTGTGCAGTGCCATGCGGCGGTCAAGTTCGGCATGGAAATGCCGCACCCGTTCTTCCTGTCCGCTCCACAAGGCGCCACGAAAGCCGCGCGATCTTGCGCCTTTGTGGACGACTGGGATCAGTTCGGCATCCTGATCGAGCACTTCGCCCATGCCTGCCGGTTCACCGATTTTCGTGTGGACGGCATCGGGACGGACTGCGCCGGTCAGATCGGCTTCAGGATCAAGCCCCATCCAGCCGGGGGCGCCATAGCCTGGCGTGTCGACATGACGATACAGGATCATGCTGTCATAGGTGAATTGGCCCGGATCCGTACCGAGCGGCAAAAAACGGTGAACGAAAACGGCCTCTGGATGGCAGCCCAGCATGGCATTCGGGAACAGTGCGTAAACGGTGGAATCGGTCAGCTGCGCATTGCTGAACCGATCATAATCGAGTCCGAAGCCCCTGGCACGCTCGCGCTTGGCTTCGGCAATGGCTTCACGACTGTCGCGCGCGGTGCCTTTGAAGTCCGCAACGTTGATGCCGGCATCGGCCATCATCGCCGCAAGCCCCGGATTGATCGCCAGCTGGTCAGGATGTTTGGAATTGGGCTGGCCGAAGGGAATGAACTGACGGCTGAGGCCGCCTGGATAAAGGTCAATCTGCGTGCGGTCGTCGATCACGCCCGTGGTCTGCGGATGAACGCTGGCAAGATGATAGGATTCATAGGTCGCGTCGACGCCGCACTTCCAGTTTGCGGCCCAGTCCGACCGTCGGTGCTGCACGACATTCATGGCACCAAAATCATAAAGCTCCAGCTGCGGCAGAACCGGTGCCAGCCATTCGGCTACGGGCGCGATATCATCGTGCATCGAAATGAAGACCAGGCCCGCCGCCACTTCGCAGCGCACCGACGTCAGGCTGAGATCGTGGCAAAGCACTTCCGGGCGGAAGGTTTCACGGTCGGTGACCGCGATATTCTGGCCGTCCAGCCCGAACTGCCAGCTGTGAAAGGGGCAGGTGAACTTGTCGAGCGCGCCGAAATCGCTCAGCACCAACTGGCTGCCGCGATGCGGGCACACATTGTAATGGGCGCGGATGACTTCGTCGTGATCGCGGACAATGATAAAGGATTCGCGTCCGATATTGAAACGCACGAAATCGCCTGGTTGCTTCAGGTCGCTGGTGACAGCGGCCAGAAGCCAGCTTTTTGCAAAGACTTGTTCCCACTCCGCCTCGGCAAAGGCTGCATCATGATAGCGGCGGGGATCCGGGCGGCCAGCGCCATTGTCGATGACGGGTGCGGACGCAGTGAAGGGATAGGGTCTGCCGGTATGCAAATTGCCCGTGCGGGGATCATAGGTCATCTCGGCTCTCCTGTCCGCTCATCCTGCTCAGCCGTTGGTGGCTGCCTTGGCGGCTTTGACGGCGGTAACGATTTCGGCATTGCGCGGGTTGCGGCGCAGCGTCAGCCCGCCATTGACCTGTATGGTCTGGCCGGTGACAAAACAGCCGTCCGATGCGATCCAGACGGCGGCGTCGGCAATGTCTGCGCTCGTTCCGACACGGCCCAGTGGATATTCCTTGGCGAATGTGTCGATGATTGTACGGTTGCGCGATGCCTTGGCGGTCATCGGCGTTTCGGTAAAGCCGGGCGCGATACTGTTCGCGCGGATGCCACGGTGGCCAAATTCGTTCGCAACGCAGCGCAGCACATGATCAGCGCCCGCCTTGGTGCCCATGTAGGCCGCATGGTCTTCGAGCATGATCGTGGCGGTAGCCGATGAAATCTGGATCAGGCAGCCATTATCGCGCATGGCGCGCAGCATCGCCTGATAGAAAAGAAAGGCGCCCGTGAACTGGATTGCCGTGATCTTTTCAATGTCTTCCTTGGTGGTGTCGAGAAAGGGCTTGAGCAAGCCCCAGCCGGTCGCGTTCACGGCGATATCAAGGCCGCCGAAATGATCGACGGCAGTCTGGGCGAGGGCGGCAAGATCGGCTTCCGAAGTGATGTCGCAGGTCGCCCATGCGCCGCCGATATCGTCGGCAAAGCGCTTGAGTTCGTCTGCATCGCGCCCGCCGACGACGACTTTTGCGCCCTCATCGGCAAAGCGGCGCGCAATCACCTGCGCCATGTTGTCCCGGCCAGCCGCCCCAAGGACGACGGCAACCTTGCCCGCAAGCGCACCCATAAAACCTCCCCAGATTTACTCAAGAAAAGGGCCGCTCGTGATGGCGGCCCCGTTTACTATCGTCAGGCCAGTTCCAGTTCCTCGATCAGTTCGGTCCGCAGCCGGAATTTCTGGATCTTGGACGTCGACATCGGCCATTGCGTGACAAACCGGATGTGGCGCGGCTGCTTGAAGCCGGCGAGCTTGCCCTGACAATGGGCCTTGAGCTCTTCCTCGGTGGCGCTGACACCAGCGGCAAGTTCGACAAAAGCGGCGGGGACTTCCACCAGTCGTTCATGTGGAATGCCGACCACCTGCGCCAGTTTCACAGCCGGGTGTGTCTGCAGCACGGCCTCGATTTCGGCCGCCGCCACATTTTCACCGCCAACCTTCAGCATGTCCTTGGTGCGGCCATGGAACATCATGTGGCCGGTATGGTCGATCGAACCGATATCGCCGGTATGGAACCAGCCATCACGGATGGTTTCAGCCGTTTTTTCCGGTGCGTTGTAATAGCCCTTCAACATGTTCGGGCCACGGATCACGATTTCGCCGCGTTCGCCTTGCGCACAGTCCTTGCCGGTTTCGACATCGACAATGCGCACTTCCCACTCGTCAAGCGGCACGCCGAGTTTGCCGGTGCGCAGTTCGAAGGTGTCGTCGAGACGACTCGTCGTGACTGTACCCGCCCCTTCTGTCAGACCATAGGTGCCCACCTGGATGACATGC
>CAZWMK010000110.1:0-7167 GCA_964635065.1 uncultured Sphingomonadaceae bacterium | reverse complement strand
TGGCCAAGATCAAGATCAAGCAGATCGGTTCGCCGATCCGCCGGACCAAAGACCAGCGCGCGACGCTCGTTGGTCTTGGTCTCAACAAGATGCACCGGGTGAGCGAACTTGAGGATACGCCTGAAGTTCGTGGTATGATCCGCAAGGTGCAGCATATGGTGCAGATTCAGGACTGAGCCGTCCTGTGACGGTTCGACCTGCGCGCGAACCCAGCGAAAGCGAGTGCGATTATGAAACTGAATGAAATCCGCGATAATCCTGGCGCACACAAGCGTCGTGTTCGCGTTGGCCGCGGTATCGGTTCGGGCGTTGGCAAGACCAGCGGTCGCGGCCAGAAGGGCCAAACCAGCCGTTCGGGCGTTTCGATCAACGGCTTTGAAGGCGGCCAGATGCCGCTGCACATGCGTTTGCCGAAGCGTGGCTTCAACAACATCTTCGCAAAGGACTATGCCGAGGTGAATGTCGGCGCCATCCAGCGCATGATCGATGCAGGCAAGCTTGATGCCAGCCAGCCGCTTGACGGCGCTGCACTTGTGGCTGCCGGTCTGGCGCGCAAGTCGAAGGATGGAGTCAGCCTCCTCGGCAAGGGCACGCTGTCGGCCAAACTTACCCTGACGGTCGCCCGTGCGACCAAGGGTGCGGTTGCAGCTGTTGAAAAGGCCGGCGGCGCGGTTACCACGACTGCCCCGGTCAAGGCTGACGCAGAGGGCTGATCGGCTTTCTCGCGATTTTTCAAATGGGGGTGTGGCGCTGCCCGCCCCCATTTTCTAATAAAGGCGGCGCGACAGTATCGGGTGGGGTAGACACACCATGGCATCGGCGGCCGATCAGCTAGCAGCTAATCTCAACTGGGCATCTTTCGCCAAGGCGGACGATCTCAAGAAGCGTCTGTGGTTCACCATCGGCGCCCTCATCATTTTTCGCCTGTGTTCGTTCGTGCCGCTTCCCGGCATCGATCCGATTGCGCTCGACCAGTTGTTCTCGCGCACGCAAGGCGGCGTTCTCGACTTCGTCAACATGTTCTCCGGCGGTGCGCTGGAGCGCATGTCGATCATTGCGCTGAACATCATGCCTTACATCACGGCATCGATCATCGTACAGCTGATGACGTCCCTGTCGCCGTCGATGGCTGCGCTGAAGAAGGAGGGGGACAGCGGTCGCAAGCGCCTGAACCAGTACACCCGCATGGGAACCGTCGTGCTGACGATTTTCCAGGGCTATGGCATTGCTGTCGGTCTTGAGGGCTGGGGGGCCAGCCAGGGCATCAATGCCGTCATGGATCCGGGCTGGTTCTTCCGCATCACGACGGTGATCACGCTGCTGGGCGGCACGATGTTCCTGATGTGGCTTGGCGAACAGATTACAGCGCGTGGCATCGGCAACGGCATTTCGCTCATCATCATGGCGGGTATCGTCGCCGCGCTGCCGAGCGCACTTGCGGGTCTGTTCGAGCAGGGCCGTACCGGTGCCTTGTCGGGTTTTGCCATCGTCCTCGTTCTGATTGTTGCCCTCGCCGTGGTTGCCTTCATCTGTTTCATGGAGCGCGCACAGCGCCGCATCCTGATCCAGTATCCGAAGCGTCAGCAGGGCAACCGCATGTTCCAGGGCGACACGTCGCACCTGCCGCTCAAGCTCAATACCGCAGGCGTCATTCCGCCGATCTTCGCGTCGTCGCTGCTTCTGATGCCGCTGACGATCGCTCAATTCGCCGGCCAGGGCGCGGCCGAAGGCGGCATGGGCGGCGATCTGCTGATCCGCATCACAACGGCGCTTCAGCATGGTGCGCCCCTCTACATGGGCCTCTATGCGCTGGGCATCGTGTTCTTCTGCTTCTTCTACACGGCTGTCGTTTTCGATCCGAAGGAAACGTCAGAGAATCTCAAGCGCCAGGGCGGGTTCATTCCGGGTATTCGTCCCGGTGAGCGCACGGCAGAATATTTTGACCATGTGCTAACCCGTATTACCGTTGTTGGCGCGGCCTATCTGGTGCTGATATGCCTGCTGCCTGAATTGCTGATCTCTCAGCTGGCTGTGCCCTTCTACTTCGGTGGTACAAGCCTGCTGATCGTGGTGAATGTCACCATGGATACGGTGACGCAGATCCAGAGCCACTTGCTGGCCCACCAGTATGAAGGCCTGATCAAAAAGTCGAAACTCAGGGGGAATCGTCGGTGAACATCATCCTGCTTGGGCCGCCGGGTGCGGGTAAGGGCACGCAGGCGCAGAGGCTTCAGCGCGAGCGCGGCATGGTGCAACTCTCGACCGGCGACATGCTGCGCGAGGCAGTCCAGGCCGGCACAGACGTTGGTCTCAAGGCCAAGGCTGTGATGGATGCCGGTGGGCTGGTGTCGGACGACATCATTGTCGGCATTATCGGGGAGCGTCTTGATGCTGCCGACACCCAGGGCGGCGTCATTTTCGACGGGTTCCCACGCACACAGGCTCAGGCCGAAGCACTTGACGTGCTTCTCAAGGCGCGTGGGCGCCAGCTTCATCATGTCATTGAACTGGCTGTCGACGAAGACGCGCTCGTCGCTCGCATAGTTGGCCGTTTTTCCTGTGCCAAATGCGGCGAAGGCTATCATGACACGCACAAGCGCCCGGCTGTCGATGGCGTGTGCGATATCTGCGGGGGCACCGAGTTCAAGCGTCGTCCCGACGACAATGCCGAAACCGTGCGGACGCGCATGACTGAATATCGCGCAAAGACCGCGCCGATTCTGCCTTATTATGAGGCGCGCGGCATGGTCAGCCGGATCGACGGCATGGCGGATATGGACCATGTCTATGCCGCGATTGTGCGTGTTCTTGAAGGCGGGCGCGCGAATTAGTCATCGCTTTGGCGTAAGACTTGACTTGGCGTGAGGCGCGTTCTAGCTACGCTTTTTCCGAATCGTTGGAAAAACATGTCTGCGGTGCATTCGGTGCTGCTGGCATTCAAGCTTTGAGATGGGGCGTGTGCCCACGCGCCCTGTGGAGCAGGAGAAGTTATTGTGGCACGTATCGCGGGCGTAAACATCCCGACGAATAAGCGCGTCGAGATCGCCCTGACTTATATTCACGGCATCGGTCGCACCACCGCCAAGTCGATCGTCGAAAAGATGGGCTTCCCGTCTGACCGTCGTGTGCAGGACCTGACCGATCAGGAAGTGCTGCTGGTGCGCGAAATGATCGACCGTGAGCTGACCGTGGAAGGCGATCTCCGTCGCCAGGTCTCCATGAACATCAAGCGCCTGATGGATCTGGCCTGCTATCGCGGCCTGCGTCATCGCAAGGGTCTGCCTGTCCGTGGCCAGCGCACGCATACCAATGCGCGCACCCGCAAGGGCAAGGCCAAGCCGATCGCCGGCAAGAAGAAATAAGCAAGCCAGGTAAGGAGCTAGAAAAATGGCACGTGAACCGGCTCGCATTAAGCGCCGTGAGCGCAAGAATATCACTTCGGGCGTGGCCCATGTGAATGCGTCGTTCAATAACACCATGATCACCATCACCGATGCGCAGGGCAATGCAATTGCCTGGTCGTCGGCAGGCACCATGGGCTTCAAGGGCAGCCGCAAGTCGACGCCTTATGCAGCGCAGATGGCAGCGGAAGATGCCGGCAAGAAAGCCGCCGAACACGGCGTGCGTACGCTCGAAGTCGAAGTTCGTGGCCCCGGCTCGGGTCGCGAATCGGCCCTGCGTGCCCTGCAGGCTGTCGGTTTCCACATCACGGCGATCCGTGATGTGACGCCGATCCCGCACAACGGTGTGCGCCCGCCCAAGCGTCGTCGCGTCTGACGTCCTAACAAGTTTGGCAGGCGGCTCTTTTCGAAGGGCCGCCCACCTTCGTTCCCGGCCCATCCATCGACTGGATTGCGCCTAACCCCAAGGGGAAGACTGTGGCTGTCATTGCGAAGAACTGGCAGGAACTGAAGAAACCCAACAAGCTCGACGTCAGGGTTGGCGGTGACTCGAAGCGCAAGGCGACCTTTGTCGCGGAACCGCTGGAGCGCGGTTTCGGTCTGACGCTTGGCAACAGCCTTCGTCGCGTGTTGCTCTCGTCGTTGCAGGGCGCAGCGATTACTTCGATCAAGATCGACGGCGTCCTGCACGAATTCTCGTCGCTTACCGGCGTGCGTGAAGACGTTACCGACATCGTTCTCAACGTCAAGCAGGTGGCGATCAGCTATCAGGGCGAAGGCGTGAAGCGCCTGCAACTGACGGCGACCGGACCTGGCGAGGTCACCGCTGGTCAGATCAACGTGACTGGCGATATCGCTGTGCTCAATCCCGATCTTGTTATCTGCACGCTTGACGAGGGCGCGTCGTTCAACATGGAACTGGCGGCCAGCACCGGCAAGGGTTATGTCCCGGCGTCGGAAAACCGTCCGGTTGATGCGCCGATCGGGCTGATTCCTGTCGATGCGCTGTATTCGCCGGTGCGTCAGGTGGCCTACAAGGTGGAAAACACCCGTGTCGGCCAGGAACTTGACTATGATAAGCTGACCATGACCATCGAAACCGATGGCACGGTGACTCCCGAGGACGCGCTGGCCTACTCGGCGCGTATTCTTCAGGACCAGCTGCAGCTGTTCATCAACTTTGAAGAACCGCAGGTCGCCAGTGTTCAGGCTGTGGCGGGCGGCGTTGCCGGTGCACCGGCCGAGGCTGAGGCAGAAGGTGGTATCAACCGCTATCTGCTCAAGAAGGTCGACGAGCTGGAACTCTCGGTCCGCTCGGCTAACTGCCTCAAGAACGACAACATCATTTATATCGGCGACCTCGTCCAGAAGTCGGAAGCCGAGATGCTGCGCACACCGAATTTCGGCCGCAAATCGCTGAACGAAATCAAGGAAGTGCTGTCGTCGATGGGGCTGCGCCTCGGTATGGAAATTGCCGGCTGGCCGCCTGAAAACATTGAAGAAATGGCGAAGAAGCTCGAACAGGAGTTCTGAGCTTCTTCCTGAAACGCCGTGCGCCCGGGCGATTTCGGGCGTGGTCCGGGGTACCTGATACGGCCCCTGAACAAACAGGAGTGAAAAATGCGCCATCGCGTTGCCGGTCGTAAACTCGGCCGTACCACCAGCCACCGTCTTGCCCTGTTCCGCAACATGGCCGCCGCGCTGATCAAGCACGAGCAGATCAAGACGACGCTGCCAAAGGCGAAGGAACTGCGTCCTTACGTCGAAAAGCTGGTCACCCTCGCCAAAAAGGGCGGCCTTGCCAATCGTCGTCTGGCGCATGCGCGCCTTGGTGATGACGCGCAGCTGATCAAGCTGTTCGACGTGCTCGCCGCGCGTTACGCAGAGCGTCAGGGCGGTTATGTCCGCGTGCTCAAGGCTGGCATCCGTGCATCGGATGCTGCGCCGATGGCGATCATCGAGTTCGTCGATCGCGACGTTTCGGCCAAGGGCCAGGATTCGGGTCCGGTTGAAGTGTCGGAAGACGCCGAAGCCGCCTGATTTCAGGACGCTTTCAGATCAAGGGCCGCACTTTTGTTAAAGTGCGGCCTTTTTTCATGCGTGTTGCGCCAAGGAGGGCATTCATCACGGGTAAAAGCAGGTGCGCACAGGATCAGGCTGTCAGTCCGGAAGGTCGCCGCCATGCTGCCATCGCGCCCGCTTCTTCTCTCCTGTTGTGCCGTAAGCCTGTTTCTTGGTGATGCGGCCAGCTTGTCGCTATCGCCAGCCCCTGCAACTGCCCATGACAATTGCCGCCATGGCCGCGGTTGCCAGCGTGACCGTATCGATGTCGGGGACGTCATCGTCGGTATCGCGATTATTGCCGGGATCGCAGCGATCGCTTCGGCTACGAAAAAAAACGACCGCGACGATGATCGCGAGGATGACCGGGGCGATGGCAACATGGAGGCGGGTGACGACCGCCTTGCCGGTCGTGCCATCGATGCCTGTGCACTTGAGGCTGAACGCCGGGCGCAGCGGCAGGGTTATGATGCAGTCGTGCGCGATATTATCAGCACGGAAAAGGTCAGCGATGGTTATCGTGTGCGCGGTCATATCGAAGTGGTGCGTCGATTCGATGACGACTGGCGGGATGACCGATGGCGGGACTACAGCCTCGCCCGGCCGATCCGCTTTACCTGTCTTGCAACGTTGGCGGGACGTGTGCGCGAACTGCGCTTCAACGATCCTGCACTAACGCTGCGCTGAACGCGTCGGCATACGGCAATGCTGGACTTGCGGCCTTGCTCTACCTATGGAAGCGCTATTCCACTCTTGATCCACGCGGGGCCAGCCTGTGACTGTCGTTCCGACTGAAACTATCCTCATCCTCGATTTCGGCAGCCAGGTGACGCAACTGATTGCGCGCCGTGTCCGTGAAGCAGGCGTTTACTGCGAAATCGTGCCTTTCACGCAGGCCGATGGCGCGCTGGAACGGCTGAAGCCGAAGGGCGTCATCCTGTCGGGCGGACCGGCCTCGGTCAGCGAGGCGCAAAGCCCGCGCGCGCCCCAAGGCGTGTTCGAATCCGGTCTGCCGGTCTTGGGCATCTGCTATGGTCAGCAGACAATGTGCGCCCAGCTTGGTGCGCATGTCACCCCGTCGGACCACCGCGAGTTCGGTCGCGCCTTTGTCGAAGTCGTCGAGGCATCCGCCCTGTTCGATGGGCTGTGGGCGCCGGGCGAACGGCATCAGGTATGGATGAGCCATGGCGACCGCGTCGACAGCCTGCCGCCGGGCTTCAGGATCATCGCCCGTTCGGAAGGTGCGCCCTATGCTGCCATCGCTGACGAAGCCCGCCGCTTCTATGGCGTGCAGTTCCACCCCGAAGTGGTGCATACGCCCGACGGCGCAAGGCTGATCGGCAATTTCGTGCGTCATGTCGCCGGCTGCTCGGGCAACTGGACGATGGCCGGTTTCCGTGACGCCAAGATCGCCGACATCCGTGCCCAGGTCGGCGACAAGCGTGTGATCTGCGGCCTGTCAGGCGGTGTTGATTCGGCTGTTGCAGCGGTGCTGATCCACGAGGCGATCGGCGACCAGCTGACCTGCGTCTTTGTCGATCATGGTCTGATGCGTCATGGCGAGGCCGAGGAAGTCGTGTCGCTGTTCCGCGGTGCTTATCAGATTCCGCTGGTCCATGTGGACGCCAGCCGCCTGTTCCTTGACGGCCTGAAGAGCGTGAGCGACCCCGAAGCCAAGCGCAAGTTCATCGGCAAGACTTTCATC
>CAZWMK010000109.1:5540-7389 GCA_964635065.1 uncultured Sphingomonadaceae bacterium | reverse complement strand
GCCCACCGACAGACGCACGGTGTCCTCGGTCACGCCCGCCTTCTTCAGTTCGTCGCGGAAGGTGGTGGCGACCGATACCGAATCGAACACGGCGTCGACCGCGATCTTGCGCGCGCCCTCGACACCCGCCAGCACCTTCTGCTCCTCGATCGGAATGCCGAGCTTTTCATAGGTCAGCCGGATTTCGGGATCGAGTTCATCCAGGGACTTCAGCGTCGGCTTGGCTTTTGGCGCGGCGTAATAATAGGCGTCCTGATAATCGATCGGCGCGATGTCGAGCTTGGCCCAGTCCGGCGATTCCATCGTCAGCCACAGGCGGTAGGCCTTCAACCGCCAGTCGAGCAGCCAGGCGGGCTCGTTCTTTTTGGCCGAAATATAACGGACGATGTCCTCGTTAAGGCCTTTCGGCGCCAGTTCGGATTCGACGTCGGTCGAAAAACCCCATTTATAGGTGGAGGCCGCATCGACGGCGGCGATGGCTTCTTCGTTGCGCGCCATGATCAGGCCCCTTCAACACTCAAATACGCTGGCTGCGCGATGCTGGCGAGCGATACCGCCACGAGGCCTGACCGCACAACCGCGTTGATCTGCGGCCAGACGCTGCGCACCTTGCAATGCTCCTCGATCGAACAATTGCAGGCGCCATCGCCGACGCAATGCGTCAGTGCAATGGGGCCGTCAACCGCCTCGATGATGTCAGCCAATGTGATCGCGTCCAATGGTCGCGCCAGGGAAAACCCCCCCGTTGCGCCGCGCACCGATTCCAGCAGGTTGGCGCGCGCCAGCAGGCCCATCAGTTTGGCCGTGGTGGGGAGGGGAATGCCGGTCGCCTCCGCGATGCTGGCGACCGTGAAGCGACTGTCCGCCATGCGGCCTGCGGCGGTCATGGCGACCACGGCATAATCGGCAAGATTGGAGATGCGCAACATCACATTTAATCCAGACTGATATCGTCCGCTTTACATAGGCAGTCAGGCGCCGGGGTCAAGCGTTGCCGCATCAAGATAGCATCAATAAGGACGGCAAGTCGGGGAGTTGACGGCGGTTGGCAATGCTCAGGCGCGTGACGGGGGCTTGGTCGATGGCAAAGCGATGTGGCGTCATGCCGATGAACTGTCTGAAATCACGGATGAAATGCGACTGATCATAATAATTGTTCCCCGCAGCCTCGGCCCAGTTCGTCGCTTCGCCGGTGGCAAGGCGGACAACGGTCTGCAAGGCGCGATATTTGCGGGCAAGCAGTTTCGGCGAAGCGCCATAGATGCGACTCGACAGGCGTTCGATCTGGCGGGCTGATACGCCGGTCAGCGTGATCAACTGATCGACCTGCGGATTGGTCGATCCGACCAGCCAGGCGTCGGTGGCGCCAGTGAACCAGAGCGGTGGCTGTCGCGGGTTGCTGAAAAGCCGGGCAAAAAAGAGATCGAGCAGGGCGAGGGCCGCGGCGGCATCGGGGGCTTCGAGAAGCTGCTTGTGCAGTTCGATGGATGCCGCGCCTAGGATGTCGCAGAGGTCTGTGGTCATATCGGCCACTTCGCTGGCGGAAAAACCGAACAGCGCCGCCCAGCCCTCGGGCATGATGCCGACACCGATGACGGCAAGCGGACCACGGGCATCGAAATAAATGGGGGTATTGGTGGCACCCGTCAGCATGGCTGGCGGGCATTCCTGGCTGCGACCATCGGCATAATGAAAAAGACCGCTGCCTGCCAGGAGGAAACGTATCTGCGGCAGTGCCGCGCGCAGCAGGTCGCGCACGACCGGCATGTCGGATTCGAACAAATAATAGCTGTAGATATAACGGCGCAGATCCGGTCTTGGCAGATAATAGCGCAGGGAAATCATGGGT
>CAZWMK010000109.1:2175-5440 GCA_964635065.1 uncultured Sphingomonadaceae bacterium | reverse complement strand
GATATAACGGCGCAGATCCGGTCTTGGCAGATAATAGCGCAGGGAAATCATGGGTCGCTTTCCCGTGAACCGGCGAGATTATAAATCAATATGTAGATTTTGTTAACCATGTTGCCCCGAGGCGGGCAAGAAAAAACGGGCAGTTTCTAGAGAAACTGCCCGTTTATCACTGTCTGGCGCCCTGCTGTTGCAAGACGCCAGACAGTCTCGATCAGTAACGAACCGTCAGCTGGACCTGAACGGTACGCGGCGTGTTGCCGTAACCGGTCTGGTCGGCGATGACGCCGCCCGGCGTGCCGGTGCCGCTGCCGGTCGACGGACCGTCAACCACGCCCGAGATGTAGAAGCGGTTGGTCAGGTTCTTGCCGATGAGGGCCACTTCCCAACGGTCATCCTGCGAACCAACGCGGACGCTGGCATCGAGGTTGACATAGCTCTTCACATTCGAGGCCGGGTGGTTGAAGCCCGAGGCCAGGTAGTTGTCGCTGTAACGGGCGTCGATCGCCAGGCCACCGCGCAGCGTATCGCTGAAGTCGGTGTCATAGCTGATGCCGAGCGAGCCGGTCCATTCCGGTGCAACCGCCAGGGCCTTACCCTTCAGGTTCTGACGGAGACCGCCATCGGCCAACACGATCGAGCAGCCGGCAGCCGGGGTCTGACCCGAATAGCACGGACCGATGAAGCTGGTGTAACGGGCCTTGTTGTAGTTGATCGAGCCACGCAGGCTCAGGCCAGAAACGCTCATCGGCGCATATTCGAAGTCGAGTTCGACACCCTTGGTGCGGGCATCGGCGGTCAGCGTGTTGAAGGCGAAGATCGGCGAGTTGAAGAAGTCAACCTGCAGATCCTTGTACTTATAGGTGTACAGGCCGAGGTTCAGGCGGAGCTGGTTGTCGAGCAGCGTCGACTTCACGCCGGTTTCAAAGCCGACGGCCTTTTCCGGGTTGAAGGTGAGATCGCCCAGCGGATCGTTCGACAGGGCCGAGTTGATGCCGCTGATCGACGCGCCACCCGACTTGTAGCCGGTCTTGAACGAGCCATAGATCATGACATCGTCCATCGGCTTCCACGAAATCGTGGCTTCCGGCGACCAGTTGTTGAAGGTCTGCTTCGGACGGACAACGCCAAGCGGATCGCTTTCCGGACGGAAGATGCCCGTCAGTGCCGCGTTGTTGTACGGCTGGGCAAACACGCTGTCCTTGGTTTCATGCGTGTAACGCAGACCGGCGGTCGCTTCGACGGTTTCCGACATTTCCCAGATCAGCTGACCGAAACCGGCAATGGTTTCACCATCGGTCGAGCTGACCTTGGTGGTGGCCAGGTAGCGGTTGCGGGCCGACTGCGTGCTGTCCTGCAGACCAGCAAACATGATCCACTGCGCGAAATTGCGCTTGGTCTTCTGGTAATAGGCGCCGATCATGACGTTGACCGGGCCGTCATAGCTGGTGAGCAGGCGCAGTTCCTGCGAGAAGGCGTCGAGGCTCGAATTTTCGGTCGCCCAGGTGCCGCCCGGAAGCGGTGCGCCAGTGTAACGGTCGACGCCATTCGGCGAGCTGCTCTGGTGGTCGCAGGCGCAGGCCCAGCGGTTGTTGTTCCAGTTATAGTTGGTGACCGAGGTCAACGTCATATTTTCGAGTTCATAGTTGACGTTGCCGGTGACTGCGAACGACTTGTAACGGTTGTAGAGCTTGCCGTCTTCGCCCGCATAGGGGAAGTTCGCGGCAATATCCGCCGGGATGTTGTTCTGGTGCGTGACAAACTTCTGGCCGCAGGCAAAGGTCGGGTTCAGCGTGCTGAAGCCGTCTTCGCAGGCGGTGACGCCGAAGTTGTAGGACGCGCCGACGTTCTTGTTGTAGGCGCCCGACACTTTGAGGGTGGCGGTCAGTTCGTCGGTCGGTTCCCACTTCAAGGTCACGCGGCCAAGATATTCACGCTCGCGCGGGCCGCCCTTGGTCGGCTCTGCGATGTGGTTCTGGACATTGCCCGTGGCGATATCGAAGGTGTTGTATGGCACCGCCGGCGAGACGTTCTTGTAATATTCGTCATAGGCCTTGGTACCGCGCACGGCGACGCGAATGCCGAGCGTGTCCGAGAGCGGGCCCGATGCGACGACTTCGCCGAGGATCTGTTCGGCCTTGAATTCATAACCGGCACGGGCCTGGACCATGAATTCGCTGGTCGGATCGGCGGTGGTCAGCGAGACGACGCCTGCGGTTGCGTTCTTACCGAAGAACAGGGCCTGCGGACCCTTCAGCAGTTCGAGGCGTTCAAGGTCGAAGAAGCCTTCGTTGATGACGCGGCCATGGCCATAATAGACGCCGTCGACGACCACGGCGACCGACTGCTCGATGCCGATCGAGGTCGAGGACGAACCGATGCCGCGCAGCGTCAGCTGGGCGCCAGAACCGTTCGACGAACGGCCGACCGAGAAGTTAGGCGTCGAAGCGGCGATCTTTTCGAAGCTCGAAATGTCCTTGCGCTGAATTTCTTCTGCCGACAGGGCCGACACGGTGACCGGAATGTCTTGCACGCTTTCAGCGCGCTTGCGGGCGGTCACGACGATTTCCGACAGGCCGCCCTGCTCTTCGGCGGCGGGGGCTGCGTCCTGGGCGAAGGCCGGCGTCGACATGGCACACAGCGCCGTGGCCGACATGAGCACGGCAACGCCGCGGCGTGCCTTGGTCTGGATGTTGTTCATCTGGAGAAACTCCCTCTTATTTGCTCATTTGGGGCAGAGTGGGTGAAGACGACAGTCATCGCGCGTATCGGTCGGCCAAAGGCCTGTTCGATATTGTGTGATGCTGGAATGCTTCCTCCTCCCACTGTCCCGGATCATGACGACTGACGTGGTCGCCATGCTTATTGGGCAGGTCGACGCGCGCCCCGCTTGATAGCTGCTCTAGCAATACTGGCCAAAAGCCCCAACAGTGCATCGTCGTGCAAAATGACAATGTGTGCGGTTGTGATATTTTCGACACAGCTGTAGTATTTATGCGAATGTACAAGAATTT
The DNA here is from genome assembly GCA_964635065.1 of uncultured Sphingomonadaceae bacterium. Taxonomy (GTDB): domain Bacteria; phylum Pseudomonadota; class Alphaproteobacteria; order Sphingomonadales; family Sphingomonadaceae; genus CAZWMK01. The sequence goes on along the minus strand of CAZWMK010000109.1, from coordinate 2,429 downwards.
CGGCGCCTGCGCGCCAAGACTGGCTAAACCCGCCACTTGGCCTTATGTAGCGATCGCGCGCACGGGTGCGCCACGGTGCCTTGCGGCTCGTGCATGTCGCATGCTGCGGAGAGACGCTTGAAAAGCTGGCTTGTTGCCAAGATCCAGGGAATCGGTCGGCGCAACCTGATGTTCGCGGCGCTGTCGGTGGGTATCACGTCGATCGTCATGACCGGCTTTCTGCTGGAAAGCCGGTGGGGCTACATGAAGCGCGA
>CAZWMK010000109.1:0-2075 GCA_964635065.1 uncultured Sphingomonadaceae bacterium | reverse complement strand
ACCTTGATGCATCCTGCCGCCGACGCGCGCTGGATGGGCGTGGCGCTGACACTGGCGGCGCGCGGTCTGGGTCGTACGGCGCATTGCCCGGCGGTGGGCTGCGTGATCGTGCGGGACGGGCGCGTGGCCGGACGCGGCTGGACCCAGCCGGGCGGTCGCCCCCATGCCGAAGCCATGGCGCTCTTGCAGGCGGGAGAGGCAGCGCGCGGTGCCACGGCCTATGTCACGCTGGAACCCTGTGCGCATGAAGGGCGTGGCCCGGCCTGTACCGATCTGCTGGTTGCAGCCGGAGTTGCCCGTGTCGTTGTTGCTTGCGGCGATCCTGATCCCCGGACACACGGCGCCGGCATCGCACGTTTGCGCCAGGCTGGCATTGCGGTCACAGAAGATGTGCGCGCCGCAGACGCGCAGCGGTTGAATGCCGGCTTCATGTGCCGCCAGATCCATGGCCGGCCGCATGTCACGCTCAAGCTCGCGCTGTCGCTTGATGGACAGATTGCCATGGCAAGCGGCGAGTCGCAGTGGATTACCGGGACAGAGGCCCGCGCCCATGCGCATCTGATGCGGGCGCAAAGCGATCTGATCCTGATCGGGCGCGGCACGCTGCTCGCAGACGACCCATTGCTGGATGTCCGCCTGCCGGGGCTGGAAGATCGCACGCCGCCAGCCGCGGTGCTCAGCGCTTCGCTTTCGGCTGTTCCGGCCCGGTTCAGGCTGGCAGGGCGCAATCCCCTCATTTTGCGTGCGCTGGATGACCTTGTGGCGCTGCCTGCGGTCAATCACGTGCTGGTCGAAGGCGGCGCCGCTGTGGCAGGGGCCTTTCTGGCGGCCGACATGGTCGACCGCTTGATCGTCTATCGTGCGCCGATCATTCTCGGCCATGGTCGCCCCGCCATCGCTGGTTTTGCACCCGAGCAACTGGCTGCGGCACATGGCCGCTGGCAATTCGCCATGGGGCGACGGCTTGGCAAGGACGCGCTTGAGGTTTACGAGCGCGCGCTGGAGAGTTGATGCATGTTTACCGGGATCATCACAGATATTGGCACCATCACCGAAACGCAGGCGCGCGGCGACCTGCGTGCGGTGATTGCCACGGCCTATGACAGCGCGACCATTGCCATCGGCGCTTCGATCGCCTGTTCGGGCGTCTGCCTGACGGTTGTCGACAAGGGTCAGGGGTGGTTCTCTGTCGATATTTCGGGCGAAACCCAGTCGCGTACGGCAGACGACATGTGGGCTGCAGGGCGCCGCCTGAACCTTGAGCGTGCGCTGAAAATTGGCGATGAACTGGGCGGCCACATCGTCACCGGCCATGTCGACGCTGTCGGGCACATCGCGTCGATCACAGCCGATGGCGACAGCCGCCGGTTCCGTTTTGCTGCACCCAAAAGCATAGCGCCCTTCATTGCCCCCAAAGGCTCGGTGACGCTGGATGGCGTGTCGCTGACGGTGAACGAGGTGAGCGACACGGACGATGGCGTTCTGTTCGGCGTCAACATCATCCCGCACACGGCGCAGCATACAAGCTTTGGTTCGGCAGAGACCGGACAGGCGGTGAATATCGAAATCGACGTGCTGGCGCGCTATCTCGGCCGCATGCGCGAAGTCTTGGAGACAGCAAAGTGACCCAGGATTTTCTGGCGACGCCCGAAGACATCATCAACGAAGCCCGCAATGGCCGCATGTTCATCCTTGTCGATGACGAGGACCGCGAAAATGAAGGCGACCTTGTCATCCCGGCGCAGATGGCAACACCGGATGTGATCAACTTCATGGCAAAATATGGCCGTGGCCTGATCTGCCTGACAATGACCGTCGACCGCGTGCGCCAGCTTGGCCTGCCCTTGATGGCGCAGCACAATGGTACGCGCCACCAGACCGCCTTTACCGTTTCGATCGAAGCGCGCGAGGGCGTGACGACCGGCATTTCGGCAGCCGACCGCGCCCGCACGATCGCGGTCGCCATCGACAGCAGCAAGGGCGCCGACCATATCACGACGCCGGGCCACGTCTTTCCGCTTGTGGCGCGCGAGGGTGGCGTCCTGGTGCGTGCCGGTCATACTGAGGCGGCGGTC
>CAZWMK010000108.1:0-7566 GCA_964635065.1 uncultured Sphingomonadaceae bacterium | reverse complement strand
GCACCTGAAAGAAGACGACGCCATCGACCGATACCATTGCATTGTCGCGTGTGATGATTTCCTGGCCCGGAATGTCGAGCACCTGCTCCATCATGTTGATCTTGCGGCCGATGCGGTCGACGAACGGGATGATCAGATTGAAGCCGGGGCGCAGCGTGGTGGTGAAGCGGCCAAAGCGTTCAAGTGTATATTCAAAGCCCTGACGCACAACAACGGTCGCGCTCCAGACCAGTATGATTGCCAGCGCGAACAATGTGATTGCAAACCAGCCCATTGTCCCGTCTCCTTTTGCCGTTCGTCACTTATGCCCGTTTCCTCTATAGGCTGCACCTTTTGATTGCGTTAATGCACCTCGCCAATTATTGACATGATATAATGTAACATATAACGCCGACATCACCCACAGCCCGATGCGGAGATGCATGTTGCGTATTCTGACTTCTTCCCTGTCCGTTCTTGCCATCCTCGCTGCCACTGGCGCCCACGCCCAAAGCGGTCTGCGACTGGATGACGTTCATGCCATGGGCGCGGAAGACATTGTCGTGACGGCGCCCTATGCTCGGGACCGCGCCAGCGTGTTGGCAGCGACATCGGTGCTGACCGCAAACGATATCGCACGGGCCTTGCAGCCGCAGATCGGCGACGTTCTGACCCGTCAGGCGGGCGTGTCGGCGACCAGCTTTGGCCCCGGCGCCTCGCGGCCAGTACTGCGCGGCTTTCAGGGCGACCGTATTCGCGTGCTGACGGATGGCATCGGATCGATCGATGCGTCGAATACCTCGGCGGATCATGCGGTGGCCATCGACCCGATCACGGCAGAACGCATCGAAGTGCTGCGTGGCCCAGCGTCGCTGCTGTATGGATCGAGCGCGATCGGTGGTGTGGTCAATGTTTTCGACAGGCGTATCCCTCGTGCCGTGCCCGACCATGACGTTCATCTTGATGCCATCGCCGCCTATGGTTCGGCCGCAGACGAACGCAGCATGGCCGCAGGGCTGGACGCGGCCTTGTCCGACCGGCTTGTCGTGCATGCCGACGGTAGCTGGCGGAAAAGCGACGATCTTCGGATCGGCGGCGCTGTGCTGTCGCCCGCGCTGCGTGCGGCGGCGCTGACTGCCGGTCATGACGAGGAAGCTGAAGCGAAGGGTCGGCTTGTCAACAGCGCGACCCGTAGCCGGACAGCAGGCGTCGGCCTGTCCTTCATCGATAGTGGCGGCAGTCTGGGTATCGGCTTTTCCTATTATGACAGCCTCTATGGCATTCCCAACCGCCCAGATCTGGCCGCTGAGGCGGAAGAGGGCGAACATGAATACGAGGACGGTCACGACCTTGATCACGGCCATGAACATGGCGATGTCCGCATCGACCTGCGTCAGTATCGCCTGGACCTGAGGGGCGAGGTGCGGACGACGGGCTTTTTCGAGGCGCTGCGCGTCCGCGCCGGTGTTGCCGACTATCGCCATGTCGAATGGGAAGGCGATGAGCGTGGCACCGTGTTTGACAGCGAGGGGTTGGAAGCGCGTCTTGAACTTGTGCAGGCAAGGCGTGGTGTCTGGCGCGGCGCGATCGGCGCGCAATATACCGCTCGCCGTCTGGAAGCCGTGGGCGAAGAGGCCTTCATTCCACGCAACAATACCGCGCAATTCGGTTTGTTCACATTGCAGGAGGCGGATTTCGGCAACGTCGCGATTGAAGCATCGGCGCGCTTCGAACACAGCAATGTGCGGGCTGCCGGCCAGAAAAGCCGTAGTTTCAATGCGTTTTCAGCCGCTTTTGGCGGCAGCGTTTCATTGGAGAAAGACTGGCGCGCGGGCATCAACCTGTCGCGCGCCGTCCGGGCGCCGACGGCAGAAGAGCTGTATTCGGATGGGGCGCATGCCGCGACACAGGCCTATGAACTGGGCAAGTCCGACCTTGGCACCGAACGGTCGATTGGCATTGAAGCCTTTGTACGGGCCGACCATTCTGCCTATCAAATGGAGCTGACCGGTTACTGGAGCCGCTTCGATGATTATATTTACGCGGCGGCGAGCGGAACGGATGTGGATGGTCTGCCGCTCTTTGCCTATGCGCAAGGTGATGCCACCTATTGGGGGCTGGAGTTTGAGGCGCGCGCGAAACTGGCCGAGATCGGTGGCATGGCGCTTCATGCCGATGCGGTTGCCGACATGGTGCGTGCGCGCATCGAATCGCGTGGCCCGGCACCCCGTATTCCGGCGCACCGCCTGCTTCTGGGGCTTGAGGCCAGTCATGCGGCATTCGATATGCGGGTCGAAACCGAATTCGTTGCGCGGCAGAAGCGGGTGTCGGCCCACGAACTGCCAACCCGCAGCTTTGCCGCTGTCAATGCGTCGGTGGCCTATCGGCCCTTTGCGGGACAGCGCGATGTGGTCCTGATGTTCAGCGCCAACAATATTTTCGATGTCGACGTGCGACGTCATGCCTCGTTCCTCAAGGACTTTGCACCGCTGGCCGGGCGTGATCTTCGGCTGACATTGCGCGCCAGCTTCTGATCGGGCTTTGCCATTCTCATGCCTTGGGAGTATGGCGCGGGCAGTACAGCACAGGAGTTGCATATGAGCATCGGACGCCTGAACCATGTGGGTATCGCCACCCCGTCGATCGACGAGGCCGTGAAGGTTTATCGTGACCTTTTGGGTGCGACCAAGATCCACGAAAAGTTCGCACTCCCCGCGCAAGGTGTGTGGGTGTGCTTCGTCGATACGCCGAACAGCCAGATCGAACTGATCGAGCCTTATGGCGAAAACTCGCCGATCCTGAAGTTTCTTGAAAAGAACCCGGCGGGTGGCCAGCATCATGTCTGCTTCGAAGTGCCCGACATTCACGCAGCCGCGGCCGACATGAAGGCCAAGGGCGCAACCGTTCTGGGCGAGCCGCGTATTGGCGCGCATGGCACGCCGGTGATCTTCGTTCACCCGAAGAACATGGGCGGGGTGCTTGTCGAGCTGATGGAAACACCGAAAAACGCGCACTGATCGAGACACAACCGGGCTGGGGCTTTTGCGCCCTGCCCGGGGTCCGATGCCTCAGTCAGCATTCCCGGCGCGCGCCGCCACCGCTTCGCGGTAGGCGAGATAGACGGTCGAGGCAAAGATGATGCCCCCGCCAGTCAATGTGTAGGCGTCAAAACGCTCGCCGAACAGCGAGACGCCGATCAGCGTGGTCAGGGCAAAGCGCAAAAAATCATAAGGCATGACGGCCGTGGCGGCTTCTGCCAGTCGGATGGCGCGGGTGATCCAGACCTGTCCGAGATAAGCGAGGCCGCCAATCCCGATCATCAGGGCGACGGCCTTCATGCTGGGCGCTGTCCAGAATGGCAGCGCCATCAGGCCGACGACCGGCAGCGGCATGAGAAACCCCCAGGCCACCACGGTTTCCATGCGATCGATGCCAACGAGATGGCGTATCGACATGCTGGCGGTCGCAATCGAAAGCGCGGCGATGACCGCGGCGACGATCCCCGGCGTCAGGGGGAGCTGGCCGGGCCGCAACACGACAAGCACACCCGCGAACCCCACCAGAAGCGTGGCGACCCGGCGCATGCGGATGCGTTCTCCCATGAACAGCACAGCGCCGACGGTTGCAAACAGGGGCGCGGAATAGTTGATCGCCAGAACCTGCGCCATCGGTGCATGGGCGATGGCGTAAAACAAGGCGGTGGCTCCGATGATGCCGCTCAACGAGCGCCGGACATGGTCCTTGAACCTTGGCGTTCGCAAAACGTCGATGAAGCCACTGCGGTAAAGCGTCAGAAGGATGAATGTGCCGACCAGATAGCGCATGAAGACGATCAGCGTGGAATGGACCTCGGCACTGGCCAGACGGATCAGCGCCCACATCGCGGCATAGACGCAGCAACTGGCCATCATCCACGCCGGGGCACGCATATAGTCGGGCAGTTTATCGATCACCGGTCATCAGTGCCCCCTATCGGTCCGCCCGCCAAGCCGATTCGTGGCGATCAGGATGCGGATGCCGGTCCTGTCCCCTGATGAGGCCTTGCCAGCCACGCAAAACGGCCTAGCAAAAGCGCTGCCGACAGAAGGCTGGCAAGGATGACGGCCCAGACGATGCCGTTGATCCCATGGCCCATGGGGTGTGCGAACAGCCAGCCCAGCGGTAACATCACCATGGCATAGCTGAAAACATGGGTGGCAGTTGGCAACCAGACGTCGTTCCGGGCCCTGAGGGCATAGGCTGCAACAACCTGCAACCCGTCCGCGATGAAAAATAGGCAGGACAGGATCAGGGCGGGCACGACGAGCGCACGCACCGCCAGGTCGCGGGTGTAGGCCGCTGCAATCAGATCTGCACTCACCCAGACGCCAAGGCAGATCAACGCCAGAACCGCAATGGTGGCCTTGAAGCCATAGAGGCCGGCAGCGACCATGCCGCGCGTATCGCCCGCACCATAGGCATGGCCGACCAGCACCGCCGTTGCCGATGACAGGCCGAGCGGAATCATGAAAATCAGTCCCGTGACATTGAGGACAATGGCCCAGCCAGCTGTTTCCAGCGCGCCCAGCCAGCCCGCGACGATATTCATGCCGGCAAAGGCGGATGTTTCGACAAACAGCGAGCCTGCCGCCGCCAATCCGATCCGCAGCAGATGCGTCATGTCGCCCCCTGCGGTGCCAACAGGCCGCCAAAGCCCGAAGCGTTCGGCCTGTTTCCAACGCCAGACATAGATCACCAGCATGGCAAGCAGGGCCGCACGGGCGCCGAATGTCGCCCAGGCCGATGCGATGGCACCCTCAATGCCCGGGACATGCATGCCCGGCACCAGCCAGAGATTGAACAGGAGATTGACGATGTTCGCGATCCACATGAGCAAGCTGGCGACGCCGGCACGTCCCAGGGCTTCCAGCCAGAAGGTCAGGGCGACCGACAGCAGATATGGCAACATCGACAGCGCGAGAATCTGCGTGGCACCCGTGGCACCACGCGCCAGCGTCGGATCGAGATTGATCGCGGCCAGAAATGGCCCGGCACCCAGATAGAGCAGGATCGCGCTGGCCAGGCCGATGAAGAGGGCCAGCCGCAGTCCTTCGCGCAGCACGCCACCTGCTGCTTCCGGCCGGCCTTCGCCAAGGCGTCGGGCGGTCATGACCTGAATGCCGGTCAGAAGGCCGACAGCCGTGGTCAGGACGACCATGGTCGGCGCCCAGGCAAGCGCATGAAAGGCAAGTTCGCTGGCGTTATGGCGACCGACAACGATGGTGTCGGTCAATCCCATGGTCATGATGCCAAGCCGCGACAGGATCACGGGAACGGCCAGTCGCGTCAGCGCCGGCCAGCCGGCAGACAGGTCGCCGGGTTTCGTCATGCCCGCAGTCATGGCGTTGTGGTCCTTGTGTCTGGTGCGGGCTGGAAAGACATCGCGCGCCAGCCGTGGTGCCGGCTGCCGCGCGATGCAATCCGAATCGGCTTGCTGTCAGTTGAAACGGTGCTGCGCGACTTAGTCGAGCATGGCCGAGAGCATCCATGCTGTTTTTTCATGGACCTGCATGCGCTGAGTCAAAAGATCGGCGGTTGGTTCGTCGTGTGCGGCATCGGCAAGCGGGAATACGGCGCGCGCGGTGCGCACCACGGCTTCCTGATCTTCGGCAAGGATGCGGATCATGTCGAGCGCCTTCGGTGCCTTGTCAGGGGCGTCCGCGATCGAAGCGAGCTTGGCAAAGGCCTTGTAGCTGCCCGGTGCCGGATAGCCGAGTGCGCGGATGCGTTCTGCAATCAAATCGACGGCCAGCGCCAGTTCATTATACTGGGTCTCGAACATCAGGTGGAGCGTGTTGAACATCGGCCCCGTGACGTTCCAGTGAAAGTTGTGCGTCTTCAGGTAAAGCGTATAGGTGTCGGCCAAAAGCCGCGCCAATCCATCGGCGATCGCTTCGCGCTGATTGTCTTCAATGCCGATATTCGCCTTGCGCTTGGCCATTTGCCTTCTCCCGTTCTGCTGTGCCGGAAGATCATGCCGCAGCCGCGCCGTATTGCCTAACCGAAATTTCCGTTCTCTGTGATCTGAATACCAGACTTTGCCTGGTCAGGCTTTTTCCAGCGTGCATTGCAGCGGATGCTGATGCTCGCGGGCAAAATCGATCACCTGATTGACCTTGGTTTCGGCGATTTCATAGGTGAATACGCCGCACACGCCGACACCGCGCTGATGGACATGCAGCATGACCTGCGTGGCATCTTCAATGCTCATGCGGAAAAAGCGTTGCAAAATCAGGACGACAAATTCCATCGGCGTATAGTCGTCGTTCAGCATCAGCACTTTGTAGAGCGAAGGCTTGCGCGTTTTGGGTGCCGTCTTGATGGCAAGGCCGGTATGGCTGCCGCCATCATGATCGTCGTCGCGGTCAGTTCCCGCCATGTTCATCGGATCAAGCAACGGTTTCATCACCAACTCTCTGTCACTGCCCACAGTCAGTCACGCCTCGGTTATGCGACTGTCATGATATGGCAGGCATAGGTCAACAAACAAGATGGTGCGTGTCATAGAGAAAGGGCGACCGTCATGTGACGGCCGCCCCTGATCTTCGACGTAACTGATTGATATCAGCGGGTCGTGACCGTGGCCATCTTGTTTGCGGCAGCAGCCCAGCGTGCCGACAGCGGCTCGATCACATCGCCGGCGACCTTCAGCATGGTTTCGTTGAGCTTCGACGATTCGGCAACGAAGTGCTCGATCTGGCTCTTGGCGAAATCGCTCTGCAGCTTGAACAGATCGTTCGGCGACTTGACGCTGGTCAGCGAGCGGAAGATCGAGGTGGTGTCTTCGATATGCTTGCGACCATAGTCGTTCAGCTTCTGGGCGATGGTTTCAAAACCCTTGGCGGCAGCGCGGTTCGAGGCAATGATCGCTTCGATGTTCTCACGGGCGACGTTGTTGAATTCGCCCATGGTCTTCACACTCTTGTCGATCGCGGCCTGGGTGCGCTCGGTGGCTTGGGCAAAGGCTGCCTTGCCAGCTTCGGTGGCAAGGGCGGCCTGTTCGGTCACGGCGTCGGTCAGCTTCTGGGCATTGGTGGTCATTGTCTTGATCTCCTGTGTGGAAGGCTTGGCGGCAACAGTCGCAGTTGTCGTGCGCGTTGATGGGTGACCCGAAGCGACTTTCGATTTCGGTGCGACTTTCGGCTTGCGGGCAGCAGGGTGGGCGGCGACTGCGGGTGCCTTCACCGAAACCTTCTCCTCTGCCTTGGTTGCGGCAGGCGCGATGGCGGCTTTGGCCGCAACAGGCGCTTCGACGGCGGCTTTCGGCGCGGCGAGGGGGGGGGCAGGCACCGGCTTGGAAGCCGGGGTGGCTACAGCCGTTGGCGCGCCCGGTTTTGCAGCCAGAATGGCGGGAATGGCCGGTTTGACCGGCGCAGTGATAGTCGGTGTTTTTGCTGCAGTTGCAGCAGTTTGAGCGCGCCCGGCGGTCGGCGCTGCTCTGGCGACTTCCGGCTTGGCAGGCGTCGTTACGGCACCGTTTTGTGCGGCTTTCGGCGTAACGGGCGGTTTGGAAGTTGCCATTGGACACCCCTGTAAACTCTGTTGCAG
>CAZWMK010000107.1:0-7717 GCA_964635065.1 uncultured Sphingomonadaceae bacterium | reverse complement strand
GCGTGATTCGGCGGTCGGATAAAGCCAATCCGTGTCGAAGCTGACCAGACAGAACCGGGCCGTAGCCCCGGCAAAGGCATTGGCCAGCCGGCCACCATGTTCTTCGGCCAGATCGAAGTAGTCCATCGCCCGGGTGATATAGAGATACGAGTTCGCATCGAACCGGTCCGTGAAGGAAAGCCCCTGGTGGCGCAGGTAGCTTTCGACCTGGAAATCCGCGTCGAAACCAAATGTCTTTTCGGTGCGGTCCTGCAGACGCCGGCCGAACTTTTCGTGCATCCCTTCTTCGGACAGATACGTGATATGCGCGGCCATCCGGGCGACGGCCAGGCCTTTCTCAGGGCCTTTGCCAAAGCCGTAATAGTTGCCCCCGCGCCATTCCGGGTCGGCCATGATCGCCTGACGCCCGACTTCGTGAAACGCGATGTTCTGGGCCGAATGGCGGGCAGCGGTCGCAATCGCCACAGCATTTCGGACACGGTCAGGATAGGTAGCGGCCCATTCCAGAACCTGCATGCCCCCCATCGATCCACCGATGACCGCCAGCAGCCGCCCGACGCCAAGCCGGTCGAGCAACATCGCCTGCGCGCGCACCATGTCGCGGATCGTAATGACAGGGAAGCGCATGGCATAGGGCCGCCCGGTCGCCGGATCGGCTTCCTTAGGGCCGGTCGTGCCGAGACAGGAACCAAGCACATTGGCGCAGACAATGAAATGACGCGCCGGATCGATCGGCTTGCCCGCGCCGACCAGGCGTTCCCACCAGCCGGGCTTGCCAGTAATCGGATGGGTTGAGGCGACATAATGATCGCCGGTCAGCGCATGGCAGATCAGGACAGCATTGCCGCCGTCGGGCGCAAGTTCGCCATAGGTCTCATAGGCAATCTGGACATGTTCAAGGCTTGCGCCCGAATCCAGCGGCAGCGGCGTCTCAAGCATCAGCTTGCGGTCGAGACCGAAACGACTGTCTGTCATGCCCTGCCGCCGCTCCTCGTTCAGGCCGGAAAGACCTTGCGCCACGCCGTCACGGCGACGCTGGCGAACAGGCCTGCTTCGGCATAAGGATCGCGCGCAGCAAATTCGATGGCGGCCTTGCGATCGGGAAAATCGATGATGAGCAGACTGCCCATCGGCTGACCATCATTGTCCAGCAGCGGTCCCACCACCAGCAGGTCGTCCTTGACCGTCTGGACATATTCAAGATGCGCGGCACGGGTCTGGGCGCGCAGTTCCTGTGCGTGCGGCTTGTCGATGCAGTGGATCGCGAAATAGGGCATGCGGGATTCCGTTTGTGATACAGGCATTCACGTCTAAAGCCTCGACGCCATAAGCGAAAGGGGGCCGATGATATTGATTGCAAGCCTTGACCAAGTCCCCGACCTCCCTTATACGCCGCGCTTTCCGTGGATTATCTTGATCTGACGATAGGATCTTAGTCATGTCGCGCGTTTGCGAACTTACCGGCAAGGGCCGTCAGGTGGGCCACAATGTGTCCCACGCCAACAATAAGACGAAGCGCACGTTTCTGCCGAACCTGCAGAATGTGACGCTGCTTTCGGATGCGCTGGGTCGCGCTATCCGCCTGCGCGTGTCGATGAACGGCCTCCGTTCGGTCGAACATGTCGGCGGCCTCGACAACTGGCTCCTCAAGACGGGCGACGACCAGCTCTCGCTGAAGGCTCGCCGCCTGAAGCGTGAAGTCGCCAAGAAGCAGGCTGAAACCGCCACTGTCGCCGCCTGATCGGGCGCTGACACCGGTTTGAAAAAACCGGCGGGGTCATAAGACCGCCGCCGGTTTTTTCGCGCCTGCCGCACTGGCCGCCTTATTCGGCCAACAGCTCGAACTTCAAAAGCAGGGTGCGCTGGAACGACAGGAAATTATCGTCGGACAGCAGCCACAGCCAGCGCCGCCCGTCCTGTTCGACGACAGCCAGCCCTTCCATGTTATCGACGGTCTGTGGCGGCCTCAGCCGGGCGATTTCATGCCCGCGCAGCGTTGCTCCCGCTTTCAGCTCTGCGGGGTCGATCAACACCAGCGCTGCCGCCACCCCCGCCATCAGCGAAAATTGCCGATTGAGGACAAGTACGCGGCCATCGCCGAGGGTCACGGCGCTGGTCGGCTTGAAACCTGCTGGCGGCACATAGCTGAACAGCAGCGGCTTGTCGTCGCGCAAGCCGCCTTCGTCGGCAGCGCGCGGGCCATAGACCGCCCCCGCCAATCCTTCGCCTGCCGGAGCCTCTTCCGACAAGAGCAGCAGGCGGCCATCGACCAGCCGGGTCATGGCTTCCGCACCGCCATTCAGCGGCCACAGACGCATTGCAGACGGAGATGCCGCGCCCGATGCCGTCCATGAAAAGCCGCCCACGCCCTTTGGATCGGCACGATAGGCATAGATCATGTTCGATCGTTCCAGCGCCACCTCGGCAAGGCCGCGCTGCCAGTCGACCGATAATGATTCGGCGTCGCGCTCCAGCTTTGTCCCTGCCCGGCCCGCAGTATCGCGCAAGGGCGCCATCACGGCATCGCGAATCGCCTGTGGGCGGCCCTGCGCCTCGACGATCGAAAATGCCAGCACATGCCCCTGATCACTGATCGCCAGCGCCCGGCCATCAGGCGCAACCGCCAGCGCGGACAGCCCGCCAAAGGCCGGATGGTCGGCGGTCAGCCGCAAACCCCCGACATAGCGCAGCCGTCCGGTGCCGCGTGCCGCCGGATCGCTGGCATCGAACGGCACTGCTGCCGCGCGCACCGTCATGGCAACCGGCGATTCAAGCGCCGTGTACGGCATGGGCGCAGCCAGAACAGTGCCCGTGCCAAGAAGCATCAGGGCGGACATCATGCGTCGAAACATGGATTGTCCATAGCAGGGCCGCATCCAAGCCGCTATCAGCCCGTGATGCTTTCCACGCCGCGCCAGATTCTGCACGACATTTTTGGATTCCCGGCCTTTCGCGGCGTGCAGGAAATGGTGATCGACGCGATCTGCGCAGGCGAAAGCCGGCTTGCCATCATGCCGACGGGGGCGGGCAAGTCGCTATGCTATCAGATCCCGGCCCTTGCCCGCCCCGGCACCGGCCTGATCATCTCGCCGCTGATCGCCTTGATGCAGGACCAGGTGCGCGCGGCGCGCGGCTTTGGTCTCAATGCCGCCAGCATCACCAGTCAGGATTGCGCCGAGGATGCGCGGGCGGCCCTCGCTGCCCACGCGGCGGGCGAACTCGATCTGCTGTACGTGTCGCCCGAACGCGCGGGCCTGCCCGGCTTCCAGCAGGCGCTCGGCCGCGGTGCCCTTGCGCTCATCGCCATCGACGAAGCGCATTGCGTCAGCCAGTGGGGCCATGATTTCCGGCCCGATTACCGCCAGCTCCGCGCCCTGTGCGACCTGTTCCCGACGGTGCCGCGCCTTGCCCTCACTGCGACAGCCGATCAGGTGACGCGGGCCGATATCTGCGACCAGCTGGGGCTTGATCCTGCGACGATGATCGTCGCCGGCTTCGACCGGCCCAACATCCGCTATGAAGTCGCCGCGAAGATCGAACCGATGCGCCAGCTCCGTGCCTTTCTCGACCGTCATCGCGGCCAGTGCGGTATCATCTACGCCCCGACGCGCGCCGCCGTCGATAAGCTGGCGGCCAGCCTCGGCACCCCGGAGCGCCCCGTTCGCGCCTATCATGCCGGTCTCGATGCCGAGACACGCAAGCGCAATCAGGCCGCATTCGTCGCGAGCGAGGACATGCTCATGGTCGCCACTGTCGCCTTCGGCATGGGCATCGACAAACCCGATGTGCGTTTTGTCGCCCATCTTGGCCTGCCGAAGTCGATCGAAGCCTATTATCAGGAAACCGGTCGCGCCGGACGCGATGGCGAACCATCCTTCGCTTTCATGCTCTATGGTGCCGAAGACATCGCCCGCGCCCGCCAGATGATCGAAGGCACCGACGCTGACGAGGACAAGAAACGCGCCGACCGTCACCGGCTGGATGCGCTGGTCGGCTTTGCCGAAACCGCTTTATGCCGTCGTGTGCCGCTCCTCACCTATTTCGGCGAACCGGCACCCAGTCCATGCGGCAACTGCGACAATTGTCTGTCCCCGCCAGCCCTGCGCGACATGACCGATGCCGCGCGCAAGCTGCTGTCCGCCGTCTATCGCACCGGGCAGCGCTATGGTCTGCAACATCTGGCCGACGTGCTGGCTGGCAAATCGACCGACCGGATCATCGCGCAGGGGCATGATCAACTCACGGTCTTCGGCATCGCGCCTGAAGGCGACATGCGGATGTGGCGCGGCGTGGCGCGGGCACTGGTGGCGCGTGACGCACTGCGACTCGATCCCGATTATGGTGGCCTGATGCTTGGCTCGACGGCCCGTCCGATCCTGCGCGGCGACGAGGACGTGGCGCTGCGCATCGATTCCCTGCCCCAGCGCGCGCGGCGGGGCCGTCCAGAACAGCCCGTGCTCGACGATGCCGACCTGCGCCTGTTCGAAGCGCTGCGCGCCCTGCGGCGCGAGATCGCGGCAGACGAAGGCGTTCCGCCCTATGTCGTCTTCAACAATGCCACATTGCACGAACTGGCGGAAACAAGACCGCAAAGTCTTGCTGAAATGGCCGAAATCAGCGGCATAGGCGCACGCAAGCTTGAAGCCTATGGCGACGCCTTCCTGCACGTGATCACGGCGGCAAGGGACTGATCCCCCGCCGCCGTGGTTACGCAACGCTACCTACGCATACTCAACTTGGAAGAATGATTGTCCGGCTCAGCACTTGCGGCGGACGCGATCGCCCTTGTCGACTTCATGGCCGACGACACCGCCCAGACCGGCACCAATGACGGTGCCAAGCGTTTTCGAGCCACGCGGTGCAATGACGTTGCCAAGCACACCGCCCGCAACCGCGCCGACCACAGTCCCCTCGGCATTGCTGTCGCGGCGGCAATAGCTGCCATAGCGGCGATCGTCGCGGTCGCGGCCACGCCAGTCATGCCGATGGTCATAGCGGGCGGCGCGATAATAATCGCGGTCGCGACGATCGTAACGATCAAAGCGGTCGTGATGACGATCATGCTTGGCATGGCCCCAAGCCGGTGCATGACGCGGCGGGTCCGCCAGTGCAGGCGCACTGAATGTCGTCATCGCGGCCAGAGCAATCAGAAATTTTTTCATCACGACCTCCCGAACATCTGTCGCGGATCGGAACGCCCAAGGGCAGCTGCGATCCATGACTGCACGATGCCGGTCTCGCACTGAATGCGTTCTGAATGGCTAGTTCATCTGGCAGTCAGGAAAAAATCACTGGCGAGAGCGGGCTTTTCCGGCGCGCGATGGGCCTTCTTCCTCGAAAAGCTGCGCCAGTTGTTCGATGATCGTGCCGCCAAGCTGTTCGACATCCATGATCGTGACAGCGCGGCTGTAATAGCGCGTTACGTCATGGCCGATGCCGATGGCGGCCAGTTCAACCGGCGACCGCTTTTCGATCCACTCGATCACCTGCCGCAAATGGCGTTCGAGATAGTTGCCGCTGTTGACCGACAGCGTCGAATCATCGACTGGCGCGCCATCCGAAATCACCATCAGGATGCGGCGCTCTTCCGGGCGTCCGACCAGCCGGTTGTGCGCCCAGAGCAGCGCCTCACCGTCGATATTTTCCTTGAGCAGCCCCTCGCGCATCATCAGGCCAAGATTCTTGCGCGACCGCCGCCACGGCGCATCCGCCGGCTTGTAGATGATATGTCGAAGATCGTTCAGTCGGCCCGGTTTCAGCGGGCGACCATCCGCCAGCCATTTTTCGCGCGACTGACCACCCTTCCACGCGCGGGTGGTAAAGCCCAGTATCTCGGTCTTGACGGCGCAACGCTCAAGCGTGCGCGCCAGGATGTCGGCGCAAATTGCGGCAATCGAAATCGGCCGTCCGCGCATCGAACCGCTGTTGTCGATCAACAGGGTGACGACTGTATCGCGGAATTCGGTATCGCGCTCGATCTTGTAGGAAGGCGCGTGCATGGGATTGACGACGATACGCGTCAGCCGCGCGGCGTCCAGCATGCCTTCTTCAAGGTCGAATTCCCACGCCCGGCTTTGCTGCGCCATCAGGCGGCGTTGCAGGCGGTTCGCCAGTTTGGTGACGGCGGACTGCAGGTTGACAAGCTGCTGATCGAGATAGCCACGCAAACGGGTAAGTTCTTCCGCGTCGCATAGATCTTCGGCAGCGATGACCTCGTCAAATTCCTCGGTATAGGCGCGATAGTCGAAATCAGGCGAAAAATCATTGTTTGGACGGCTGGGACGCCAAGGCTGCATGCCCTCGTCGCCTTCATCGCCCATTTCGCCATCATATTCGCTGTCGGCGTCCAACTCGCTTTCGCGCGTCTGCTGGTCGCCTTCGGCCGTCTGCCCCTGTTCGGATGCAGCGTCGATACTGGAATCGGCAGCGCCGGCGTCTTGCGCCTGATCGTCGCCGCTATCATCCTCGGCCTGTTCTTCCTGTTCTTCCTCGCCCTGCTCTTCGCCGTCCTCGGACGCAGCGTCATCGCCGTCGTCGAGTTCGAGATCAGCCAGCACACGCTTGGTCATGCGGGCAAAAGACGCCTGATCGCCAATATTGGCAATCAGGTCATCAAGATGGGCGCCTGCCTTTTCCTCGATCCAAGGGCGAACCAGTTCCAGCCCCGCTGCGGCGAGGGCGGGCGGCGGCGTGCCGGTCAGACGTTCGCGCACGATGAGACCAAGTGCCGTCGCCAGCGGCACCTCGGCCTCGGTGCGCGCGCGGGCGATGGCATCGCCGCGAATGCGCGATTCGGTCATGCGATCGAGGTTGACCGCCACACCGGCCATGTCGCGCGCACCGATCGCCTCGACGCGCGCCTGTTCGACGGCATTGAAAATATCCCGCGCCACGCCGACCGTTGGCAATGAAGCGTCGTGCAGTTTGTTGTCGTGGTGCAAGCGATAAAGCGCAAAGCTGTCGGCCCAGCCACGCACTTCGGCCACCTGATCGGCGGGGAGCGAGCGCAGCGGTTGCGGTACGCGCGCCTGTCCACCGACACAGCCGGGCCGATCGGCGGTGTAGCTGAGGTCCATTTCCGGTTCATGGCCCATGGCGCGCAGGGTTGCGGCCACGACCTGGCGGAAATCCTCGACGGGATTATCGCTGCCTGACACTTACACCCGCGCCTTGGTGACCACCGATTCCGGCAGATCTTCGCCAAACACACGTTGATAATATTCAGCAACGATGGCGCGCTCTGCCTCGTCGCACTTGTTCAGGAACGACAGGCGGAAGGCAAAGCCGAGATTTTTGAAGATCGCGGCATTCTGCGCCCAGGTCAGCACGGTGCGCGGGCTCATCACCGTTGAAATATCGCCCGCCATGAAACCCTGACGGGTCATTTCGGCCACCTTCACCATCGCCGCAATTTGTTGCGGGTCCAGCCCTTCGGCCTTTTTCGAGATGATATCGATTTCGGTCTTCGCCGGCAGGTAATTCAGCGTGACCACGATGTTCCAGCGGTCCATCTGGCCCTGGTTGATCTGCTGCGTGCCATGATAAAGGCCCGTCGTGTCACCAAGGCCGACGGTGTTGGCCGTAGCGAACAGGCGGAACCACGGGCTGGGCCGGATGACGCGATTCTGGTCAAGGAGCGTCAGCTTGCCTTCAAGCTCCAGTACGCGCTGGATCACGAACATCACATCGGGACGGCCCGCATCATATTCGTCGAACA
>CAZWMK010000106.1:0-7819 GCA_964635065.1 uncultured Sphingomonadaceae bacterium | reverse complement strand
CGCCATGATCGGGGCCGCCGTGATCCTGACCGATCCGATCTTCCAGGGGCTGGCGATCTCGCTGCTCTTCGGGCTGGCGTCGTCGACGCTTTTGACCGTGCTGGTCATTCCGGCGATTTATGTCTGGCTGCGCGATGACCAGCCGGAGGAGGGCCGGGCCTGATGCCTGATTCTGCCGATATCATGGCCCTTACCGCCCGCGCGGTAGAGGCTGCCGAGGCGCTCAAAGTGCTGGCGAACGAACAACGGCTTCTGCTGCTGTGCCACTTGTCGCAGGGTGACGAAGTGCCGGTCGGCGACCTCGTCCGGCACAGCGGCCTGCCGCAATCCAGTGTATCCCAGCACCTCGCCCGGTTGCGCGAAGGCGGCATGGTGCGGACCCGCAGGGTGGGCACGACCATCTATTACAGCCTGGCCAGCAATGACGTGCGCGATCTGATCGGGATGCTGTGCGACCGCTTTGGAAAGCCTGCCCATGCGGCCTGATGCGCCATAATCACGGCGGAACCATATCGCCGCCTTGCGCTTTCATGCTTATGATCCCCATATTTTAGGGGAATACGCTGCAGGGGTGAAACTATGGCACGCCTTTTGACTTCATTTCTGGCTCTGTCGCTGGTTGTGCCGGTGGCATTGACCTCTTGCACCTCGCAACCGGCAGACGCCAAATCCGCCACCCCGCCGGGCATGAGTGCGCGCGACCGGCAGATCGGCGCGCAGGAGCATCCCAAGCTGCTGGCCGAATTCGGCGGCGCCTACACCGGGGCGGGTCATGCCATGGTCCAGCGCGTCGGCAAGGAAATGGCGGTGAAATCCGGCCTGTCGACCACAGGGGCCGACTGCACGGTCACGCTGCTCAACACGACAGTCGTCAACGCCTTCGCCATCCCCGGCTGCTATGTCTATGTCACGCGTGGGCTGCTTTCGATCATGAACGACGAGGCCGAACTGGCATCGGTCCTTGGCCATGAAATCGGCCATGTCGCCGCCCGCCATTCGCAAAAGCGCCAGAATACGGCGCTGGGCGCAGGCATCATCTCGATTCTCGGCGCCGTCCTTACCGGATCGGATGCCATCGGCCAGCTTCTGGGCCAGGGCGCCCAGCTTTACACGCTCAGCTATTCGCGAAAGCAGGAATATCAGGCGGATGATCTTGGCATCCGCTACATGACGGCAGGCGGTTACGATCCCTATGCTGCAGCCGACATGCTGCGTTCTCTGGAACTGCAAACCACGCTCGACAGCCGGATTCGCGGTCAGGACGAGGCATCACGCGTCCCGTCATGGGCGCGCACCCACCCGCTGACCGCCGACCGCGTTGCCCGTGCGGCGCAAAAGGCCGCTGCCACCGGCGTGGCCAAGGGACAGGGCACGCGCAACAGCGCCGGTTATCTCGCGGCCATTGACGGCCTGCTTTATGGCGACGACCCGGAACAGGGCTTCACCGACGATCACCGCTTCATGCATCCCAAGCTGAAAATCGCTTTCAGTGCGCCCGAGGGCTTTGCGCTCCAGAACAGCACGACGGCTGTCACCGCACAGGGGCCGGGGCAAGTGCAGGCACAGTTCAGCGGGGGGACATTCCAGCCGGGCGAATCGCTCAACAGCTATGTCTCGCGCGTCTTTCAGGCGCTGCTAGGAAACAGCCAGCAAAATGCGCAGTTCACGCAACTGCGCGAATCGACGGTCAACGGCCTTGCCGCGGCCAATGCCTCGGCGCGCGTGCCGACGCAAAACGGCTCTGTCGATGCGACCGTCGTCGCTTACCGCATGGATGCCAACACCGCCTATCACTTTGTTTTTCTGGCACCATCGGGCGTCGATACCAGCAGCGTCGTCAACAAGATGGCCGGCTCTTTCCGCCGCCTCAGCGATGCCGAAGCCGCACAACTGAAGCCGCGCGTTGTCGATGTCGTGACCGTGAAAGCGGGCGACACGGTGCAATCGCTCGCCAAGCGCATGGCCTATAGCAGCTATCAGGTCGAACGCTTCCGCACGATCAACGACCTTGCCGCCGACGCCATGTTGCGCCCCGGCCAGCAGGTGAAACTCGTCGTGCACGGGCGCTGAGAGCCAAACGCCGCCCGCCCGCGGGCAAACCATGCGGGCGGGCAGCGATTCGGCGATGTTTCGGCATCCTAGGCCGTGGCAGGCACGGCGCCCGTCGCATCTTCGGCTGGCGCCCGGTAAACAAAACGGTCGAGCATCCATGCCGACAGCTTCCAGATCACCAGCGTCCCGACAAAAGCGATGATGCCGTCCCACGCATAATGCCAGCCGAGATGGATCGAACCGATCCAGATCGTAAAGGCAAAGGCACCCAGCACCAGCCCCGCCCGCTTGCTGATGCCGGCGCCCCCCAGCGCAAGCAGCGTGGCAATCGATACATGCATCGACGGCATGGCGGAAATCCCGCCACCGAACAGGGCGCCATCCGCCGTCTGCGCCGCCCATAATGTGTTTTGCACATCCAGCGTGAACAGGCCGAGGCCATTTGCGCGCAATAGATGATCGATCGCTGCCAGCCGGTTCATCAGTTCCTGATAATAGGGATCGCCAAAGGCCGGCGCATAGAAACAGGGACCGGCTGACGCCAGCCACCATGCCCCGAGCGAGCCGAGCAGGATCCAGCATAAGGCAAAGGACAGAATATATTGCGCGCGCAACCGCACCCATTCGGGACGCAGCAACATGTAGATGATGCTCAGCCCCATCAGCATGAACCACGCATTATAGGCCGCCTGCATGCCGAAGGTGACATAGGGATTGCCAAAGAGCGCATGAGTCACGCGCCATGGGTCGACCCCCAGAAACAGCGCCTTGTCCGCCTGCATGAACAGGCTGTCATAGGGAAAGCTGCGGACATGGCCGATGATCGGCTTGAACGGTACGAAAAAGAACAACAGGCCATACCAGGTCATGAGCACCGAAAACCGCCCAAGCGCCCAGTCCGCGCGGAACAGATTGGCGCGCAGTTCCGCCGCCATCGTCGCCAGCAACCGTTCCGGCCGACGGCGAATCGCCAAATCCATAGCATAGGCAATGAAAACGGCACTCAGGCCAACGGCAATCGTCATGGTCATCATGAAACCGGCCGAACGCAATTCAAGCGCGCCAAGCTGGCCATGCATGGCCGCCACACCGATCACCGACAGGCCATAGGCCAGCACAATGAACGCCATCAGGGCCAGAAAGCGGGTTTCGATTTTCAGCGCGTCTGTCATGCCGCCACCCTCGCACGGGGATGGTTAAAAATGAGAAAAGGCGGCGAGATCGCTCTCGCCGCCCCTTCAGGCATCCTTGCGGACAACCGCGCCTTAGGCCTGGTTGTCGTCCAGCTTGGTGCCGATCGAGCTGAAGTTTGCTTCAAGGCTGGAGCCAAGAGCCGTCATGCCGCCGATGGCAGCAACAGCGATCAGTGCAGCAAGCAGACCGTATTCGATCGCGGTGGCACCCTGTTCGTTCTTGAAAAGCTTGCGAATGGTCATCATCTCTCTTCTCCTTGGCTCCAAGTCAGGCTTAAACGTCTCACTCTCAATCCGCTTGGCCGTGCCTTGGCTCGGTCAGCAACGCCCTTTTATGCGACCAGCCATTGAAAAATGCTTAATGCTGGAGATGAATTGCCGTTAACCATCTTTTTTCCTGAAAAGCGCTTCAATGTATTGATGCAGCAATAAAAAAGCAGGCCAGAAGCCTGCCACAGTGGATGATGCGCCGTAGCGGGATCAGTCGATGGGACGATTGAAAATCGGCACCGCATTGCTTTGAACGCCCCCCATGATGCTGCTTGAACTGCCGCCGACCGATTTGAAGCCGCCAATCGCCGCCAGACCGATCAGCGAGGCCATCAAGGCATATTCAATCGCGGTCGCGCCACGCTGATCGCGGGCCAGCCGAAAGAATGTGCGCATGTCAGCCTCCGCTGTGGTGGGTTTGGCCTGTTACTTGCCGCAAAACTGATTAAGAAATCCTCCATGATAGATAATGACGATCTGCTTAACCATTGCCCCGGTGCCACGGCGCCCGATTCGCCGCTGCCGACGCTGATGGTCAGCGCCGCAGCCCTGGTTGACCGTGATGGGCGCGTCTTGCTGGCGCAGCGCCCCGCGGGCAAGCATCTGGCGGGCAGCTGGGAATTTCCCGGCGGCAAGATCGAAGCGGGCGAAACGCCCGAATCCACGCTGGTCCGCGAACTGGCCGAGGAGCTGGGCATCAATACCGCCACCAGCTGCCTGTCGCCCGTGGCGTTTGCCAGCCACAGCTATGACAGTTTTCACCTGATCCTGCTGCTGTTCGCCTGCCGCAAATGGCAGGGCACGCCGCAGCCGATGCCGGGGTCGGCACTGCGCTGGGTCAGGCCGCGCGACATGTTCGGCCTTGATATGCCGCCCGCCGACCTGCCGCTCATCGGCCTTCTCGATGCGTTGATCTGACGCCTAGAAATCCAGCTTGTCATAATGGGTGGGCGGCGCGATGCCGTCCATCCGTTCGGTGAGAAGCGGACGGAAGCTGGGGCGCGACTTGATCGCCGAATACCATTGTTTCGCGGGGCCATGGCCCTTCCAGTCGATGCCGTTCAGATAATCGGCAACCGAAATATGCGCCGCCGCCGCAATATCGGCCATGCCAAACACCGGGCCTGACAACCAGCGCCGGTGGTCGAGCAGATATTCGACATAATCGAGATGCTGTTCGGCGGCGCGGGCGGCGGCGCGCAGCAGGGACGCATCGGGCGCGGCGCGGTGAATCACCCGCTTCACCATGCGTTCGGCCAAGAGGATATGGCCCACTTCGGCATAGAATTTATGATCGAACCACGACACCAGCCGCCGCACTTCGGCACGGTCGGCGGCACTGGCACCCGCCAGCGGCGCACGGTCGACGGTTTCCTCGAAATATTCGCAAATCGCGACGCTATCGGCCAGCACCTCGCCCTGGGTTCCGACGACAACCGGCGTCTGGCAGGCTGGATTGAGGTCGAGAAAACCATCGCGATGTTCCCATGGATTTTCGCGCACCGGTTCAAGCGCGACACTTTTCTCCGCGCAGGCAAACCGCACCTTGCGCGAAAAGGGACAGAGCGGGAACTGATAGATTTTCCACATGGCGCACAACCTTTTGACAGGCGCGACACGCGCACTTGTCCTTTCGCACATCTAGCGACTGGCAGGCATACGGCCAACAGAAAAGGCGCAGAGGCCCGGAATCTGTCGGAAAACTTTACAAACAGGGGGGATGCCGCGCCCGGCCGGACCACCCCTCTCCATTCATCCCTCTAGAATTAAATGATTTTACTGAACTGGCACGGCGTTTGCTTTGGACTTTATGCGTTTCTTTCAGATGAGGGGATATTCAAATGCGCAAGTTCACAACCTCTGCGATTTCTGCCGTCGCCCTGTTCCTCGTTGCCGGTGCCGCTCAGGCTGCGCCGGTGATCTACAACAATGCCATTGATGCCGGCACCACCGCGTTCGACAACACCATCACCGGCGCGGGCGGCACCGTTCAGCTCGACCGCCTGAGCAACCTGACGAGTGGCACCAGCTGGGATCGTGGCGCCTACACGATCACCTCGACCAACGGCAACTTCCGTTCCATCGACAGCGGCTATCTCCCGACCGGCACGAACAGCCTTGGCAACATCATTGGCGGTGATGCCATCGGCATCAACCCGCAAAACCCGGCGCCCGGTTCGGGCCTGACCTTCACCTTCGATTCGCCGGTCAATGCCTTCGGTCTGGAAATCGGCGACTGGGCAACCTGCTGCTATCTGCCGTCGGAACTGTTCATCTCCTTCGATGGCGGTGCAACGCGTCTGGTGGCCAGCGCCTTCACTGATACAGACAACCCCGGCTATGCCGCAGGCGATGGTTATCGCAACTTCGTCGCCGGCATCGACGACAGCGGCACCTTCTCGACCGTGACCTTCTATGGCAACGGCTTTGGCGAATATCTCGTCGCGGGCGGCACCATCCGCTATGCGACCGTCGATATCGGTTCGGTCACCGATCCGGTGCCGGAACCGGCCGCCCTTGGCCTCATGGGTCTTGGCCTTCTCGGTCTTGCCGGTCTGCGTCGCCGCAAGCAGGCCTGATCCAGTCGGATTGCCTAAAAAAACCGTGCCGGAGCGATCCGGCACGGTTTTTCATTGTCTGGAACCCTATTCCGCCGCCACTGCCGCCACATCGCAGAGCGGATGCGCCAGACGCGACAGCATTTCCTTCGGACAGACCTGCACGAAACGACCACGCGCCACATCCCAGTCTTCCAAAAGCGCGCGGGCGTGCGGCGAATCGGTTTCGGCCAGGTGGCGGGCGATCAAGCCTTTCAACATCGCCTCCCAATGCGCGCTGGCCAGCGGTTGCCAGACGATGCTGTCGCCATTGACGCGGTGGGCAAAATCACCCGCAGCATCGTAAACATAGGCCATGCCCCCCGTCATGCCGGCGCCGAAATTGTCGCCAACCGGGCCAAGGATCACCGCCGTGCCGCCCGTCATATATTCGCAGCCATTGGCACCGCAGCCTTCCACCACCACGGTTGCCCCCGAATTGCGGACGCAGAAACGTTCGCCCGCCTGCCCGGCGGCAAAAAGTTCGCCGGACGTGGCGCCATAAAGCACGGTATTGCCGATGATCGTATTGTCGTTGGTGACCAGCGGGCTTGAGACCATCGGTCGGACCGAAATCGTCGCCCCCGACAGCCCCTTGCCTACATAGTCGTTGGCATCGCCGAACACTTCGATCTTCAACCCCTGCACGGCAAACGCGCCCAGTGACTGCCCCGCCGTACCGCGCAGCCGCACGGTGACATGGCCGGGCGCCAGGCCCGTCATGCCGTATTTGCGGACAATTTCCGATGAAAAGCGCGTGCCGACCGCGCGGTGCGTGTTGCGCACCGAATAGGTCAGTTGCATCTTTTCGCCGCGTTCGAACACGGCGCGGGCATCGTTCAGCATCTGCCCATCCAGACTGTCTGGCACCTCGTTGCGGTGCGTCGGGATGTTGAAACGCCGCTGATCGGCAGGCGCATCGACCTTGGCCAGGAGCGGATTGAGATCAAGGTCATCAAGATGCTCCGCCCCACGGCTGACCTGCCGCAGCAGCTCGGTGCGGCCGATCACCTCGTCCAATGAGCGCGCGCCAAGGCGCGCCAGAATCTCGCGCACTTCCTCGGCAATGAAGCTCATCAGATTGATGACCTTTTCGGGGCTGCCCGTAAACTTCTGGCGCAGCGCCTCGTCCTGGGTGCAGACGCCGACCGGGCAGGTGTTGCTGTGACACTGGCGCACCATGATGCATCCCATGGCCACAAGCGACAGCGTGCCGATGCCATATTCCTCGGCACCGAGGATCGCGGCAATCACCACGTCGCGCCCGGTTTTCAGGCCGCCATCCGTGCGCAGGCGGATACGCTGGCGCAAACCGTTCAGCATCAGCACCTGATGGACTTCGGTCAGGCCCATTTCCCAGGGCGTGCCGGCAAATTTGACCGACGTATGCGGACTGGCCCCCGTGCCGCCGACATGGCCCGACACCAGAATCGCATCGGCGTGCGCCTTGGCAACACCGGCCGCGACCGTGCCGATCCCCGCCGACGACACCAGCTTCACACAGACGCGCGCCACCGGGTTGATCTGCTTCAGATCATAGATGAGCTGCGCCAGATCCTCGATCGAATAGATGTCGTGGTGCGGCGGTGGCGAGATCAGCGTCACGCCCGGCGTCGAATGCCGCAGACGTGCGATCATTTCGGTGACCTTGAAGCCGGGAAGCTGCCCGCCTTCGCCCGGCTTTGCGCCCTGCGCCACCTTGATTTC
>CAZWMK010000105.1:0-7838 GCA_964635065.1 uncultured Sphingomonadaceae bacterium | reverse complement strand
CGCGCGCGCCGCAGGACCCTTATCCGCGTGTGCGCGACCTGCGCGTGACGATGCGCGAATGCGGCATCCCGGACGATGTGCCGATCATCATGGCGGGCGGCGTCTGGTATCTCAGGGAATGGGAAAACTGGATCGGTAACCCCGAACTGGGCGCCATTGCCTTTCAATATGGCACGCGTCCGCTGCTGACGCAGGAAAGCCCGATTCCTGAAGCGTGGAAGCAGCGTCTTCTGACGCTGGATGAAGGCGATGTGCTGCTGCACCAGTTCTCGCCGACCGGCTTTTATTCATCGGCAGTGCGCAATCCCTTCCTGCGCCATCTCGAAGCGCGCTCGCAGCGCCAGATCGCCTTCAGTCTCGATGCTGCCGGCGATCATGACACGCAGATCAAGATCGGTGCGGGGCATGGCAAGAATTACTGGGTGACGGCTGGCGATCGCGATCGCATTTCGGCCTGGATCGCCGAAGGTTTCAGCGAGGCGCTGAAAACCCCGGACAACACGCTGGTCTTCGTGACACCCGCTGACCGCGCCATCATCCGCAAGGACCAGGCCGATTGCATGGGCTGCCTGTCACAGTGCCAGTTCTCGTCCTGGGCAGACAATGAAAGCAATTCGACGGGACGTCTCGCCGATCCGCGCAGCTTCTGCATCCAGAAGACGCTTCAGGACATCGCCCATGGCGGCGACGTCGAGCAGAATCTGATGTTCGCAGGCCATGTCGCCTACCGTTTCAAGCAGGATCCCTTCTATTCGAACGGGTTCGTGCCGACGGTCAAGCAATTGGTCGAACGCATCTGCACCGGCGACTGAGCAGAAAGGCGGGTGCGCCCATGCGGCCTGTCTTTTTCTCGATCGGCATACTCAGCGTCGCGGCGGGCACGGTGGGGGCTTTCCTCCCGCTTCTGCCGACCGTGCCTTTCATGATCCTGGCGGCTTATTGTTTCGCCCGCGCCAATCCTGCATGGGAACAGCGTTTGCTTGACGATGCCCGCTTCGGGCCGCACATCCGTGCCTGGCGGCAAGGTGGGCGGATCAGCCGGAGCGGCAAGATCGCCGCCCTCGGCTCGCTGCTGTTCAGTGCTGCTTTGGGGCTGTATCTGCTGGACGGCTGGCACCAGTGGGTACCCTCGGGCGCGGCTATCCTTGCGGGCGGCTGGCTCTGGACACGACCAAGCGCCTGATGCGGTTCAGACCTGAAGCCTCTACCGCCTGCCGACGGAACAGTTGAAGGCGTCAGGGCGCCATGCTCGCATGACGATGATGGCGCACTGAGGCTCCGCGCCTAGTCCTTCTTGTCTTTGTTGTCGTTGATCGCACCGACGATCGCGCCGCCTGCTGCGCCGATCGCGGCGCCTTCGACAGTGCTGACCCCTGGCACGACGGCCCCGACAACAGCGCCGCCCGCCGCGCCCACAGCAGCACCGCGCACGGTCTTGTTATTCATGGAACAGGCGGACAGGCTGGCCGCAAGGCCGATCACCAGCGTCGCGGCAAAGAACGGATTGGCTTTCATGTCCTTGGTCCTCTCGTTGCGCATATCGCCCAGGATAAACCCGGAGGCTTCTGACGATGGACTGTCCGACATGAACAGAAGCTGATCAATCCGCCATGGCCCCACCCTGGCGGTGCGGAGATCAGGCCCAGCCTTCCAGCACCTGATCAGGCGGGCGATGGCCGTCGGCCCAGATGCGGATATTGGTGATGACCTTTTCGCCCATGTCCTGCCGTGCCTCGAAGGTCGAAGACCCCATATGTGGCAGCAGGACGACATTGGGCTGTTCAAGCAGATGGGGGTTGACCGCCGGTTCATGCTCGAACACGTCGAGACCCGCACCGGCGATCTGGCCAGTGGCCAGGGCTTCGGCCAATGCGTTTTCATCGACGATTTCGCCGCGCGCCGTATTGATCAGATAGACGTGGCGCTGCATCTGGCGCAGTCGCTCTGCATTGATCATCCGATGGGTTTCGGGTGTATGCGGGCAGTTGAGACTGATGATGTCGACCCGCCGCAGCATGGCGTCGAGCGTCGGCCACCATGTCGCCTCCAGCCGTTGTTCTATGCTTTCGGGCAGACGCTTGCGGTTATGGTAATGGACGGCGAGGCCAAAGCCGCGCGCCCGTGCCGCCACCGCCTGGCCGATGCGGCCCATGCCGACAATGCCCAGCCGCTTGCCGGTAATGCGATGACCTAGCAGCGCCGTCGGCGCCCAGCCTTTCCATTCACCCGACCGCAGCAGCTTCTCGCCCTCGTAAAGCCGGCGCGGCACCGAAAGGATCAGCGCCATGACCATGTCGGCGGTGTCATCCGTCAGCACACCCGGCGTGTTGGTGACGGGAATCCCCTTGGCGCGGGCTGCCTTGAGGTCGATGTGATCGACGCCATTGCCGAAATTGGCGATGAGCTTGAGCTGCGGACCCGCGCTTTCGATCAGGCTGGCATCAAGCTCGTCGGTCACGGTCGGTACCAGCACATCGGCCCGCGCGCAGGCATCGATCAATTGCTCACGGGTGAACACGTCATCCGTGAAGTTCAGTTCGACATCGAACAGTTCGGCCATGCGCGTCTCGACTGCCTCCGGCAGACGGCGGGTGACGATGACCTTGGGGCGGCGAGGGCGGTTGCTGTCTGGCATGTTCAAGGGCTATGTCGGCAATGGATGCGCGTCAAGTCGGTGTTGATACCGGTTGCCATGGGCGACCCGTCCGATGCAAATGGGATGCTGTGAAGTCGGGGGACTTAATGAGCCTGAAATTGCTGTTGTGCGCCGCAGCGTTGTTTGCGGCTGACGTGGCCCATGCCCAGTCGAAGCAGGCGCTGGAAGGGCGTTCCGGCCTGCCGGTGCCGCGCTTCGTGTCCTTGTCGGCGGGCGAGGCCAATTTGCGCACCGGGCCGGGCGAAAACTATCCGGTCGCCTGGGTCTATCGCCGCAAGGGACTACCAGTCGAGGTGATCGCCGAATACAGCATCTGGCGCCAGATCCGCGATCCGGATGGCGTGAAGGGCTGGGTGAACAAGAACCTGCTGTCGGGTGGGCGCACGGGGCTGGTGATCAACACGATCCGCACAGTCTACAGGCGTGCCGATCTGCAATCGCCGCCGGTTTTCCGGGTCGAGCCGGGCGCGGTCGTGACCATCGACATGTGCGAGGAAGACTGGTGCCGCATCGAAAGCGGCAAATATGGCGGCTTTATCAAGCGCAACCAGATCTGGGGGACCTACCCCAATGAGGAAATCGACTAGGCCATCACCAGTTCGTCACGCGCCGCATCGGTCAGAAAGGCGATCATGCCGCCTGTTTCGATCTGTTCAGGCAGATTGGCGGCATCGAGGCCACACAGGTGCAGGCCGGTCGGGCAGGCCATCATGTGCACGCCCAGTTCGCCGGCCGAGGTGATGAGATCGGCGAGGCGTGGCAGGCCCGCTGCGGCATAGGTCGCGTCGCCGCCCCAGGCCCGGCCATGTTGCAGGGCGCAGACGGCCTCGCCATGGAAGAACAGGCGGACAGGCCGTCCAAGCGCCGCCGCCGAGCAGGCGAGGGTCAGCGCGGCATGCATCCGTGCATGATTGGCTTCGGTCAGGACGATGGCCAGACCTTTTTTCCGGGTTATCCGGCGTTGCAACTCAGGCATTGTGGATCCTTTGGCAAAGCGATGGTTCGCATTCGCCCCCCAAGCGCATCATAAAGCATGAGCCGCCCTGCAAGCGAGGGGGCAAAAGCGCTGATCTCGCGGATGACTTCCAGCGCCTGAAACGCGCCCATGATGCCCGTCAACGCGCCCAGAACGCCCTGATCGGCGCAACTGCGGTCTGCCTGTGCCGGATCATGGCCGACCAGACAGCGATAACAGGGCAGATCCCGTTCCCAGCCCTTGAACACGGCAAGCTGGCCATCAAACGCCCCCACGGCCGCCGAGACCAGCGGGATGCGCGCGGCGAGGGCTGTGTCTGCCACCATGAGCCGGGTTGCGAAATTGTCCGAGCCATCGGCGATGACATCGCAGTCATTGATGAGGCCCGCGGCATTGTCTGAAGTCATGCGCGCATGGACGGCTTCGAACATGACGTGCGGATTGAGCCGCTGGACGGCGGCTTGGGCGCTTTCCACTTTCGGTCGTCCAATGTCGGCGGTGCCGTGCAGCACCTGCCTTTGGAGGTTCGACAAGGCGACATCGTCATCATCCACCACCCTGAGCGTGCCGATACCTGCGGCTGCAAGATACTGGATGCATGGACTGCCAAGGCCGCCCGCGCCGATCACAAGAACACGCGCCGCTTTCAGTTTTGCCTGACCCGCGCCACCAAATTCGCGCAACACGATATGGCGGGCATAACGGTCGAGTTCATCGTCGCTGAGCATGGCGGGTGTGGTGGCGTTCATCGCCCCGTCGAGCCGAATCCGCCACTGCCACGCGCCGTATCGTCAAGGCTGTCCACTTCGATGAAGACGGCGCGCTGGACCGGGGCGGGAACAAGCTGGGCAATGCGCTCGCCGCGGCGGACGGCGAAGGTGGCGTCGCCAAGATTGGCAAGGATCACCTTGATTTCCCCGCGATAATCGCTGTCGATCGTGCCGGGCGTGTTGAGACAGGTGATGCCGTTTTTCAATGCCAGTCCCGAACGCGGGCGGACCTGGATTTCATAGCCTTCGGGGATGGCGACGGCAAAGCCGGTAGCGACGGCATGGCGCGCACCGGGGGCAAGGTCGATGTCTTCGGCGGAAACCACGTCCATGCCGGCGGCACCCGCCGTGGCATAGCCCGGCAATGGCAGGTCCGCGCCATGCGGCAGACGGGTCAGGCGAATGTCAATCGGGGCCAAGGGCATCAGCGATACGCTCCGCAAGCCGGGCGGCAACGTCGGCCTTGGGCATGTCGTCCCAGTCCTCGATGCCGTCGGCGGTGATCAGGTGAACATGGTTGCGCTCGCCGCCCATCACGTCGCCCGACACGTCATTGGCGACGATCCAGTCGCAGCCCTTGCGGCTGCGCTTGCGCGCGGCATGGGCGACAGTGGCTTCGGTCTCGGCAGCAAAGCCGACGACGAGCGCGGGGCGCAGGGCATGTGCCGACACGGTCGCCAATATGTCGGGATTTTCGACGAGCGCGAGCGCGGGCGGTGCGCCGCCCGGCTGTTTCTTGATCTTCTGTTCGGTTGCAACGACGCGCCAGTCGGCGACGGCGGCGACCATGACGGCGGCATCGGCGGGAAGCGAAGCGTCTGTCGCTGCGGCCATGTCGCGCGCGGTCTCGACGTCGATACGTGTGACGCCGGAGGGCGTCGGCAGGTTGACGGGGCCGGCAACAAGCGTGACACGTGCGCCCAGTGCTGCCAGAGCGCCCGCGATGGCAAAGCCCTGTTTGCCCGACGAACGGTTGGCGATGTAGCGGACTGGATCGATCGGTTCGTGTGTCGGTCCTGCGGTGACGATGACATGACGGCCTGCGAGCGGCTTGTGTGCAGGCCCCAGGGCTGCGGCGATGGCCGCAAGGATCGTATCGGGTTCGGGCAGGCGGCCGGGGCCATGTTCGCCGCAGGCCATCTCGCCCTCATCAGGCGGCAGGATGGTGATGCCACGGCTGCGGAGCAGCGCGACATTCGCCTGTGTCGCCGGATGCTGCCACATGCGGACATTCATCGCGGGGGCAACCAGCACCGGCTTGTCGGTGGCTAGTAACAATGTTGTGGCGAGATCGTCGGCGATGCCTGCCGCCATTTTCGCCATCAGATCGGCGGTTGCGGGGCAGACGACGACAAGATCAGCCTGACGGCTGAGCTGGATATGGCCGATTTCGGCCTCGGCATCGAGGTCGAAAATGTCCTGATGCACCTTGTCGCCTGCGAGCGCGCCAAGTGACAGCGGCGTGACGAATTGCGCACCGCCTTTCGTCAGCACCGGGCGCACCGTGCCACCCGCCTTGCGGATCAGGCGCACCAGTTCCAGCGCCTTGTAGGCCGCGATGCCACCGCCGACGATGAGAAGGATGCGTTTGCCCTGCATCGTTGAAGTCTAGAGCGTCGACAAGCCAAAGCCAAGCGCCGCGCCGATGACAAGGGCGATGGCGGCACGGCCCCATCCGCGTCCGGGCGTCGGCGGATCGAGCGGGGCCAGCGGCACTTCGGGGGGCGCTGCGCCTTCCAGCGGCACCTTGTCCATCAGGCGGCGCAATACGCCGGGACCGTCGGCGACAAGACGCAACGCATGGTTGATGGCATCGGCCACCCGCGCTTCCGGCCCCAGTTCGTCGCGCATCCAGCTGCGGACGAAGGGTTCGGCGATTTCCCACATGTTGACATCGGGATCGAGCGCAAGGGCGACGCCTTCGACCATCACCATCGTTTTTTGCAACAGCAACAGATGCGGTTGTGTCTGCATATCGAACTGTCGCGTGATGGCGAACAGACCGTCGAGCATGTTGGCGACCGAAATCTCCCTGACCGGAAGCCCGCGGATCGGTTCGCCGACGGCCCGCAGCGCGGTGGCGAATTCATCAAGGTTATGATGCGGCGGGACATAACCCGCTTCGAAATGGATTTCCGCGACGCGGCGGTAATTGCCGGTCAGAAGGCCATAAAGGATTTCAGCCAGATAGACGCGGGCGCGGCGGTTGATCCGGCCCATGATGCCGAAATCGATGGCCGCCAGCTTGCCGTCACGCAAGGCGAACAGATTGCCCTGATGCAGATCGGCATGGAAAAAGCCCTGTCCGATGGCCTGCTGCAAAAAGCCGTGCACGAGTTCGCGCGCCAGCGTCTTGCGGTCGAGTCCCGCCGCATCAAGCGCCTCGAGGTCAGTGAGCTTGATGCCGTCGATCCATTCGATCGTCATGACCCGCCGCGTCGTGCGCGCCCAGTCGACGGCAGGAACGATGAAATCGGGTTCCGCTGTCAGCGCATCGGCGAGTTCGGACGCCGACGCCGCTTCCATCCGCAGGTTCAGTTCGCGCTCGGTCCAGCGGCGGAACTGGGCGATGACGGCGCGCGGACGCAAGCGGCGGAACTCGCCGCCCATGCGTTCGATCTGAGCGGCTGCCCATTCATAGGTTTCAAGCGCACGGGTGAAATCCTTTTCGATGCCGGGGCGCAGCACCTTGATGGCAACCGTTCGTCCATCCGTCGTGACACCGCGATGCACCTGCGCAATCGATGCCGCACCCACGGGCACAGCTTCGATCGACTGGAACAGCGTGGCGGGATCGGCTTCGAAGGCGTCGGAGAGCGCGCGCGCGATGGCGGTGAAATCGACCGGCGGCAAGCTGTCCTGCAACGCCATCAGGTCATGCGCCGCGGCTTCGCCGATGACATCGGGGCGGGTAGCAAGCGCCTGGCCCAGCTTGATCGCGGCCGGACCCAGCTTTTGCAGCCCTTCGGCATAGCGCGGCTTTTCGGGGGCGCCGGTGCCAAGCCGCGCAGCCCATGCAAGGCGGCGCAGAAGCACGGGCGCACGGGTGTCGTTTTCAATGCCCCTGAGCGCGCCATGCGCGCCAAGCGTGCGGCCCCAGCGGGCAAGCCGGGCAAGATGGACAAGTGCGTGGGTCAAATTTTCCAGCCGCAATGAATGGCGACCGCGCCGCCCAATATGGGTTCGTAACTGACGCGCCTGAAGCCGGCATCCTCGATCATCGCCTTGAAAGCGGGCATCGGGGGGAAGCGCCGGATCGATTCGATCAGATAGCGATAGGCTTCCTCGTCCTTCGCCACGAACTTGCCGATCTTCGGTACGACATGGTGCGAATAGAGGTCATAGACCTTGCCGAATCCCGGCCATTCTGTGGTCGAAAATTCGAGGCAGAAGAAACGCCCGCCGAACTTCAGCACGCGATAGGCCTCGCTCAGCG
>CAZWMK010000104.1:0-7941 GCA_964635065.1 uncultured Sphingomonadaceae bacterium | reverse complement strand
GATGGAGCAGCGTGACATTTCGCACATCAAGCCACCGTCAACCATATTGACGGCGCTGGAGATGTTCCGGACACCGTTTGAAACGATGTCTTTGATCATGTCTTCGAATATGCTGGCCAAATTGCCCAAGGGCGATGGTCATTCGGTGCTGGTGCTACCTGGTTTCGCGACCGACGATAACGCAACGGTCCTGCTTCGTCAGTTTCTCACCTCGCAAGGCTATGATGTGCACCCATGGCGATTGGGATGGAATCTCGACCATCGCACCGTGGGCAACAATGGCGAACATGTCGCCCAGCGCATTGACGAAATCGCACAGGCGAGCGGCGACAAGGTCAGCCTGATCGGCTGGAGCTTGGGTGGCGTGATTGCGCGTGAAGCCGCGCGCCGCGATCCGGACCCGGTCCGTCAGGTTATCACCCTGGGCAGTCCTTTTGGCGGTAATCCGCAGGCTAACAAGATCAAAGACGTCTATGAAAAACTAAGTGGCAACCGCGTCGACTGCCCCATGGCTGAACGGCGTTTCGCCATCGGCGAACAACCGCTGGAAATACCGTCCACCGCCGTCTTCAGCAAATCCGACGGCATTGCCGCCTGGCAGAATTGCATATCCCTGCCCCATCCCAAGGCAGAAAATGTCGAAGTGCATTCCAGTCATTTCGGCCTGGTCGTCAATCCCAATGTATATCACGTCATCGGCGATCGCCTGGCGCAGCCAAAGGGATTGTGGACCCCCTATTCTGTACCCCAAAAAGCGGATTCCGACCCCAAATAACGCATATCAAAAAAGCCCCCCGAAACCGGGGGGCTTTTTTCGTGTCATGCCGCAAGGGCAATCACCGGAGGCCTTTCAACCAAGGCCATAAGCCTCGCGCTGGGCACGGGCACGCACCAGATCAAGGCTGAAGATCACAATATCATGTGGTCCGCCGTCCGCGTCACGGACATGGTCCTTCAGCAAGGCTTCTGGCCGGAAACCAAGATCCTCGAAAAGCGAAATCGCGCCCTGCTGATCCGGGGTCATCCGCGCCATCACCTTGGCCATGTCCAAAGACAGCGCCAGTGCAAAGGCATCCTGGATCAGCGTCCGGCCAAGACCGCAACCGCGCGCTTGCGTACTGACCACAATGCGGATTTCGCCGACATGCCGCGACCAGCTGAATGCATCACGCACGATGGCGGCACAACCAACCACCTGATCTCCCGAAAAGGCGAGGAGCGTCGAGATGGAGCCGCCTGCGAGCTGATCGATCCAGGCCGCAACCACCTTGGGATTGCGGATATCGCGTTCAAGGAACAAAAGATCGTGCAGCGGTACCGAGTTGGCAAAGGCAATCACAGCATCCGCATCGTCTGCCGTCATGTGGCGGATTTCAATCGGCGTTCCGTGACAGGCAATCACATGAGGAAAATTAAGGATATCCGACATTAAATGGACCTTTCCGACAGCCATGCGTCAATCGATGGCCACAGGCGTTTCAGAGCGTTCGGCCCCGCTACAACACTGACATGACCACCCTTGGTCACGACTTCCTGACGATCTTCCGAGGAAATCAGCTCCATCAGCGGCTTTGCCGCCGGATGCGGCACAACATGGTCATGTTGCGCGACGACGCTGAAAACGGGCGCCTTGATCTTCCCAAGGTCAACATTGCGGCCATCGATGACCATCTCGTTCTTGCACAATGCGTTTTTCCACATGAAGTCCTTGACCATCTGACGGAAAAACTCGCCCGGAAGTGGCAGTGTCTCGGCAGCCCAGCGGTCAAACATGCGGTAGGATTTGACATAATCATCATTCCACATGTTGGTCCACAGATGCAGAACCCCCGCCGTTCGGTTGGCAGGCCGCATCATGTCGAAAGCCCCCATGATCATTTCGCCGGGAATATTGCCAATGCTGTCGACAAGGCGATCCACTTCGAAATGGCGCGGGTCCGACCAATTGCGGAACAGGGTCATATGCTCGAAATCAACCGGCGTGGTAAAGCAGACAAGATTCCTGACGCTCTCGGCCCCTTCGAGGGCCGTATACATCACCGAGAGCGTGCCGCCCATGCAATATCCCATGAGCGTGACATCGGGTTCCCCCGTAATCTCACGCACACGGCTGACGCAGTCCGGAATGAAATCGACGACATAATTGTCCATCCGCAGCACATGCTCTTCGCTGCGCGGCGGATTCCAGTCGATCAGAAAAACATCATAGCCGCGCTGCAGCAGGAACTGGACCAGGCTTTGCCCCTCGGAAAGGTCAAAGATATAGCCGCGATTACTCGGAGGCGAGACAATGAGGATGGGAACCCGGTAGATTTCGTCCGTGACCGGGCGGTAATGATAGAAGGACAGGGTGCCGCGCCGCATCAGCAGATCCTTGGCCATGGCCCCGACCTGTTGTTTCGGCGCTGTCAGGAAGTCCAGCCCCTTGATGTTACGCTTGATCGCACGCTCGACTTCCTGCCTGACGCGCTCGGCAACTTCATCTTCCGAAAGTGGATTGTCGGTCATCAAGCCTCCTTGACGGGCTTTTTGGTCCGCGGCGGCGAGACGGGTGAGGCGACGGGCGCTGCGCCTTGCTCGATCGCAGATGCTGCCGGCTTGGTCGCGCTCAGCGACAGACGCTCAATACTCTCTTCGATGCGATCGAGTCGCTCATGGATCTCCGAGATCTTCGAAAGGCTGGGCATCTGCATCGTTTTCAGGAATTTTTCCATGTAATCGTTGAACTGGCGCTGCGCCATCAACGAGACCTTGCTGGCCTGGTTCATCGCTTCGCTGAACTCTTCGCTGGCACTGATCTTGGCGGAGAAATCGTTGATCTGGTGTTCCCACTGCGTGATGAACTTCTGCCACTCGGCAACGGGATCAAAATTGGACTGATTTGCCATATTCCACCTCTCCACAAGCAACGCGTCCTGCAATATTGCGACTATTCTACGGGCCGCGATCATGCGCAACCATCCAAAATGGCAATGCCAACTATATTTTAATTGCATCGCAAGAGGGGTTGCAGCGCCGGAAAAATGATGCAGAGTATGTGCCGATTTGAACGGGCCAAACCTGCCGGAACGCCGGCATATCTGTTTTTTTGTTTTATGATGGTCCGACCAGAAAAATGGTCGGGGAGAGAGGATTCGAACCTCCGGCCCCTGCCTCCCGAAGACAGTGCTCTACCAGGCTGAGCTACTCCCCGACGCTTACCGGCGTGGTGTGGCCGGGCTTATAACGAGGGGGATGATGCTCCGCAAGCACTCATTCTCGTGTGCGGGCCAACATTTCTTCAATGGCAACAAATTTTTCACGCGGCTGCCCTGCCCCTGCCCGCGCAACTTCGGCAGAGTCGATCCGCTGCCAGTCGCGGAAGGTCACAACCGGCAAGTCACGCGCTTCGATCAGCGCATCAAGACCGCGACGGCCCGGGCGCACATCCTGCGGCACGGTTGCCGCTACTTTTTCGGCAATCATGAAGCCATCGGGACGGTTGGTGCCGATGGTACCGGTCGGCCCGCGCCGCGCCCAGCCAACACAATAAAGCCCGGCGCCGATCACCCCTTCATCGCTGACAAACCGCCCCAGAACCGGATCATAAGGCACACCGTGAATCGGATGGGTGCGATAACCGATGCAGGCAACGACAAGGCCGCAGGGCAGTTCGGTTTCCGCGCCAGTATCGACAACCTGGCCGTCTTTCAGTTCTGTCGTGGCGAGGCGCAGCGATTCGACACGCCCCTGCCCGGTGATGGCCAGCGGTCGCTGCCAGAAATCGAAATGGATGCGAATCGAACGGTCTGCCTCTGTTGTTCCGGCGAAGCCGCGCAGCAGCGTCATCACCTTGCGCTGACCGGGATCAAGCGTCTCATCGGCAAACAGTGGCGGCAGATCGGCGGAACGCACGCTGACCGCAGCCCGCGACAGATGTGCCATTTCACCCAGTTCCTTCGGCGTGAAACTGACCTGATGTGGCCCACGTCGCCCGATGATGTGGATGTCGCGGATCCTGCTGCCCGCCAGCGCCATGCGCGCGTGACTGACAATATCGGAGCCTGTGAACTCCTCTGCGGTCTTGGCAAGCACGCGCGCGACATCAAGGGCAACGTTGCCGTTGCCGATGATCGCCACCCGTTCACAGTCGAGCGGCATCGTCAGATTGGCATAGTCGGGGTGGCCATTATACCAGCCGACGAAGGCCGCCGACCCGAATACGCCCGGAAGATCCTCCCCCGCCACGCCAAGCTTGCGGTCCGAAGGCGCTCCGGTTGCGATGATGACCGCATGATAGAGACTGCGCAGTTCGTCGATCTCGACAGCTTCGCCGATTTCGAGATTGCCGACAAAGCGCACATTATCGGTCAGCGCCGTCTCGGTGAAACGCCGCGAAACAGCCTTGATCGACTGGTGATCCGGCGCGACCCCGGCGCGGATCAGGCCGAAGGGGGTTGGCAGGCGGTCGATGATGTCGATGCAGACACCGTTCGGAAACTGCTTTTGCAACGCTTCGGCGGTGTAATAGCCCGATGGGCCGGAACCGATGATCGCTACATGAACCGTCACGCGCGCCTCCCCTGTATTCGGGCATGAAGTCTGACGCCAATCCCCTGCCCTGCCAAGACGCGATTGCAGCAGACCTGTTCAAAGTCCGAATTTCCATGTGCACACCTGTTCGGGGATAATCAGACATCCCTTGCCTGACAGGAACGACAGAATGACCGATTACAACCAGATCCTCTATGCGGTTGCGGATGGCATCGCGACGATCACACTCAATCGTCCCGACAAGCTCAATGCCTTTACCGCGGTGATGACCGACGAACTGATCGATGCCTTCGACCGTGCCGATGCCGACGATGCCGTGCGCGCCATCATCGTGACAGGCGCAGGTCGTGCCTTTTGTGCCGGTCTCGACCTGTCCGCCGGCGCCTCGACTTTCGATTACGATAGCCAGAAGGACGACATGACGGACTCGCCTGTCCGGCCAGACGGCAGCATCGATTATGCGCATCCGGCTGTGCGCGATATCGGGGGACGTCTGACACTGCGGATTTATGATTGCCTGAAGCCGGTGATCGGCGCGGTCAACGGGGCCGCTGTCGGCATCGGCGCCACGATGCTGCTTGCCATGGACATGCGCATCGCCAGCGATACGGCGCGCTTCGGCTTTGTCTTTGCACGACGGGGCATCGTACCAGAGGCCGCCTCGTCATGGTTCCTGCCGCGCCTTGTCGGCATCGCGCAGGCACTGGAATGGTGCTATAGCGGGCGCCTGTTCGACGCGGCAGAAGCAAAGGACGGACGGTTGGTCAGCCGTGTCGTGTCGCCCGATGCGCTTGTGGAGAATGCGCGCGCGATTGCCCGCGAAATTGCCGATAATACCGCGCCTGTCTCGATTGCACTGACCCGCCAGATGATGTGGCGGATGCTGGGTGCCGATCATCCGATGGAGGCGCACAAGATCGACAGCCGCGCGGTCTATCATCGTGGCCGCACGGCGGATGCGCGCGAAGGGGTCAACAGCTTTCTCGAAAAACGCGCGGCCAGCTACCCCGACCGGGTTTCGACTGATCTGCCCGATTTCTATCCGTGGTGGAGTGAACGGCCTTATCGCTGAGGTCGAACGCATGGCGGTGCAAAAGCCGGTGACAATGCGGATCAGTCGTCGCTTCCGTGTCCGGTCGCCAGATAGTCCGCGGACTGCATTTCCATGAGGCGCGAGACGGTGCGTTCAAATTCGAACGCACCGTCGCCTTTGGGATAAAGCTGCTCAGGCCGTGCATCAGCGGCCATCAGGAGCTTGACCTTGTGCTCATAAAGCGCATCGATCAAGGTTACGAAACGCGCCGCCTCGTTGCGTTTTTCCGGCGACAGTTCAGGCACGCCAACCAGGATCAGCGTGTGGTAATGCCGCGCCAGCGCAAGGTAATCCGCCGCCCATAAAGGCTGGCCGCACAGGCGCTTGAACGAGAAAACCGCCACGCCCTTGAGCGATTTCGGCACGAAAAGTTCACGCCCGCCTGGCACGGCAATGGTGGCGGAGGGTACATGTTCGCGGTCCTCGACCGGAAAGTCGGTCAGGCGGAAAAAGGCCTCATCCAGCGCGGCTGTCGCTTCCGGACCGTTGGGAACATAATAGGTCGGCATGCCGCCCAGACGATCAAGGCGGTAATCCGTGGGACCGTTCAGGCTGAGAATGTCAAGTCGCGCCTCGATGAGATCGATAAAGGGCAGGAACAACTGCCGGTTCAGTCCATCCTTGTAGAGATCGCGCGGCGGCCGGTTCGATGTGGCCACGATGATCACCCCGGCTTCGAACAGCGCTGTGAACAGGCGCGACAGAATCATCGCATCGGCGACGTTATTGACCTGCAACTCGTCGAACGCCAGCAACCGCGCCCCCGCCGCCACGCTGGCGGCAACGGCCGGAATCGGATCGTCACCGCGGCTTTCACGATGCCTGTGGATCGCCTCGTGTATCTCAAGCATGAATTCATGAAAATGCACGCGCCGCTTGGGGCTGACATCGACATGATCGAAGAACAGGTCCATCAGCATCGACTTGCCGCGCCCAACCGATCCCCAGACATAAAGTCCGCGCGGCGCAACCAGGACCGCCCTCTTGCCACCTCTCAGCCGCTGCCAGAGGCCGGGCTTCGCTTGGGGACGCTCCAAGGCCTCGGCAAGCTGGTCAAGACGCCTGGCAGCCGTCGATTGATCGGGATCGCGGCGCAGTTCGCCGGATGCGACAAGCGCCTCATAAGCGGCAGTGACCCGGCTCATGAACCGTGCAGTCGGGAAAATGTCGTGATATTCATGGCTTCGCGCTTTAGCGCCTGAGAAGGCAATTGCAAGCGCATGACAGGATCTGCGCCCTATCTGTCGTTGCCTGCGGCGGCTCCGACCAGTTGACGTTCGATCTGCGACCACAGTTCGCCAAACGCATAGGCCGCCGCACTGGCCGCACCGCCCATGGTTGCAATCGGCGCGCGGTCGACCGCCATGCGTTCAATGACACTGCTGTAGGGAATGACAATGATGTCCGGGTTCTTCGCAACGACATCCGCATGCAGCTTCTTGCGGCGATCAACCATGGTGTAAACTGGCAGCAACGTCGGCTTGCCCTCGTGATGCGCCGTCAGATGGTCCTGCAACTGTGCGAATGTCCGCAGCGACAAGGGCGATGGCAGCATCGGCACGACGATGGCATCGACGGCACGGAAAATCTGTTCCGACAAGCCCCCCAGCCCAGGCGGACAATCGAGAATGACACGGTCATAATCGGCCTCAAGGCTTTTCAGCATCTTTTTCAGCTGCTTGGGCTTGTCATTTTCGGCCAGCTGCTTTTCGAGATTGCGGAGCGAGGTGTCGGCGGGCAGCAGATCGAGGTTGTCATATGCCGTTGGGCGTATCTGACCGCGCAGCTCGCTCGAATCGGCAAAGATCCGGCGCATCTGTCCCTTGGACGAATCAAGGCCCAAAAGATAACTGGCAGCGCCCTGACCATCGAGATCCCAAAGCAAGGTCCGCCGTCCAGACTGGACGGCAGACGCATGGGCAAGATTGACTGCGGTTGTCGTTTTACCAACGCCACCCTTGATTCCGAAAACGGCAATTGTCCGCACGTCATCTACCCTTTCGACACTGCTCGCCAACCCAGAATGTCCAAGCTGACAGCATCGATGGCCCTTGCCAAGCCTCAGGGCAGCGATGTCCTTTCGCGCGCCTGCACATAGGTGCCAAGATTACGGACCCACTTGCTGTGGAATGCCAGTTCATCGAGCGCGCGGGCAACATTTTCATCCTGCGGACAGCCGACGATCTCGACATAAAATTCAGCCGCAGCAAAGCTGCCGCCCCGGATGTAGCTTTCAAGCTTGGTCAGGTTGATGCCATTCGTGGCAAAACCACCCAGCGCCTTGTAAAGCGCCGCCGGCACGTTCTTTACCTCGA
>CAZWMK010000103.1:4507-7979 GCA_964635065.1 uncultured Sphingomonadaceae bacterium | reverse complement strand
ACAGCTTTGCCGGACATGCCGCGCAAGACTGGCTGACCAGCCAGTGTCTCGCGATTCTCGGCACAGATCAGCGGGCAGACGGCGCCTCGTCGCCGCCACCGCCAAGCGCGGCATAAAGCGCCACGTCATTGCTCAGGCGTTCGCGTTCAACCGCAATCAGCGCCTGTTCTGCCGCAAACAGCTCGCGCTGGGCATCCAGCACTTCAAGATAACCCGCCACGCCATTGCGATAGCGTAAATCGGCCAGTTCCGCCCGGTCACGCTGCGCGGCAAGGGCGCGGCCCTGCGCTGCGGCTTGTTCGCTCAGCCATTTTTTCGCCGCCAGCGCATCGGCCACTTCCTTGAAGGCGGTCTGAATCGCCTTTTCATATTCGGCAACTGCAATATCGCGCCGCGCCTTGACCGCAGACAGATTGCCCATGCTGCGGTCCCAGCTGAACAATGGCACAGTGACACGTGGCGAATAGCTCCACGCCTGATTATCATCCGAAAACAGGCCATCAAGATCGCGGCTGGCAAAACCGAAAGCGGCGGTCAGACTGATTTTCGGCAGGAAATTGGCCCTGGCCGCGCCGATATTGGCATTTGCCGCGCGCAGCCGCTCTTCAGCAGCCATGATGTCAGGCCGGTTGACCAGAAGATCGGACGGCAGGCCAGCTGCCATGTCCGGCATGACAGTCTGCGCCGACAGCGGCGTTGCCGGCGGCAGGTCTGCCGGGACCGGTGTGCCAATCAGAACTTCCAGCGTCGTCCGTGTCTGCGCGCGCTGCCGCTCCAGTGCGGCAACTTCGGTCTGCGCCTGTGTGAGCAAGGTCTCCGTCTGCCGATAATCCAGCGCGGACGTCACACCGGCATCGCGCCGCAGGCGGGCGATCTCAAGCCCCTCCTCGCGCGCCTTCAATGTCGCACGAGACAAGGCGATCCGGGCATCCAGTTCGCGCTCGACAAGATAGGTGCCGGCGACATCGGCAATCAGGCTGATTTGAAAAGCCCTTCGTGCAGCAACCGTTGCCAGAAACTCCGAACGCGCCGCATCCTTCAGGCTACGCACTCGGCCCCAGAAGTCGATCTCGAATGCGTTCAGGCCGACATTGACGTCATAGCGCCGCGACGAAAAGGCCGCACCGCCCGGACCGAACATCCCGCTGGTATCGACCGTCCGCTGCCGGGTCTGACTGGCCACGATTTCGGGGGTCGGCAAAACATAGGAGCGCTCGATGCGATACTGACCCCGCGCCTCGGCAATCCGGGCGACCGAGACGCGCATGTCGCGATTATTGTCGAGCGCCAGCTCGATCAGCCGTACCAGCGCGGGATCGCGAAAAGCCTCACGCCATGGCAGTTGAACGGCACTGAGAGACGCACTGTCGGCCACGCCGGTCTCGGGAAAGGTCGCAGCGGTTGGCAGGTCGGGCCGGACATACTTCGGTTGCAGCGTGCATCCTGCAACAAGCAGCGCACCACACGCCAGTACCAGTCTGGGATCAGCCTTCATGCTTGGTCTCCGGCGTGGCTGTCATGGGCGATGTCGGTTCGGAAGGGACAGGCGGCTTTCCAGGGAAAAGCTTGCGGACCAGAACGAAGAAGACCGGAACGAAGAAGATTGCAAGGAAGGTTGCCGATACCATCCCGCCCATGACGCCCGTGCCCACGGCATTGCGGCTGGCCGCCCCTGCCCCCGCGCTCAATACCAGCGGCAGGACACCAAGGATGAACGCCAGCGAGGTCATAAGGATCGGTCTGAGGCGCAGGCGTGCCGCCATGATCGTCGCCTCGACCACATCCTTGCCTTCCTTTTCGAGATCGCGCGCAAACTCGACAATCAGGATGGCGTTTTTGGCAGACAGCCCGATGATGGTGATCATGCCGACATTGAAATAGATGTCGTTCGACAGTCCGGCGCCAAAAGCGGCAAGCAAGGCACCGATCAGGCCAAGCGGCACAACCAGCATAACCGCCAGCGGGATCGTCCAGCTTTCATAAAGGGCTGCCAACACGAGAAAGACAATCAGCATCGACAGGGCAAGCAACGCAGGCACCTGACCGGCCGACTGTTTTTCTTCCAGCGACAATCCCGACCATTCATAGTCGAAACCGGGCGGCAGCTGCTGGAACAGGCGCTCCATCTCCGCCAGGGCCTCGCCGGTACTGACACCGGGTGCCGCATTGCCCGAAATGGTGAGCGACGGCACGCCATTGTAACGCTGCAACTGCTGCGGCCCCGCAGTCCATTTCACGGTCGTGAAGGCCGAGAACGGGACCATCTCGCCACGCTCGTTGCGGACACGCAGATCGAGCAGATCCTCTGGCGTCATGCGCGCAGGCGCATCGGCCTGCAAAATGACACGCAGAACCCGGCCATCGCGCGTGAAGTCGTTTGCATAGGCCGAACCGAAGCTGATCGACAACGTGTTGTTGATGTCTGCAATCTGCAAGCCGAGCGTCCGTGCCTTGACGCGGTCGATCATGACCTGAAGCTGCGGTCCTTCAGACTGACCTTCCGGACGCACGCCCATGAGCTTCGGGCTTTGCGCGGCCATGCCAAGCAGCATGTTGCGCGCCATGATCAGCTTTTCCTGCCCCTGTCCGCCAGAGTCGCGCAGGCGGAAATTGAAACCGCTGGCGTTGCCAAGTTCGGAAATGGCGGGCGGGTTCAGGGCAAAGATCATCCCCTCCCGGATCCCGGCCAGTTGCTGC
Organism: uncultured Sphingomonadaceae bacterium; assembly: GCA_964635065.1. Taxonomy (GTDB): domain Bacteria; phylum Pseudomonadota; class Alphaproteobacteria; order Sphingomonadales; family Sphingomonadaceae; genus CAZWMK01. The sequence goes on along the minus strand of CAZWMK010000103.1, from coordinate 5,282 downwards.
ATGGAATTGGCAACTACGGTCGTCGAATGGTTTTCGATACCGGGCCGTTCATCCCATGGCTTCAGCGCTACGAACATCATGGCCATGTTCTGACCACTGCCAAAGAAGCTGAAACCAACGGCGGCAAAGACATTGTCGACCTGCGGTTGCGCTTCGAATACTTTTTCCGCCTTGGCGACGACTTCGATCGTGCGTTCCTGCGTTGCGCCCGCCGGAAGCTGGACGACGGTGAACAACACGCCCTGATCCTCATCGGGCAGGAAGCTGCTCGGCAGGTTCGAGAACATCAGCGCCACGGCGGCAACCAGCGCCGCATAGATCGCCATCCAGCGCAGCGGTTTGCGCAGGATCTGACGAACGCGTCCGTCATAGCTGCGCGTCGCGCGGTCGAACCAGTTGTTGAACCGCTCGAAAAACCGGCCGATGAAGCCCGGATGGGGTTCATGGCTGTGCGGCTTGAGAATGGTTGCGCACAGCGCCGGCGTCAGCGTCAGCGCCAAGAGCGCGGAAAACGCCATCGACAGCACCAAAGTCACCGAGAACTGGCGATAAATGCCACCCGGCGTTCCGGGGAAGAAGGCCATGGGGACAAAAACGGCAGTCAAAACGAGGGTGATGCCGATGATCGCGCCGATGATCTGCTGCACTGCCTTGATCGTCGCCTCGCGCGGGGGAAGCCCCTCCTCCTTCATGATGCGTTCGACATTTTCGACGACGACGATGGCGTCATCGACCAGGATACCGATTGCCAGCACCATGCCGAACAGCGACAGCA
>CAZWMK010000103.1:0-4497 GCA_964635065.1 uncultured Sphingomonadaceae bacterium | reverse complement strand
AATAGCCCAGCGCCAGAAGCCCAAGGCAGGTGCCCAGAAGCGCCACCGGAACGATGATGGTGGGAATAATCGTCGCGCGCAGGTTCTGCAAAAAGACGAACATCACCAGGAAGACCAGCAACACCGCCTCGACCAGGGTCTTGACGATTTCGCGCACCGAAATAGCAACGAACGGCGATGTGTCATACGGAATGACCCATTCGACGTCCGGCGGGAAACTGGGCGCTATTTCGGCCAGCTTGTCTTTCACGCCCTGCGCCGTCGACAGGGCATTGGCGCCTGATGCCAGCTGGACAGCCATGCCGGTGATGGGCTTTCCCCCGGCCCGCGCCGTGAAGCCCTGCGTGGCCGCACCTAGTGCAACCCGGCCCACATCGCGCAGCCTGACGGTCGATCCATCGGGGTTGGCGCGCAAGATGATATCTTCAAACTGTTCCGGCGTCCTCAGACGTCGCGGCGTAATGACGGTAGCCGTCATCTCCACGCCCGGAAGGGCGGGCAGTCCGGCAATTTCGCCCGCAGCCGTCTGGCTGTTCTGTTCGCGCACCGCGGCAAGGGCTTCTGCCGGAGACAAGTTGAATCCCGCCAGCTTGTGCGGATCGAGCCATATGCGCATGGCATATTCCGAACCGAACAGCTGCACATCGCCGACCCCCGGAACGCGGCGCAGTTCATCCATGACGCGCACCGTGGCGAAGTGGCTGAGCTCAAGCTGAGACTTCGTGCCATTGGGCGATTTCAAGCCGACGATCATCAAAAAGCCGGGGTTGGCCTGATCGACAAGAATTCCCTGACGGCGGACTTCTTCCGGCAGACGCGCCTCGACGCGGCGCAGGCGGTTCTGCACTTCGACCTCGGCCAGATCGATCTCGGTCCCGCTCTCGAAGGTCAGCGTGATTTCCGCCGTGCCGTCCGACTGGCTGGTCGAGGCCATGTAGAGGAAACCGTCAACACCGTTCATTTCCTGTTCGATGATCGACGTGACATTCTGCTCAAGCGTATTGGCGTCGGCGCCAGGGTACGCGACCCGCACACTGAGAGATGGCGGCGCGACGGTCGGATATTGTTCGACCGGCAAAGCCATGAGCGAGAGCAGACCGGCCAGAGCAATCGACAGGGCAATCACCCATGCGAAAACCGGCCGGTCGATGAAGGCGCGTGCCAGCATCTCAGTTGGCCTGCTTCTTCACGGCAGGAACGACTTTGACGCTCATGCCGGGCTGAAGCTTGATCAATCCTTCTGTAACGACCCTGTCGCCGGGTTTCAGGCCTTCGATGACGGTCCATTTATGGCCGATCTGCGGCCCGAGCTTGATGGGCTGCGGCAAGGCGCGATTGTCCTTGCTGACAATCATGACCGACGCCCCCTGCGCTGTCAGCATCACCGCGCGCTGCGGCACGGCAATGCCGTTGGCATCCATGCCCGCCTCGATCCGGGCGCGCACGAACTCGCCTGGCAACAGGGTGCGACGCGGATTGGGAAACTCGGCACGTTGCGAGACAGTACCCGTCATCGGATCGACCGACATGTCGGCAAAATCCAGATAGCCGGTTTGATCGAACACCGTTCCGTCTTCCAGTTCCAGCGTCACCCTGGTCCGGCCCTTGGCTGGTGCCGACAGGCGTCCGGCCTCGATATCCCGGCGCAATGCCATGAGATCATTGCTGGATTGCGAGAAGTTCACATAGACGGTGTCGATCTGCTCGATCGTCGTCAAAAGCGTGCCTTGCGTGGCGCTGGCAAGCGCACCTTCCGTCACCTGCGCGCGACCGGCACGACCGGAAATCGGTGCGGTGACGGTCGCATAGCCCAGATTCAGCTGTGCCTGCTCAAGCTGCGCCTGCGCTGAACGCACATCGGCTGCGGCCTGATCGGCGCGCGCGCGGGCAGCGTCGAATTCCTGCTGGCTGATCGCATTGCGTGCGACAAGCGGCTGGAAACGCGCAACATCGCGGCTGGCGTTGGCAGCCTCCGCCTCGGCCCGGCGCAGGGCGGCAGAAGCGGCATTAGCCTGCGCCCGCAGTGGCTTGGGATCGATATTGAACAACGGCGCGCCAGCCCGGACATCGCTGCCTTCCACATAGACACGCCGCTCGATGATGCCATCGACCCGTGCGCGCACTTCCGCTGTGCGGATCGCCTGGACGCGACCGGGCACCTCGACAATGCGCATCAGGGGTTCAGGCGCAATCGTGATCGCCTCGACTTCGGCGGGGGGCATGGGCGGCGGCGCTGACGGTTTGCAGCCAGCGACCGTCACAACCGCCGTGACGCCAAGAAAAAACCCTATCGCTCGCATGCCCCACCCCTGATCCACATATCAGTTCCGTAGCCCGAATCCCTCGCTGCTCAACCGGCAACGTGAATGACTTGGCAAGTTCCGTAATGTTGATTACAGTTCTCGTCAACGTTCCCGATGCCATGCGAGTCATGCACTTTTGATGACAATCAGTTCCGCCTCGACATGCCATGATCAGCGCCGCGACAAAAGGCGGCGCGCCATGATCGACGCCGCACGTCACCTGTTTCTGGAAAAAGGTTACGGTGCCACGACACTCAACGATATCGTCAGCCGCTCGGGCGGCTCGCTTTCGACCCTTTACGAATTATTCGAAAACAAGTCCGGCCTGCTGCGCGCCGTTGTCGAAGATGCATCCGACGATCTGCTGCGCGCCATCCAGAGCGCGACCATCGACGACAAGCGCCCGCATGAAGCACTGAGCATCATCGGGGAATATTTCAGTCAGCGGCTGGGCGATCCAGAACTGATGTCGCTCCTGCGCGTGATCGCCAATGAAACGATGAAATTTCCCGAACTGGGCAGCCAGTTCTATGCCTCCGGCCCGGAAGCCGCGCACCGATTGATCGGTGGCTATCTCGCGCGCCAGCAGGCGCAGGGCCTACTCGTCGTCAATAACCCGGAAGAAGCCGCCATCCTGTTTTTGCAGATGCTCCTTGGGGAAAGTCATCTACGCAGCCTGTGCGGCCTGCCAGCATGGTGCAGTGACGCCAAGCGGCGGCAGCATGTGCAACATATTGTCGAGCTTTTTCTGCGACTGCACGAAGTAGCCGACTAAGCCGCCTTGCGCACGCTGCTGCTACGCAGGGTCAGGCGGTCGCCGTCAATATTCAGGCCTTGAATGCGATTGAGATAGCTCTGGCCGAGGAGCGAGACATCCAGTTCGCCCTGATCGACCGCTGCTTCGACATTGTTGACCGCAACATTATCGACCGCCATGCTGTTCAGGCGCACCGGAGCGATGGCCACATCGCCGCCAGCCGTGCTTGCCGACTGATGATAATCAGCGGCACGCAGGTGCAATCCTGCCCGCTCGGCATCGGCCTTGCGCAATACGACAATGGTTGCCCCCGTATCCACGAGGAAACGGATCGGCGTACCATTCACATTCGCAGTGACGTAGAAATGCCCATCGACATCACGCCGGAACGGCCGCGACTGACCTTCGCCGGCGGCACCTGCCTTCGTCACGTCATGAGCAGGCGTATCGAACACGCCCGGCTTGAAGCTGCTGGCGTCCGGCAATCCCGAAGCCTGGACGGAAACCGCAGCGATGCGCGGAGCCGGCTTGGCGGAGGGCGAGGCCGGAGTGTCGACACTGCCCGCAAAAAGCAGGGCGGTCGTTGCAAGCATCAAAGCCACAGCCGATTGCATGGGCATCACTCCGTCGATAGGCCAACGCCAATCCGAATGCCCCCTGATAGCTTTCTACCACGCTTATAATCATGGTTAAATACAGCCAATTTGGCAGCACAATGTTGTATTTCAGCAACGATCAGTGCCGTAATCGTTGCTACCGCGAAAAAAACTTCCCGGCGCGTTAGCCCACCGTTAAACCGTGCCTGTTACAAGCAGTGTGCGGACCACCAACTATGTTCGCACTGATACAGGCACCAAGCCATGCCCGTAAGGGACATCGCACACAGGCCTGTGTCGGGACCAATCGACGTTGAGGGAAGTCGGGGGCCTAATCGATGATCAGCTTGCGCATCGCGCAATTTTGTGTTGCCGCCGGAACGGGCGCCCTTCTGGGTGGAACGGCGGTGCATCTTGCCGACAAGCCCAAGAAACCACGGATCGCCCGCATGGCGCCCAAGCCTGCAGCACCGGCCTGTGATCCGATGACAGCACAGCAGACGCCTGCGCAAGTCGCAGCCATACCTGAAGCCATCCAGTCGGGTGCAGTCGGCGCGCGTGGTGCTGGCGCGCAGAATCAGCCTGTTTTGCTGTCGAACAGCGCCGTACCCGCCGGACGTGGTGGTGCTTCGACCTCTGTTCCCGAACCGGCCGCGCTGGCCCTTCTCGGCATGGGCATTCTTGGCTTTGCCGGGCTGCACGCCTACCGGCGCAAGCGCTGATCGCCCACCGCGTCGCGCGGACATCCGCTTTCCGGTGCTTCATGCTCAGCTTGTGTTCAGGCTGACATTGTAACAGCGTGTCAGTCGTCGCACAGTAGGCGGCACTCGATACGCTGCGG
>CAZWMK010000102.1:5062-8281 GCA_964635065.1 uncultured Sphingomonadaceae bacterium | reverse complement strand
AGTCGGTAGAGCAGGGGATTGAAAATCCCCGTGTCGGCGGTTCGATTCCGTCCCCAGGCACCATCCATGTGTTCGCCAGTGTGCTGGCACGTCTGGAAAATCCCTGAAAACCTAGCTAAATAAGCGGCAGGCCGTCCGGCTTTGCGCGCCTTTGTTCGTCCCTAGCTGGGGCCTTGTGGGGGCTTATCCGGGGGCCTTTGGAAAAAGCGCAGAATCGGAGGCCTCCAAATGCCGCTCACCGATACTGCCATTCGTGCCGCCAAGCCTGCCGTAAAGGGCCGCAAAATAGCCGATGCCAAGGGGCTTTATCTGCTGGTGACGGCAAGTGGCTCGAAATTGTGGCGGCTGAAATATCGATTCGCTGGCAAGGAAAAGAAGCTGGCCTTGGGGGCTTATCCCGATGTCAGCCTGAAAGACGCGCGCGACAGGGCAGGGCAGGTGCGTAAACAGATAGACGCGGGCATGGACCCTTCCGCCGTGCGGCAACAGGCGCGTATTGCCCAATGCATCAGCGCCGCCAACAGCACGTTTGGGAGGCGCGCGTGGCTAAGCCTATTACTGTGCGCGCCATTGGCCCGGCCGGTGTCCTTGTCGTTAAGGGGCAGACTGCCCTTGCACTTTTGGCGCTTGTCAAGGCGAGCAAGCGTGGCGTGACGGCGCTGGAGGTCAATTCCTGGGCCTATCGCTTCGCGGCTTATTGCTACGACCTTCGCCGCAAGCACGGTCTTGCCATTGAAACCTTGCGTGAAACTCATCAGGGCAGCTGGCATGGCCGTCATGTGCTGCACACGCCGGTTGAAATCGTGGAGGTGCAGGCAATGCCGGTGCTTTCGGTGCCAACAAGAGGCCGTCTGACAAAAACAGCGACTTTTGGCAGGGTGTGGAGAGCGACGCATGACCGAACGGTTGTTGTTTGAGCATCAGGCCGACCGCAAGCGTTGGCAGGTCTATTTGGCAAAGCCTCATTATGGCCGCGTGAATGTCCATTTTCGCGAGCGGTACGAAAAGGACGGCGCATTGGCCTATGGCAAGGGTGTCTGCCTGCCGGTGGAAAAGCTGCCGGAACTGGTCGCTGCCTTGAACGCCTATCTGGCGAACCAGTCCAACAAGACAGCGTAGCGTGACTTTGGGGGAGTGGCTGGCAACGGCGCTCCCCTTCCTTTTGTCCGCGAAACTTGAAACTTGAGAGAGCCATGCGACAAGCGCGAAAACAGGGCGTTGCGCGGCCGGGAGAAAGTGGCGCAATTATGCCACTGTCTGAAACTGGCACGCAAATTGCCATATTATACAATAACTACAGTGGCGCGACGTTTTCCCCTTCTGGCGGCTGGGGCGGTGCGCGCAATCGTGCCGACCGTATCAGCGACGGCCTGACCGCAAAGCAGGCGGCGGGCATCATCGCGGCGGCCGAACGCGCGTGGGCAATCGGCCTACCACTCAATCGTCACCTGACGATTCATTGGGAAAAGGCGGGCGTGCCAGACAACGAAGTGGCGGCGGCCATCGGACGCTTTACGCATATGGCGCGCGACTTCATCGCCAAGCGTGGCGGCCAGATGGCTTGGGCCTATGTCCGCGAAAACGGCGAGGGCAAAGGCTCGCATGTCCATCTCCTTGCCCATGTCCCGCCTGAACTGGCGGCGGCTTTCACGGCGCGACAGCGTGGCTGGCTTCGTCGTATTACGGGCAAGCCTTACCGGGCTGGCGTCATCAAGACGGCGCGCATTGGTGGGCGCTTAGACGTGGTGACCAAGGCTCCCGATCTTTACGCGGCCAATCTGCAAAGCATCGTCGGCTATGTCGTCAAAGGCGCACTGCCCGACGCGGCGAAGGCGCTGGGGCTGGAGCGCGTCGAAGCTGGCGGACGCATCATCGGCAAGCGGTGTGAATGGTCGCAAAACATCAGGATGACTCAACATCTTTAGCGCGAATGATGTCCCATTCTATCGCATCGTAAGTGTCGGCGTTCTTTACATGGTGGAGTTGATGATGCGTGCCAAAGAATGCGCATCTAATTGTTTTATATGTATTAGGAATTTTTGGCATGAAATTTGCCCATCTAGGCGTCGTGGCGATGTGCGATGAGGAGATGGTCATGTATAAGAAACTGGCAGCCTTGATTATAACCAGCAGTATTATGGCTTCAAACGCTATGGCAGTGCCTGTTAATCTTGTCGCCAATGGCGATTTTGAAGCGGGTAACACTGATTTCGCGTCTGCTTATGCATACGTCCCGGGGAGCAATGGCGCCGAAGGGCAATATACCGTCAGGAGCAATCCTTATCCTTGGAATGGTGCTTTCATATCGACCGGCGACCATACCACCGGTTCCGGTCTAATGTTTGTCGGCAACGGTTCGCCGGTTGCCAATCAGATTGTCTGGCAATCCCAGTCTATCTCTGTTGACTCAGCGACCAGCTATTTCTTCGAGGCATTCGTCAACAACGTATGTTGCAGCACCTTCAGCTATGGCGCGGGTAGTGAATCCATACTTGAATTCTCGCTGAGCTTTAACGGCGGCGCGCCCATCAGTCTCGGCGTCATTACCACCGATCTCCTGCTGGCTGGCACATGGGAAGGCCTGTCGACGAGTTGGGCCTCGCTGGGCGCGGGTAATGTTGTTCTGAGCTTAGTCAATCAGAACACCAATGCTGGTGGCAATGATTTCGCCATTGATGACATTTACTTCGGTACGGAAAGCATCGTGAATCCAGATCCCGATCCTGTCCCGGAACCTGCAGCGCTTAGTTTGCTCGGTCTTGGAGTTATTGGTATATTATTTGGTCGTTGTCGTAAGCGTGTTTAGTCTACAATTTCGGAATGAATGAACTCTAGGGCGATCAATATTGGGCTGCCCTTTTCCTTGATTGATCTGTGCGCAGTTTAGCTGCGCGCAGGTGTCGCCTGTGTCATCAAGTTTGCGTTAGCGCATGCGATGTAAGCGTTGCGACTGGTCGCCAAACCTTGGCCGGGGAGGGGCCTTGCCAACTCTGGAGCCTTGCGCCTGCCGACATCGCATGTCCGGTTTTCGCCCGCGTCCACAATTCAGGGCATGAACGTTAAACTGCCGTTGCTGCGAGAAAATACGGTGTTACAATGAAGGTTTGGGGGCCTTTGTGGGGGCCTTTTTGTGTATTTCCATATTTATTGTGTAGTAATATCAGATAATTAGTTAAGGCATTGGGTGCCGTCCCCATCATATCTATCCACATGTCTGGC
>CAZWMK010000102.1:0-4962 GCA_964635065.1 uncultured Sphingomonadaceae bacterium | reverse complement strand
GGGTGCCGTCCCCATCATATCTATCCACATGTCTGGCGCTTTGCAGTCCGGTGCAAATGCTTCCTTTCCCTGGCTGAAGCGATCCGAGGTGCGGCGTGCGTTTCAACACGATATTTCTCGTCACCGCCTTGTTTGTCCTGCCGGCCTGTGCTGCGCTGTCTCCCCCGCCTGTCGGTAACCGGGCCGTGCCGGAGCCTGCGCGCGCGGTTGATCTCGATCGTTACCTTGGGCGCTGGTACGAACTTTATCGCTATGATGCGTCGTTCCAGAAAGACTGCGAAGCCGTCACTGCCGATTACACGCGCAATGCGGATGGTTCATTGCGCGTCCTGAACAGCTGCCGTCTGCGCACCGTCGATGGCCCGGTGAAGACGGCGACCGGCAAGGCCAAGGTCGCCGACACAGTGACCGGTGCCAAGCTCAAGGTCTCTTTCTTCGGCCCTTTCTATGGCGATTACTGGGTGCTTGACCGGGACGAGGACTATCGCTGGTCCATCGTCGGCGAACCATCCGGGCGTTATCTTTGGGTGCTTTCCCGTGCGCCGCAGCTGTCCGAATCGGTAAAGTCCATGCTGCGGCAACGCGTGCAAGGCCTTGGCTACGACTGGTCCCTTGTCCGTGAAACAAGGCACCAGTCCCAGAATAATCCGCTCCCAGCCGACCGCTGATCAGATGCTTTCGCCTGCCATGTGCTTGGCAGCGATATAGCCCAGCGTCATGCCCGGGCCGAGCGTGCCGCCGGCGCCCGGATAGGCGCCCGAAGCAATTGCGAGCGCATCGTTGCCCGCCGCATAAAGGCCGGCGATCGGGGTGTCGTTCGCGCCGAGCACCTGGGCACTGGCATTGGTGCGGATGCCAGCGAAAGTCCCGATGTCGCCGGGAATGATGCGCAGCGCGAAAAACGGACCATGTTCGACCGGACCAAGATTGGGGTTGGGCTTGTGGTCGGGGTCGCCCTGCGAATGATCGTAGATGTTCTGGCCGCGCCCGAAATCCGGGTCTTCGCCTTTGCGGGCATGCTCGTTGAAGCGGGCGACGGTCGCTTCCAGTTGTGCCGCATCAATGCCTGCCTGTTGGGCAATGTCGGCAAGCGTTGCGCCCTCCAGCAGATAGCCTGAACGGACATGCTGCCGAAAAGGCACAGGGGCTGGCTTGGCGAAGCCCATGCCATAGCGACGGATAGTCCGGTAATCGGCAATCATGTAGCAGCAGGCATCTTTTTGTCCCTGTGCCGCACAGGCTTTGACCAGGGCCGGGATGAAATCATGATAAGGTGCGGATTCATCGAAAAAGCGTTTGCCGTCGCGCGTCACGCAGATGAAGCCGGGTTTTTGCCGGTCGACAATATGCGGCCACAGTGATTTCGGCCCGGTATAATAGGGGATGACCGATACGGGCATGAAGGCGGCTGGCTGCTGGACATTGAAATCGACCGATGCGCCCAGGGCCTCGGCCATGCGTGCGCTGTCGCCCGTATTTGTCAGCGGGGCAAGCGTGCGATGCTCATGCCCGGCTGCGACATGGGAAAACATCTGGCGCTGCCGCTCTGGGTCGTGCGGGAAGCCGCCCGCAGCCAGCACGACGCCGCGATTGGCATGGACGCGGCAAGGACCGTTTTGAGTTTCCACCACCGCTCCGGTGACGCGGTCGCCTTCGGTAATCAGTTCGCGGGCGGGTGAGGCTGTCCAGATCTGCACACCGCTGTCGATCGCAGTGCGCAGCAGGCGGGCAATGAGGGCGCGTCCACGTGTGACAGGCTGCGGCTGGCCGAAACGGATGACCTGCCCAAGCACCGCAAGCATTTTGCGCACGACAAAGGCCAGGCCGCTCAGCGAGCGACCGGCACTCATCAGTTGTTTCATCTCGACGTTTGAACCGACCGCAAGGCCCATGAAATTAGTCTGCGTCAGTCCGGAGCGCAGCAGGTCGCGGTGTTCGCCAAGCTTGGCATAATCATAATCATAGGTGCCGATGGAACGCATCGTGCTCGATCCCGGCTGTTCCGGATGATAGTCAGGGTAGGGGAAATGGAAGAATTCCGCCTCTGTCTCGCGTTCGAGAAACGCGACCATTTCCGGCCCGTTGCGCAAAAATGCATCGACGCGCGCGGGATTGAAATAATTGCCGGCCTGCGCCTGAAGATAGCTGCGGGCATCGGTGATCTTGTCCGCCGCTTCGCCACCGATCTTGGGGTTGGCGGGGATCCAGAGAACTGCGCCGGAAAAGGCCGTGGTGCCGCCCAGTTGGGCATCCTTTTCCACCATCAGGACATCAAGGCCCTTCTTGCGTGCCGCGATGGCGGCCGTGAAGGCCGCGCCGCCGCTTCCGATGACAAGAACATCGACATCCCAGGTCGCCGAACGGGCACCGCCACGATGAACATTCATGCTTATCCTCCAAGGCCAGGAGCAGCTCTGAGATGGCCGCATTAATTTTATACCATGTTATATATAGTATGCGGGTGATCGTGTGAGCAAGCGCGATGGTCGTGACCTCGATAAGTATTGATCTATGCATATATGCATGATTAAAATAGATAAATTCGCAATGTTCATGCGAAATAGACTGGCCTATTCTTGCTGCACAAGACCCGTTCGGCTATCAGGAGGCCTTTCATGCAGCCCGCCCTTTTCATTTCGCATGGTGCCCCGACCCTGCCATTCGAAGATGTCGCCGCGCGGACATTTCTGCGTTCGCTGGGTGCGGATCTGGCGCGGCCAGCGGCGATTCTGGTGGTTTCGGCGCACTGGGAGACGGCGGTGCCGACGGTCAATGCCGTGACGCACAACGATACGATCCACGATTTCCACGGATTTCCGCGCGCGCTTTACAGACTTCGTTATCCGGCGCCGGGCGCACCGGCGCTGGCGTCGCGCATCGCCGCACTGCTGGAGCGCGAAGGGATGCCGGCGGCAATCGACCGGACGCGTGGTCTGGACCACGGCGCATGGGTGCCATTATCGCTGATGTTGCCTGCGCATGATGTCCCCGTGCTGCAACTGTCGGTGCAAAGTCGGCTTGGCCCGGCTCATCACTTCCGCCTGGGGCGGGCGCTGTCCGCGTTGCGCGCCGAGAATGTCCTCATTCTTGCCAGCGGCTCCATGACGCATGACCTCTCCGGGCTGCACGCCGTTTCCGTCGCGCATGAACCGTCATGGGTGCGCGATTTTGCCGAATGGTGCCACGCCGCCCTGATCGCGGGGCGAATCGACGATCTGTGCGACTATCGCCGGCTGGCACCGCACGCCGTGCGCAATCACCCGACAGAAGAACATCTGCTGCCGCTGTTCGTGGCGTTTGGCGCAGCAGGGAGCGAGGCGCATGTCGAACGATTGCATGAAAGCATTACCTATGGCGTGCTGCGCATGGATGCCTATGCTTTCCGCTGAGCCGTCAAAAGCCTGAAGGCAGACATGAAAACGGCGGCGCCCAAAGGGGCACCGCCGTCATCATCAGGCAAGTCGCCTTAATTGCGACCGAGTTCCATGACCTTGGTCCAGGCGGCAACAAAGTCGTTCACGAACTTTTCCCTGGCGTCGTTGGCGGCATAGACTTCCGCGATGGCGCGCAGCTCGGAGTTCGAACCGAAGACGAGGTCGACGGGCGTGGCCGTCCACTTCAGCTTGCCGCTGGCCCGGTCATGGCCTTCGTATAGGCCGGGGTTGGCGGTCGACTTCGACCATTTGGTGTCCATGCTGAGCAGGTTGACGAAGAAGTCGTTGCTCAACTGGCCCGGACGGCTGGTGAACACGCCGTGCGCCACGCCGCCAGTGTTGGCGTTGAGTGCGCGCATGCCGCCGACAAGAACGGTCATCTCCGGCACGGTCAGCGTCAGGAGATTGGCACGCTCGACCAGCATTTCGGCCGGCGAAAGGCGGTTGTTCGGAGCATAATAGTTGCGGAACGCGTCAGCGGTCGGTTCAAGCACCGCAAAGGAGGCGACGTCCGTCTGGGCCTGCGTGGCGTCCATGCGGCCCGGCTTGAACGGCACCTGTACGTCATAACCTGCCTGCTTGGCAGCCTGTTCGATCGCGGCCGCACCGCCAAGGACGATGAGGTCGGCCATCGATACCTTCTTGCCGCCCGCAGCCGAACGGTTGAAGTCCTTCTGCACCGTCTCAAGACGCTTCAGTACCTTGCCGATTTCGGCCGGGTTGTTGACCGCCCAGTCTTTCTGCGGCGACAGGCGCAGGCGTGCGCCATTGGCGCCGCCGCGCTGGTCGGTGCCGCGATAGCTGGCGGCCGCCGCCCATGCCGTGCGGATCAGTTCCGGACCACTGACGCCTGATGCCAGAAGCTTCGTTTTCAGTGCGGTGGTGTCTTCAGCCGTGATCAGCGCGTGATCGACGGCGGGAACAGGATCCTGCCAGATCAGGTCGGCCTTTGGCACTTCGGCGCCAAGATAGCGGTGCTTCGGGCCAAGGTCGCGGTGCGTCAGCTTGAACCAGGCGCGCGCGAAGGCGTCGGCATAGGCATCGGGGTCCTTGCGGAAGCGTTCCGATATCTTGCGATAGGCCGGGTCCATCTTGAGTGACATGTCGGTGGTGAACATGATCGGCTTGTGGCGCTTGTTCGGATCATGCGCGTCGGGCACCATGCTGGCGGTGCTGTCGTCCTTCGGCACCCACTGGATGGCGCCTGCCGGGCTGCGCGTCTGCACCCATTCGAAGGCGAAGAGATTGTCGAGATATTGCGATGTCCAGGCGATCGGGTTTGCGGACCAGGCGCCTTCAAGGCCGCTGGTGATCGTGTCTTCCGAATGGCCCTTGCCGCACTTGTTCGCCCAGCCGAGGCCCTGCTGTTCGACAGGGGCGCCAGCGGGATCGGCACCAAGGCAGGCATCCGGCTTGTGTGCGCCATGCGCCTTGCCGAAGGTGTGGCCACCGGCGATCAGGGCCACGGTTTCCTCGTCGTTCATCGCCATGCGACCGAAGGTCTCGCGGATGTCCTTTGCCGCCAGCA
>CAZWMK010000101.1:5640-8500 GCA_964635065.1 uncultured Sphingomonadaceae bacterium | reverse complement strand
ATAGGTGATCCACCGGCCCCGGCCATCCATGCTGATGCGGACCTCGGCATCGCGCAGCACCGTGGGGAACGCCTGCGACGTGAACTGGCCGCCCTGATCCGTGTTGAAGATTTCCGGCCTGCCGAACCGGGCCAGCGCTTCCTCCAGTACCACCTTCGCCTTGAAATCGGCGCTGTAGCGCTTCCTCGTCGTCTTCATTCCCGTACCAATCCATCAGGTCGGAAGTAGCTTAACATCCTGTCCAGAAAACCGGCACTACCTCAATGGCTGATGGCCGCGCTGTTCTGGTCCTGTATAACGAAAAAAAACGGCCGGGAAGCAGGGCTTCCCGGCCGCAAATGCCGTCAGGTCTTCAGATCAGAACTTGTAGCCGAGCTGAATGCCGTAGGTGCGCGGTTCGCGCGCGGTTGCAAAGGTCCACAGGCCTGCAACGGTGAAGGCCGTGGCAGCGCCGCGGTCATCAAGCAGGTTGCGACCGAAGAGCGTGATACGCGCTTCGCCATTGCCTGCGGGCAGGATGTAGGAGATCGAGGCATCGACCAGATTCTGCGTGTCGGTGCGGACGCGCGGATCGTTCTCGGTCAGCACGGTGGTGCCGGTGGTGTTCGGCGCCGGGATGCGGGCATCGCGCGAGATCTGCTGATCGTAATCGTCGATGTAGCGGTAGCTACCGTTCAGGCGAACTTCGCCGGTCGGCAGTTCATGCTTGTACTCGAAGTTCAAGGACGCCGTGATCTTCGGCGCGTAGATCATGTCGACGCCCGAATAATCGAAGGTGTGGAAACCGACCGCAACTGCTTCCTGGTTGGTAAAGCCCTTGAACTTGTTGTCGAGGAGGCCGATCGAGCCGCGGATCGTCAGATTGTCGACCGGCAGGGCGGTGAAGTCGGCTTCAATGCCCTTCACCTTGGCGGCGGCGGCGTTTTCGACAATGGTGATGTTGCCGGTCGAGCCGCCCGGCTTGGTGATGTTCTGCTGAATGTCGTCATATTCGACGTAGAAGGCCGATACGTTCAGCTGGAGACGGCGGTCGAGGAATTCGGCCTTGAAACCGGCTTCATAGCTGTCGACCGTTTCCGGGTTGAACGGCGTGGTTGCCGAAACGCGGTCGAGGCCACGGCCGGAGAAGCCGCCCGAACGGTAACCGCGCGACCACGATGCATAGAGCATGAGATCGTCGTTCGGTCGATAGTCGAGCGAGACCTTCGGCGTGAACTTGCTCCACGATTTGCTGTTGCTGCCAAAGTTGGTGAACACGCCATTGGTATCCGGAGCCGAGGTTTCCAGCGTTTTCTTGTCATGCGTCCAGCGGCCGCCGAAGTTCAGACGGAGCTGCGGCATGAATTCCCAGTTGAAGTCGCCGAACGCCGCATAGCTCTCCGACGCGCCATGGGTGATCTGCGACTGATAGAAGCCGCCACCGAACAGGTTGGTCTTCTGATCCAGGGAGTAGCTGCTGTCGAAATAATAGGCGCCAACGACATAGTCGAAGCTGTCGCTCAACTGGCCTGCTGCGCGCAGTTCCTGGCTGAACTGATCATATTTCGAATTGCGGTCGACGAAATAGAAGGCTTCGGCAAAGCCGTCGACGTCTTCATACGAGCTGTCTTTTGACTCGCGATAGCTTGTGATCGAGGTGAGTTTGACGGCGCCGGCGTCATAGTTCATTTCGAGAGTTGCAGCCGGCGAGCGATATTTCGCGATGCTGTCGTCGGCGAAGACAGTATAGAGATCCTTGGTCGTGCCGCGGTCGCACTGGTTGGGAATCGCAGCGGCGGCGCAGAAGAGTTCGCCGGTGCCCGAGATGTTCGAGACGACGTTATCGTGGCTCGACACCTGCTTTTCAAGCGTCAGCAGTGCGTCGAAATCTTCGCTTGGCGTGAATTCGAAGGCCGCACCGAAGTTGGTGTTCTTGCCGCCGCCGCGCCGCTTGCCGTCGTCATAGTTCTTGTAGAAGCCGTCGGTGCGCGAGTGGAAGCCGAAGAACTTGGCATGCAGCTTGTCCTGGATGACCGGGATGTGCAGCACGCCACGGGCCGACAGCGTGTCGAATTTGCCATAATCGACTTCGAACTTGCCGCCGATTTCATCCTTCGGGCGCGTGCGGCGGATGTTGATCACGCCACCGATGGTATTGCGACCAAACAGGTTGCCCTGTGGACCACGCAGCACTTCGATTGATTCAATGTCGAAGAAATCGAGGAACTGACCGGTCGACGTGCCGATGAACACGCCATCGACCACGACAGCCACGGTCGGATCGAACGACTTTTCAATGTCGGCGAAGCTGAGGCCGCGGATCGAGATGTTGGCAGCGGCAGCGCCCGATACCTGTTGCGTGATGAGCAGGTTCGGCGCCTGGCCCTGGATATCGGAGATCTTGACCGAAGCCGTGGCTTCAAGCTGCGAGGCGGAGATCGCCGTCATGGCGATCGGCGTATCCTGCAGCGATTCCGCACGGCGACGGGCGCTGACGATGATTTCTTCGATCTGGCCGGCGTCTTCGGCTGCTGTCTGTGCGCGGGCGGCGGTTGCAGGCGCCAGCGTCGCGGCGGCAAGGCCAAGTGCGATCAGCGATACCTGACCGAGTGCAAGCGTGCCCTTGCGAGCGAAATGCGATGCAGGAGGCATGTTTTCCCCTTCGATGATTATTATGTGGTGCTCTTGATCCTGACGTAGCCGTAGCCAGCCGGCCCGGTTGATCAGGTTGACGCGAACGCAAACGCAAACACACAAGCTGTCACGAATATGTGACAGGGGGGGCGCACTCCGGACTAAAACGGTATGCCACTCTTTACCCACATGGGCAGGATTTCCTGCGCGCAGGCGCAAAGTCAAGCCGGTGAGAGGCCGGATTCCA
>CAZWMK010000101.1:0-5630 GCA_964635065.1 uncultured Sphingomonadaceae bacterium | reverse complement strand
CCGGTTGATCAGGTTGACGCAAACGCAAACGCAAACACACAAGCTGTCACGAATATGTGACAGAGTAGGGGGGGGGCATTCCGGACTAAATCAGTATGCCGCTCTTTACCCAGATGTGCAGGATTTCCTGCGCAAGGGCGCAAAGTCAAGCCGACGAGAGGCTGGATTCCTTGAATTATGCGGTCAAAACCGCTGAAATGGGCGGGTTATTGTTGTCTGGCGATGCAGTTATCATCCTGCCGTGTCTTTTTGGCCACAGTGCTGCTGCCGTTGCCTGATTGTGACTGGACAGATGTATAGATTTCGCTAGATTTTCCCCACAGGCCTGAATGGCCCACTTGGGGAGAATGACATGAACAAGCCGGCAGGTGCCTTGCGCGCCGACGTAACCCGTTGTCCGAACGGACCTTCGACACAGGAAATCGTTCATCGCGACGGTCGTCCGGTTCATCCGGTGCTGGCGATGGAGTCGCCCATGTTCCTTGGCGACGCGGACATCTCGATCGACCGCTATATTTCCCAGGAATTCTTCGACCGCGAGATGGAGCGCCTGTGGCCGCGTGTCTGGCAGTGGGCGTGCCGGGAAGAGCATATCCCCGAGGTCGGCGATTATTATGTTTATGACATTGGCAATTATTCGATCATCGTCGTCCGGGCCGATAGCGGCATCAAGGCCTATGTGAACAGCTGCCTCCATCGCATGACCAAGCTCAGGCCCAGCGGCACCGACGGGCATGCCAGCGAACTGCGCTGCCCCTATCATGGCTGGACGTGGAGCCTTGAGGGCGACTTGTCGCGTTTGCCCTGTGCGTGGGATCTGCCGCACGTCACGCCAGAGAAGTTCAAGCTGCCCGAAGTGCGCGTTGGCCTGTGGGGCGGCTTCGTGTTCATCAACATGGACGAGAATGCGCCCAGCCTTGAGGACTATATGGCGCCGCTTGCAGAGCATTTCCGCGATTGGGATCTGTCCAAGCGCTATGTTGCCGTGCACATCGAAAAGGAACTGTTCGCCAACTGGAAGACGGCGCAGGAAGCCTTCATGGAAAATTACCATACGCAGGAAACACACCCGCAGCTGATGTATGGCAATGGCGATGAAGTCACGCAGTATGACATCTTCAGCGATAGAGTTTCGCGTTTTTATTCCGCGAACGGCGTGTCGAGCCCGCACCTTGAAAAGCCGCTGACCGAACAGCAACTCGTCGATACGATGCTTGTTGGCGATCGCACCGTGCTGAAAGACGCATTGACGGTGGGCGAGGGCGAGACGGCCCGCGTCGTCATGGCGCGCGTGCTGCGACAGGTGCTGGGCGAACAATATCAGGCAGACCTTTCGCATTATACCGATGCGGAAATCCTTGATGTGCCGGAATATATGCTGTTTCCGAACATGACGCTGTTCCCCGGCATTTCACTGCCGATGCTGTATCGTTTCCGTCCCATCGGCAATGATCCCGACCGCAGCCTGTTCGAAATCCTGTTTCTGCGCCCCTTGCCCGACAGTGGCGAGCGGCCCGCACCGGCGACCCCGATCCGGTTGAAGGAGCTTGACAGCTACACGACGGTGCCGGGCGTCGATCCTGGTTTCGGCATTGTCTATGATCAGGATACCAACAACCTGCGTGCGCAGCAGGAAGGGTTCAAGGCATCGCGCAAGAAGGGGCAGACGCTGACCAACTATCAGGAAGTCCGCATCCGCCATTTTCAGCAGACGCTGGACAAATATCTCGCTTGACCGGGATGCGCGCGGCAGATGCCGTCATGCCGCGCGCAGGATTGGAGACAGCACGCGTTGCAGTTCTGCGCGTTGCGCTGCGGGGGACCAATATTCGCGGTCGAAAACGGCCTGCACGGCGATGCCATAGATGGCTGTGGTGATGGTGCGGGCCTGCGCTTCTGCTTCGTTCTCGGCACAGCCTTGCTGGCACAGCGTTGCCCTGAGCCATTCGTTCAGCCGCCGTGCCTGTCTTTTTTGTTCCGCGGCGAGGGCGGCATCATGCAGCGCCAGTTGCCAGAATGAGAGCCAGACGACCCAGTCCTGCCAGTGATCGTCGCTGATCGGCAGGATTTCGGCCACCGATCCCAGAAGATCACTCTCGCCTGCCCGGATGCTCTCTGTCCGTCGGCGGCCTGTGCGCTGGGTGGCATGGCGGTAGGTGGCGAGCAAGACATCGGCCTTGTTCGCAAAATAATGGCTGATGGCAGTGGTGCTGCACGACAGGCGCTGCGCAAGGCTGCGAAAGGTAACGGCATCCAGCCCGCCTTCCACGATCAGGGCAAAGGCGGTTTCGGTCACTTGACGTTTGCGTTCGGCATGATCGACTTCTACCGGCACGCGCCCTCCTGTTCTTGTTACATATGGCACATATAACACTAGCGGCCAAAAGGTCTGCCAGCAAAAACTATTGTGACCGAGCCGGGCGGGTGGGGCGCACTTGCCATGCGCCGCCTTGCGCATTAACCGGTTCGGTCAACGGCAACAGGCGGATATGGCATGACAGCGCAGCAAGACATCCGGCTCTGGCCTGCCATTGTCAAGGCGCTGCGGGGCAAATGTCCGCAATGCGGCAAGGCCCCCTTGTTTCGCAGCTATCTGAAACAGGTCGATCATTGTGCCCATTGTCACGCGGCCTGGGGGGATGTGCGCGCCGATGATGCACCGCCATGGCTGACGATCCTGATCGTTGGACACATCATGGCGCCTTTCCTGACTTTCGTGGTGCAGGAAAGGCTGTTTTCGATGCTGACCATACAGATCGGCAGCGTGGTCGTTGCGCTGGCGCTGATCTTTCTGATCCTGCCGCGCGCCAAGGCGCTGTTTATCGCAGTGATCTGGGCAACACGCGCCGGTTCGGCGCAGCAATAGCCGCGCGGTTCAAACCGGCGGGCGGGTTTCGACCATCGATGACCGCGCGCCCCATTGCTGTTGCAGATCCTGCAAGGCTGGCCGATTGCGGCGCCAGTCGAGATTGCCGTGCCGGAAATCGAGATATTCAAGGGCGATCGCGGTCAGCATCCGCGCATAGTCGGCATAGGCGGGGAGAGAGTCGATACGGTCGGGCAGGGCGTCGAGTGCGCGCTCGATCTGCTGCTGCCAGCGCGTCTGCCAGAAGACCGAGCGTTCGCCGGGCTGGCGCAGAATTTCCTGCCGCCACGCGACGGCGGCATCAAGGATGCTCTCACAGTGGGCGGCCAGCGTCATGGCAGGCCAGCGCATCGGATCGTCGCAGCGCGGGTAAAGCGATGATTCCGGCTTCAGGCTGCCAAGGTAGGACAGGATGACCCGGCTGTCGTGGACGGCAAGGCCATCGTCGGTCTGAAGCGCGGGGATTTTCGACGCCGGGTTCAGCGCAATCAATTCTTCGGGATTGCTGCGGGGATCGACTGCGACTTCATCGACCCGGTCTTCGAGGTCCAGTTCGCGCAGGAAAACCCGCACCTTGCGGGCGTAGGGCGAGTTGTAGGACATGAACAGCTTCATCGCAGGCCTTCTGTTTGGCAATCTGGGGTCAATCGGTCGGGAGGCGAAATAGCCCCTCCCGTTTTTCATCATTCAGCTTTAGGGGGTAAGTCATGTCCCTGCCAAGAGTCGATGACGCCCGTGTGGCGCTTGCCCTGAAACTGGTCGATGCTGCGGGCGCCGTTGTGCGTCCCTATTTCCGGTCGGCTTTTTCCATCGAAGCAAAGGGCGATCAATCGCCTGTCACCGCTGCCGATCGCGCCGCCGAAACGGTGATGCGCGACATGGTGGCGCGCGCTTACCCCAATGATGGCATCATCGGCGAAGAATTTGGCTCCGAACGCGGCGGTGCAAGCCATGTCTGGGTGTTCGATCCCATCGATGGCACGCGCGCGTTCATCGCCGGACGTCCGTTGTTCGGCACGCTTGTCGCGCTGCTGGTCGACGGGGTCCCCGTGCTTGGCATCATCGACCAGCCGATCATCGGCGATCGCTGGGTCGGACGCGCGGGGGGCGTCACGACATTTCGCGGCCAGCCCTGCCGCACGCGCGTCTGCCCGACGTTGTCGGCGGCGCATGTCGGCACGACCGGGCCGCAGCATCTGTCGCCCGATGAATGGGTGCAGTTCCAGAAGTTGGCCGCCGCCACGCGTGACACGCTTTATGGTGGCGACTGTCACAACTATGGCCTGCTTGCGTCGGGCCATCTTGATCTTGTCGTCGAGGCGGGACTGAAGCTGCACGACTATGCCGCGCTTGTTCCCGTTGTCGAAGGCGCGGGCGGACGGATGACCGACTGGTCCGGCCTGCCGTTGTCCGCCGACAGCGACGGCCGCGTGATCGCAGCGGGTGATCCGGCCCTGATCGCGCCCGCGATGGCCGTGCTTGCGGCTTAAGCATTGCAATCCGGAACCGAGGCCATTATAGCCCGCCGTTCCGAAGAGATGGTCCGGCCAATATGGGCTGCCGTGGCTGTCTGACATCGGCTCGAACGAAGGAGACCAAAATGCCCAAGCTCAAGACCAAGAGCGGTGTGAAGAAGCGCTTCAAGATCACCGCCACCGGCAAGGTGAAGCATGGCGTCGCTGGCAAGCGTCACCGCCTCATCAGCCACAATGCGAAATACATCCGCACCAACCGCGGCACGACCGTGCTTGCCGAGGCCGACACCGCACGTGTGATCGCCTGGGCGCCCTACGGCCTGAAATAAGGAGAAACCGACATGGCACGCGTCAAGCGCGGTGTAACCGCACGCGCCCGTCACAAGCGGGTTCTCGAACAGGCGAAGGGCTATTATGGCCGCCGCAAGAATACGATCCGCATCGCCCGTCAGGCGGTGGAAAAGGCGGGTCAGTATGCCTATCGCGACCGCAAGGTTAAGAAGCGGAACTTCCGCGCTCTGTGGATCCAGCGTATCAACGCTGCCGTGCGCGAAGTCGGCATGACCTACGGCAAGTTCATGCACGGGCTCAAGCTCGCTGGCGTCGAACTCGACCGCAAGGTGCTGGCCGATCTCGCTGTGCACGAGCCGGAAGCCTTCAAGGCGATTGCCAAGCAGGCAGAAACCGCGCTCGGCCAGGCCGCGTAAGCGACCCAGCAGAACAGATGAAGGGCGTGGGTTGCCAGCGTGCAGCCTGCGCCCTTGTTCTGTCAAATCGCGGCTGTAAGGCATGAGCGGTTGCAGCCCGCACGGGATGACGAGGGATAGTGATGAGTGAAGTTGACGCACTGCGCCGCGATTTGATGGCGGCAGTCGAGGCTGCGGAAAGTGCCGAAGACATCGAGGCACTGCGGGTGCGGGCGCTTGGGAAATCGGGCAGCGTGACGGCACTTCTGAAAACCATGGGCGGCCTGTCGCCTGAAGAGCGGCAGATCAAGGGTCCGCTGTTCAATGGTCTGCGCGAGGATGTGACGGCGGCGATTGCCCTGCGCAAGGCTGCGCTGGAATCCGCAGCCCTTGATGCGCGACTTGCCGCTGAACGTCTCGACATCACGCTTCCCGTCTCGACAGGTCCGCAGGGTAGCGTCCATCCGATTTCGCAGGTGATGGACGAACTCGCCGAAATCTTCGCCGACCTTGGCTTCGCGGTCGCCACCGGCCCGGAAATCGAGGACGACTGGCACAATTTTACCGCGCTCAACATCCCCGAAAGCCATCCGGCGCGGGCGA
>CAZWMK010000100.1:0-8554 GCA_964635065.1 uncultured Sphingomonadaceae bacterium | reverse complement strand
ACTATGTTGACATCGTAGGGGTCGCAAGTTCAATCCTTGCTACGCCCACCATTCGGAAATGCTAAAAAAAGCCCCGGGAAACCGGGGCTTTTTTTGCTTTTGGCTCCCCTCCCGCAAGCGGGAGGGGGGATTAGGGGGCGGCTCGCTGCGCTTGCCGCGGCCCGGCTTACTTGCCCTGCCAGTTCGGCTTGCGCTTCTCGGCAAAGGCGGCCGCGCCTTCGCGGGCGTCCTCGCTGGCGAAGACCGGCATGACGATCTCGGCCTGCTTGGCCCACATTTCGGCATCCGACCAGGTGTGCGATTCGCGGATCACCTTCTTCGAGGCGATCAGGGCGAGCGGACCGTTCTCCGCCACGGCGCGGGCCAGGGCCTTGGCGCCTTCCAGCGCCGGACCTTCGACCACGCGGTTGACGAAGCCCAGCTCATAGGCGCGCTTCGCATCGATGAAATCGCCGGTCAGCGCCAGTTCCATGGCGATGCGCGGCGGGATCTGGCGCGGCAGCTTGATCAGGCCGCCAGCCGCGGCGGCCAGGCTGCGCTTGGCTTCGGGAATGCCGAACTTGGCGCCCGCGTTGGCGACGATCAGGTCGCAGCTCATCGCCAGTTCCATGCCGCCGGCCAGCGCATAACCGTCGATCGCGCCGATCACCGGCTTGGCCGGGGTCCACTCGGTCATGCCGCCAAAGCCGCGGCCTTCGATGCTGGGACGCTCGCCGCGCAGGAAGCCCTTGAGGTCCATGCCCGAGCAGAACGTGCCGCCCGCGCCGGTCAGGATCGCGCAGCGCAGGTCGCTTTCGGCGTCGAGCCGGTCGAGCGCGGCGGCAATGCCTTCGGCCTGGGCCTTGTTCATCGCGTTCTTGGCTTCGGGACGATTCATCGTGATGATCAGGACGCCGTCTTCGACTTCGGTCAGGACTTCGGGTGCTTCGCTCATGGAAAGTTCCTCTTCGGGAGCAGATTTAATCGGTCGGTTAAAAGTCTAGGCCGCGAGCCGCCCGGCTGTCCACCCCGAACTTGCGCCCCTCCTGAACTTGCGCGACCGGAATGCTCTGCTAAGGGGACCGGGAATTTTTCCGAACAACTCCCCAGGGAAAGACAAGCGCACGATGGGCAAGATCAAGGTAGCGAACCCGGTCGTCGAACTCGACGGCGACGAAATGACCCGCATCATCTGGCAGTGGATCCGCGAACGGCTGATCCTGCCCTATCTCGACATCGACCTGAAATACTACGACCTCTCGGTCGAAAAGCGCGACGAGACGAACGACCGCATCACCGTCGATGCCGCCAACGCGATCAAGCAGTACGGCGTGGGCGTGAAGTGCGCCACGATCACCCCGGACGAAGCCCGCGTCGAGGAATTCGGCCTCAAGAAGATGTGGAAGTCGCCGAACGGCACGATCCGCAACATCCTGGGCGGCGTGGTGTTCCGCGAACCGATCGTGATGCAGAACGTCCCCCGGCTAATTCCGGGCTGGACCGATCCCATCGTCGTCGGCCGCCACGCTTTCGGCGACCAGTACAAGGCGACCGATTTCGTCGTCCCCGGCCCCGGCAAGCTGCGCCTCGTCTGGGAAGGCGACAACGGCGAGAAGATCGACGAGGAAGTCTTCCAGTTCCCCAGCGGCGGCGTCGCCATGGCGATGTACAACCTGGACGATTCGATCCGCGATTTCGCCCGCGCCAGCTTCAACTATGGCTTGGGCCTGGGCTGGCCGGTGTACCTCTCCACCAAGAACACCATCCTCAAGGCCTATGACGGGCGCTTCAAGGACCTGTTCCAGGAAGTATTCGACAAGGAATTCAAGGCGCAGTTCGAAAAAATCGGTATCACATATGAACACCGCCTGATCGACGACATGGTTGCCTCGGCACTGAAATGGTCGGGCAAGTTCGTCTGGGCCTGCAAAAATTATGACGGCGATGTCCAATCCGACACAGTGGCGCAGGGCTTTGGCTCGCTGGGCCTTATGACGTCGATCCTGATGACGCCGGATGGCAAGACGGTCGAAGCCGAAGCCGCGCACGGCACGGTGACACGTCACTACCGCATGCACCAGCAGGGCAAGGAAACGTCGACCAATCCGATCGCATCGATCTTTGCCTGGACGGGCGGCCTCAAGCACCGTGGCAAGCTCGATGGCACCCCCGATGTCACACGCTTTGCCGAAACGCTCGAACGCGTCTGCGTCGAGACCGTCGAACAGGGCGCAATGACCAAGGATCTGGCGTTGCTGATCGGCCCGGATCAGCCGTGGATGACCACGGAACAGTTCTTCGAAACCGTCCGCGTCAATCTCGAAACGGCAATGGGCCGCTGGCAGTAACAACCCGGATTACGGAACGGCCTTCCGTTCCGTCCCCTTGGCAGACGATGGAGAGGGCCGCCCCAGGGCGGCCTTTTCTTTTTTCATTGCTCTTTTCTATCCAAACGCGCACTTCATGCTAATGGTGACGGCATGAGCCTGCCCATTTCCTCTCCCGAATTTCACGATAGTCTGTTGATCCTTGGCAGCGCCGGTCTGGTCATTCCCGCCGTGCACCGCCTTCGCATCAATCCGGTTATCGGCTTCATCCTGATTGGCATCATGGTCGGCCCTTACGGACTGGGAAGTCTTGCCGATCACTGGCCAAGTCTGCGCTGGCTATCGATCCGGGAACCCGAAACCGTGGCGGTTTTCTCGGAAATCGGAGTCATCCTGTTATTGTTCATGATCGGCCTCGAACTTTCCTTCGAGCGATTGAAATCAATGCAGCGGCTGGTTCTGGGCCTTGGCAGCGCGGAAGTGTCGGTTATCGGCCTGCTGATCGCTGTCGGGCTATGGCTTTTCGACGCACCGGTCCATGCCGCGATCACGCTGGGTATCGCCCTTGCCTTTTCCTCGACCGCACTGGTGTTGCCCATCGTCGGGATGACAGGAAATGTCGGGCGTCTCGCCTTCGCCATGCTGCTCTTCGAAGATCTTGCGCTTGTGCCACTGCTCTTCATCATCGGTGCCTTGGGTGCCCAGGGCGACAGCTTCGACATCATCAGTCTGCTTGAGACATTGGGGATCGGCACCCTTGCCGTGGTGGCGCTGATCCTCATTGGCCGCAGATTGGTCCCGCCGCTTTTCAGGCAGGCCGCACGCACCAAAAGTCCGGAACTGTTCATGGCGGCGTCACTCGTCGTGGTCATGGGCGCGAGCATCATCACGACGATCGCGGGCCTGTCTCCGATCGTCGGCGCACTCATTGCTGGCCTGCTCATTGCAGAAACGGAATATCACCGTCAGGTCGAAATCACGATTGAACCCTTCAAGGGACTTGCGCTTGGCGTTTTCCTGATTTCGATCGGCATGAGTATCAACGTCGCCGATATCATTGCCAATCCGCTTGCCATCATCGCAGCGCTCGTCGCCGTTCTGGCCGTCAAGGCGCTGATCGTTATCCTCCTGATGCGCATTAGTGGCGCCGCCCCCGGCATTTCCCGTCATCTTGGCCTGCTCATGGCATCGCCATCAGAGACGAGCCTCATCATCATCGCCGCTGCCGTTCAGGTGCGGCTGATTACCCAGGATACAGCCAGTTTCTGGCAAATCGTGACGGCACTCGGCCTGACCGCCACGCCTTTTCTCGCCCAATGGGGCAAGGCAGCCGAGCGTCGCGCCATTGCCGAAGCCTCTGATCGAGAAACCCAGACAAGCGACCCAACAGCGCCACCCCGTGTCGTGATTGCCGGTTTTGGCCGGGTTGGTCGTCTGGTCGCAGACATGCTGAGCCGACACGACATTCCCTATATCGCCATAGACTCGAACATCGATACGGTCGGTCTGGCGCGCGCAGAGGGTCTGCCCGTGATTTTCGGGGATACGGGACGGATCGAAATGATCTCCCGCCTCGATCTGGGCCATGCACGTGCCCTGGTCATCACCATGAACGATCCGCATGGCACCGAAGCGATTGTGCGCGGCATCAGGCAGGAATACCCTGATCTGACGATCATCGCGCGCGCGCAGGACAGCAAGCATGCCGCGCGCCTTTACAAGGTGGGCGTGACCGATGCCGTGCCGGAAACCGTCGAATCCAGTCTGCAGCTGGCCGAAGCCACGCTGGTCGACCTTGGTCGTCCGATGGGGCTGGTGATTGCCAGCATCCACGAAAAGCGGGCGGAACTACGGGCGCAAATTCTGGCCCATGCCCCTGACCAGCAGATACGTGAGCCCCTGCCCCGTCGACATATACGCGATTACGAGCGCAACGACAGCGGCTTCTAGAGAGGCCTGCGCGGCACTTGAACGCCGGCTTTCCGTTCGCAGCCACTTAAAAAAAACACCCTGACGCGCATTCAATGGCGCTGAAAGAAAATGGCTGCCTCGGAATGGTCATCCAAAGCAGCCATGTCTCTCATCATGATCGAATAAAAGGCTCAGCTCGCCGCAAGCACATTGCGCACGGCAGACAGGGCATCCTCCGCCTTGCTGGCGTCAGGACCACCGGCTTGCGCCATATCGGCACGGCCACCGCCACCCTGACCGCCCATTGCAGCCGCAGCCAGCTTGACGAGATCGACAGCGCTGAACCGCGCAGTCAGATCGTCCGTCACGCCCACTGCAACACCGGCCTTGCCATCGTTTACGGCAACCAGTGCGGCGACACCGCTCCCCATGCGCTTTTTGGCATCGTCAACCATGCCGCGGAGGTTCTTGGCCTCAAGGCCATCAATCACCTGTCCGACAAAGGCCACGCCATTGATCGTCTCGCCTGAGACGTCGGCCTTGCCGCCACTGCCACCGCCAAGTGCGAGTGCTTTTCTGGCATCAGCCAGTTCACGTTCGAGGCGTTTGCGTTCGTCGACCAGCGCCGCGATGCGGGCAGGAACATCGGCAGGGGCCGTTTTCAGAAGACCCGCTGCCTGTTTCAGACGATCTTCCTGCGCCAGGAACCACTGGCGCGCAGCCTCGCCCGTCAGGGCTTCGATCCGGCGCACGCCCGACGAAACGGCACTCTCGGAAATGATCTTGAACAGCGCGATGTCTCCCAGCGCACGCACATGCGTGCCACCGCACAATTCAACCGAAAAGCTGCTGCCATCCAGCCGTCCCATCGACAGAACGCGGACTTCTTCGCCATATTTTTCCCCGAAAAGCGCCATGGCGCCAGCCGCTATGGCATCGTCGGGTGTCATCAGACGTGTGGAAACCGGGTCATTGGCACGAATGTAAGCATTCACTTCGGCTTCAATCGCGGCAACCTCCTCGGGCAACAAGGCGCGCGGATGGCTGAAATCGAAACGCAACCGGTCATCGGCGACCATCGAACCTTTTTGCGTCACATGACAGCCAAGTGCGCGGCGCAAGGCGGCATGAAGCAAATGCGTGGCAGAGTGGTTGGCACGCGTCGCATTGCGGCGGGCGCTGTCAACCGACAGGGAGACGGTATCTCCGACGCGCAATTGGCCCGAGACGATCCGTGCTTGGTGCGCATGGATCTTGCCAAGCGGCTTCTTGGTGTCACTGACTGTCACCAGCAGATCTTTTTCGCCGGTCAATGTGCCGGCATCCCCCATCTGACCGCCGGATTCAGCGTAGAACGGGGTCTGATTGGTGACGATCGTCACATCTTCGCCCGCCTGCGCCACTTCGACCGGCTGACCGTCGCGAACCAGTGCCAGCACATGCCCTTGCGCCTCATCGGTGGCATAGCCGACAAATTCAGTCGCACCATGGGTTTCGGCAAGATCGAACCACAGACTGTCGTCTGCCTTGGCGCCCGAACCCGTCCAGGCAGCGCGCGCGGCTGCCTTTTGTTCGGCCATGGCGGCATCGAAACCGGCACGATCAACGCCAAGTCCTTGCGCGCGCAAGGCATCTTCGGTCAGATCATAGGGGAAGCCATAGGTGTCATACAGCTTGAAGGCGACTGCGCCCGGCAGGGTATCGCCGGTCTTCATTCCACCGGTTGCTTCGTCAAGGAGACGCAGGCCCTTGTCGAGCGTCTGACGGAATCGGGTTTCCTCAAGTTTCAGCGTTTCCTCGATCAGAGGCTGTGCGCGAACAAGTTCAGGATAGGCCGCCCCCATCTGTCCGACGAGCGCCGGAACGAGGCGGTGCATCAAAGGTTCCTTCGCGCCCAGCAGGTGCGCGTGGCGCATGGCACGGCGCATGATGCGGCGCAGGACATAGCCACGGCCGTCATTGGCAGGCAGAACGCCATCCGAAACAAGAAAGCCGCTCGCCCGCAGATGATCGGCGATGATCCGGTGCGATGCTTTCATCGCGCCATGGATGTCGCTGCCAGTCAGCGCCCCGGACGCTTCGATCAACGTGCGGAAGGTGTCCGTTTCAAAATTATCATGTGTACCCTGCAGCACGGCGGCGATACGTTCGAGACCCATGCCGGTATCGATCGAAGGCCGTGGCAAGTCGAGCCGGGTCTGGGCATCCACCTGTTCATATTGCATGAACACAAGGTTCCAGATTTCGACAAAACGGTCGCCATCTTCGTCCGGCGAACCGGGCGGACCGCCGGCTATGTGGGCGCCATGATCGTAGAAGATTTCCGAGCATGGACCGCACGGCCCCGTGTCGCCCATCGACCAGAAATTGTCGCTGGTCGCGATCCGGATAATGCGCTCATCGGGCAGTCCTGCGATCCGTTTCCACAGGTTCCACGCCTCGTCGTCGGTGTGGTAGACGGTCACGCACAAACGTGACGGGTCGATCGCCCATTCGCGGGTAATCAATCCCCAGGCCAGTTCGATCGCGCGTTCCTTGAAATAATCGCCGAACGAAAAATTGCCCAGCATTTCAAAGAAAGTATGGTGGCGTGCCGTGTAGCCGACATTGTCGAGGTCATTGTGTTTGCCACCGGCGCGCACACATTTCTGCGACGATGCCGCCGTGGTATAGGGGCGCGTTTCAAGACCGGTGAAGACATTCTTGAACGGCACCATGCCCGCGTTGACGAACATCAGGGTCGGGTCGTTCTGCGGCACCAGTGGCGCCGACGGCACCATCTGGTGACCGGCTGCGCCGAAATAGTCGAGAAACGAGCGACGAATGTCGTTCGTGGACGTCACGTTACGCCTCCCACATCAAAGCTATGGCAGCCATTAGGCGAGGAATGCCGTCAAGAAAAGGGCGAAGCGCATGCCACGGGCCTAAGCTTGCGCTTTTCTTGCCGTTACCAGCCAGATTGCGGCCGGCAGAGCGACCTTGTTCTCGCGCAGCCAGGGGGCAAGCAACCGGCGCATCATGTCCGGCGCCCGCGCCTGAGCCTGTGCATCAGCCTCGCGCAGAACCGCCGCGCACGGGCCGATATTGCAATAATAATCGACGGATTCATCCAGCGCCTTCGCCCCCTCACCTGTCACCATGTCGAAGGAAAAAGGCGAGACCGCGATCTCATCGAATCCAGCCTCTCCAAGTATGGCCGTCACCCGTGCTGGATCGGCAAAGGCAAACGGCCCCGGCGCATGGGGATCGGCGACCGGCTGGTCGGGGGCAATATCCGCAATCACAGGCTGCATCACCTGTGCCCAAGGGTTGGCGGTCAACGGTTGCCAGCAGGCAAAGGCCAGCCGGCCATGCGGTTTCAGGGCAGCGGCTATGTTGCCAAAAGCCGCTACTGGATCCTCGAAAAACATCACGCCGAACCGCGAAACCGCCGCATCATGCGCGCGATACCATTCAGCCGTCTGGGCATCGGCCTCGATGAAATGCGGTGGCCGGATCGCATTTTTGCCGCGCACAGCTGCGACATCGAGCAGCGGACGCGAAATGTCGATGGCATAGACCCGGCCTGTGTGGCCCGCCTGTTCGGCAAGCGCGAGCGCAAGGCCACCCGCACCGCAACCGACATCAAGAATCACGTCACCGGCTTGCGCCGCAAGCACTGCCTGAAGGGCGCCGTTGACGGGT
Organism: uncultured Sphingomonadaceae bacterium; assembly: GCA_964635065.1. Taxonomy (GTDB): domain Bacteria; phylum Pseudomonadota; class Alphaproteobacteria; order Sphingomonadales; family Sphingomonadaceae; genus CAZWMK01. Next base: position 653 of record CAZWMK010000100.1, on the reverse strand, counting down.
GCGAGCGCACGGTCGATGCGATCTGCCTGCGCCGCCCAGCGCAGGCCCGCAGATCCTGCCCAATATTCCTGCTGCAACGCATTGGCCATGCCATCACTCCAAGAAAATCCGCCCGAAAAAGGGCGCCATGGCTGATTGTCGGCCGGGCGCCCTTGCACGATTTGACACTATCAAACCCCTGTCAGCAGAGGAGGATAGGCCGGCCGCCGCGGTGCGATGGGACCGGCCCATCGCTTGCAGCATTACATGTCGTCGTCGTCGCTTTCGGGATCGGCCATCAAGGCTTCGGAGACACCCGCTGCATTGGCACGGATGGCGGCTTCGATCCGGTCGCGGATTTCCGGGTTTTCGTTCAGGAACTTCTTGGCATTTTCGCGGCCCTGCCCAATCCGGGTCGAATCATAGGAGAACCATGCGCCAGCCTTGTCGATCAAGCCCGCCTTGACGCCAAGGTCGAGAATCTCGCCCGTCTTGGAAATGCCTTCGCCATACATGATGTCGAATTCGATCTGCTTGAAGGGCGGCGCGACCTTGTTCTTCACCACCTTCACGCGTGTTGCGTTGCCGACGATTTCTTCGCGGTCCTTGATCTGGCCGGTGCGACGAATGTCGAGACGGACGCTGGCGTAGAATTTCAGGGCATTACCGCCAGT
>CAZWMK010000099.1:0-8692 GCA_964635065.1 uncultured Sphingomonadaceae bacterium | reverse complement strand
AGAAGGGCTCCAGCGCGATGCCGCACAAGCGCAACCCGGTGCTGACCGAAAACCTGACCGGCCTTGCCCGCCTGGTCCGCGGCTATGTCACACCGGCGCTTGAAAATGTCGCATTGTGGCACGAACGCGACATCAGCCACTCATCGGTCGAACGCATGATTGGTCCGGATGCGACTGTCACGCTCGATTTTGCGCTCGCACGTCTGACCGGCGTGATGGACAAGCTCGTCGTTTACCCGGAACGCATGCAGAAGAACCTCGACCGCATGGGCGGCCTGGTGCATTCGCAGCGCGTGCTTCTGGCGCTGACTCAAGCCGGTGTCTCGCGCGAGGACAGCTATCGTCTGGTCCAGCGTAACGCGATGAAAGTGTGGGATTCGGACGGTGCGCTCAGCCTGCTGGATCTTTTGAAGGCCGATGCCGACGTGTCGGCGAAGCTGTCGGACAGCGAGCTCGATGCACTGTTCGACCTTGGTTATCACCTGAAACACGTCGACACGATCTTCAAGCGTGTGTTCGGCTAAGGCCGATGGCGACCGGCTGCTGTGGATTACAGCAGCCGGATCTCGCGCAGGCGTTCCAGCAAATAGGCATTGGCGGTAATGGACTGCGGATAGCGGTCGGGGTTGTCGTTGCTGATGCAGCCGGGCAGCGTCCGGATGAGATAGTCGGGCGCGAAGTGCAAAAAGAACGGCATCGAATGGCGGGCGTGGCCGCGCCGTTCGACAGGCGGATTGACGACGCGGTGCGTCGTGGACGGCAGGACATTGTTGCTCAGTCGTTGAAGCATGTCGCCGATATTGACGACCAGCGTGCCCGGCGGCGGGTTGAGCGCCAGCCATTGGCCTGTCGATCGCTCCCGCAATTCCAGTCCCGCCTCTTCGGCCCCCAAAAGCAGCGTGATGACATTAATGTCTTCATGTGCCCCCGCACGCACGCCCGGCGCATCGGCATCGACCGGCGGATAGTGCAGCAGGCGCAGAACGCTGTTGCCATCATGTGTCGGTGCTTCGAAAAAGTCGGCGGGCAGCGACAGATGCCGCGCAATGGCGGACAGCAGGCTTTGTCCGATCTGTTCAAGGCCAGACCACAGGGCGCATAGTGCCGGGGCAAAATCGGGGATTTCGCTGGGCCACAGATTGGGTGGCATGACGGCGGCATGGGGATGTCCGGCCGGAAGAGTGCGGCCCATATGCCAGAATTCCTTGAGATCGACGCTGCTGGCGTCCTTGGCGGCTTCGGTGCCAAAGGGCGTGTAGCCGCGAGCCCCGCCAGTGCCGGGCAGGTGATAGCGGGCCTTCGCCTCCAGGGGCAGGGCGAAGAAGTTTTCGCTCGCCCGCTGCGCCCGTGCGATCACAGCCGGGTCAAGTCCATGGTCTTTGATGATGGCAAAACCGAAGCGGCGAAAGCTCGCCCCCAGCCTGTCAGCGAAATCATGTGGTTTCTCTTTCCCATCCTGCATCGAGAGCGGGACGATCTCTGGGCTGGACGCGTGGTTCATCATGCAACTTTCAATCCGGAGCGGCTGACGGCTCCATAAGCCAATTCTTAAGCCTTGAGAGGCTAAGAATTGAAGAAATATGATCAAGAGCCTGTCAACCAACGCGTCGCCGCTCATGGGAATGCTCAGCGTTCTGACCGGCCTTGTCAGCGGCTGCCTTCTCGCCTTGATCATGACTGCCAATTTTACGCTGGATCGCGTTGCCGAAAGTTCGGCGCGCCGCGAACAGCAGCAGCTTTTACAAGCCATTTCGGGCCTTGCCGAAGAATTGCGAAAACAGATCGGTACCGTCACCAACTGGGATCAGGCGGTTCAGCACAGCGTTGTCAATCCTGACCCGCGCTGGTTGCACCAGCATGTCGGTGCACGGCTGATGTCCGATTATGGCGTGGATGAAGTCCATATCGTCGATCATCGCGGCAAGCCCATTTATGTCGGTCGCGCCGGCAAGATGGAAACGCATCACCAGTGGTCAGGGGAGGAACCGCAGAGCACGCCGCTCCTGCGTGCGGCACATGCCCAACTGACCGCACTGGACGCTGCGGGGCGTGGCAACCCCGTTCCGGCTGAGGACGGACAGGATGCAATGGACTTCGCGCTGCTTGATGGCCAGCCAGTGCTCATGATCGCAGACGCCATCGTTCAAGACACAAAACGCGTCACGACTGCGGCTGCGGGCACCGCGGCGTTGATCGCCATCAAGCACATGGATGCGGAATGGTTGTCAACAATTGCATCCCGACTGATGATTGCCCAGCCGGGTTTCCAGTCCGACATCCGTGACGGTCAGGCGGAGGCGAACCAGATGACGCGCCTCGCGCTGAAAGGGCGCGCGGGCGAGACGGTTGGCATTTTGCAATGGCCGGCATGGCAGCCCTTGCAGGCTTTTTCCCGGAGCGTGAAAATTCCGACCATGACGGCTCTGGTTGTCATGCTGGTCGGCTCTTTCGTCGTTGCCATGCTGGTGCGACGGTCGCGCCGGGAGTTCGTGACGGCACATCATGCGGCCTTGCATGACGAACTGACAGGTTTGCCCAATCGCCGACAGATGAACCAGATTCTCGGAACTATGATCGATGGCAAGGTTGTTGCCATGTTCATCGATCTGGACCGATTCAAGGAAATCAATGACATATGGGGGCATGAAGCGGGCGACGAGATTTTGACTGTCATGGCCAGTCGCCTGCAAGGCCTCACTGACAACGCGCATTTCGCGCGCTTTGGTGGTGACGAGTTCGTCATGCTGCTGGTCGATGTCGAACTCGGCGATGCTGAAGACATGGCGATGGCTGTTCTTGCCCTGCTGCGCAAGCCGCATGCTGTCAACGGAGCGCAGGTATCTCTGGGCGGTTCGATAGGCATTGCCCATAATTTCGATGGCGCGATCAGTGACCACGAGCTTTTGCGGCGGGCTGATCTCGCCTTGTACGAAGCGAAAGCCAGAGGGCGCAATTGCTTCGTGACGTTTCAACCTGCCATGGACGCGAGTCTCCAGAACCGTCGCCGTCTGGAGGATGCCCTTGCGAGGGCGATTGCCGAAAAACGGATCGAGGTGGTTTACCAGCCGATCATTGACGGAAAATCCGGAAAGATGGTTGCTGTCGAATCTCTGGCGCGCTGGCATGATGCCGTACTGGGCAACATATCACCCGCCGAATTCGTGCCGGTTGCCGAAGAGGTCGGACTGGTGCAGGACTTGGGCAGGCTGGTTCTGCAACGCGCGTGCATGGATGCGGCGCGATGGCCGGGAATCCGTATCAGTGTCAATGTATCGCCAGCCCAGATGCGGGTGCCGGGTCTGGTGGATGAAGTCGGCCTTGTCTTGCAGCAGGCAGCGATCGCGCCCGAACGTTTGACCCTGGAAATCACCGAAAACGCGCTGATGGCCGATCGGGAACTGGCGATGCGCATGCTATCGCAATTGCACCGCATGGGTATCCGCATGGCGCTTGACGACTTTGGAACGGGGCATTCCAGTCTCGCCTATCTCCGCGATTTCCAGTTCGATTTTCTGAAAATTGACCATCATTTTGTCGATGGCCTTGCGCGGGGCGAATATGATGTTCTCGTTTCGATCATCGCCCTGGGCCATGCGCTCAAACTAGACGTGGTGGCCGAAGGAATCGAGACGCGTGAACAGTATAATCTTCTGCGTACCGCCGGGTGCGATGGATTTCAGGGCTATTATTTCGGAAAACCGATGTCCGCCGCATCGATTGATGCCTTGCTGCGGGCATCGGGCAATCAGAAGCTGATGGACGAGGCGGTTCCGATGACGACGCGGTTGCCCGACTGAACAAGTCAGACGGACGCGGCGCGGGCAGTGTTGCGATCCCCCGCGCCGTGGCCTTTCAGGTGGAGTTCAGGGTGCGACGGTGCCGGTGTCTTGCGGGCCGGCCTGCATGATCTGTGCGTTTTGCATGCTTGTATTGCTGGCGGCCAGGGCTGCGGCATTGGCGGCTTCGGCCATGGCGGCATCGACCTTGGCTGCGGCTGCATCTCCAGCAGCCTCGATGTCTGCCGTTGCCGCCGTGGTGCTGGCTTCGACGCTGTCATCGGTTTTTTGACCGCAGGCAGAGAGGCTGCCGATGAGCGAAACGGCAACAAGGCCGGTCATGAACAAGGTGCGCATATCTGTTCCTGTCCTCGAACTGCACCCCGCGATGATCGGGCAGGGTGCATGATTGCTGACGATGCTCAGGGCTGAGCAGGGGCGGGGGCTGACACTTCGGTGGCGGGCGCGGGGGCGTCGGCCGTCATGGGGGCAGGCGCAGGCGTTTCATCGTCAAGAACGGGTAGCGGGACGTCTGCGTCAGCTTCCTCTCCGTCAGTCACCAGTGACTGGCGGTTCTGCAAATATGCGGAGCGCAGCAAGGCATATTCATCAGCGCTGTCGCGCAGAAGCGGATCGATGGTATCGATCAGGCGCGAACGCAGATCAATGATTTCAAAGCCGGTTACACCCATGCGTTCACGACCAGAAAGACCAGCCTCGCGCTGGGCATGGCTGAAGGGGTCGCTCAGCGTATCCACGCCAAAACCGATGGTGTCACGAAATGTCGACGGGCCAAGCAGCGGCAGCATGAGATAGGGACCGCTGTTCATTCCCCAGACGGCCAGTGTCTGGCCGAAGTCTTCTTCCTGCTTTTGCAGGCCCATATCGGTGGCGTGGTCGGCGAGGCCTCCGACACCAAGCACCGTGTTGACAACAAAGCGCCCCACCGCATTCAGGGCAACCTTGGGCTTGCCTTGCAACAGCGCGTTGACGAAGGTCAGCGGTTCATCGACATTATCAAGTGCATTTGACGCGCCGCGACGGGCTGCGGCGGGCGTGATGGTGCGATAAACCACGGTGGTTGGTTTGATGAAGACCTTGTCTACGCCCTTGTTGAAGTCATAGACGCGGCGGTTGAACGGCTCCAGCGGATCCTGTTCTGCCTTCAGGTGATGGCCGGGCGTGCTGGCGCAGGCGCCAAGCAGCAGGCTGGCTGACATCGCGATGAAAAGGCTCGCGCGCATGGTCGATTACCCCTGTGCTGTAATTCGATTTCCCGGTGCCACAGGCAGACGGGGGATACAATGACGTTGACCTGACATAAAGACATGTTTATGTCAAAAAATCATGGTGCAGGCTCTCGAAATCTTCCGGGCTATGGCGGATCCGACGCGGATGCGGATTCTGGCGCTCGTCGACGCGATGGAGCTGTCGGTGGGCGAACTGGCACAGGTGCTATGCCAAAGCCAGCCGCGCGTGTCACGTCATGTCAAGATACTCCACGATGCCGGCCTGATTGATCGCCGCCGCGAAGGGGCGTGGGTGTTCATGCATGCCGGCGATCCGGCCATTGTGAAGCCGTTGCTCGCACTGATTGAAACCTGTCCCGATGCTGCGTCCGACATTGCGGGCGATCTGGCGCGACTGGCGGCCGTTCGGGCCGAACGGGTGGCGGCGGCCGAGCGTTATTTCAGCGAACATGCCGTTGCGTGGGATGCGCTGCGTTCACTCCATGTTGCCGACTGCGAGGTCGAGCAGGCTATCCAGCACATTCTTGGCCAGCGCTCTTTGGGCGTTTTCGTTGATATCGGTACAGGCACGGGGCGCATGCTGGAACTGCTTTCGCCCATGGCCGATACGGCGATCGGGCTGGATCGCAGTTCCGAAATGCTGCGGGTGGCCCGCGGCAAACTGGAATCGATCGGTCTTGGGTCGGTGAACTTGCGGCAGGCGGATATGTTCGCCTTGCCGTTTGCCGAGGACAGCGTCGATACGATCTTGCTGCATCAGGTGCTGCATTATACCGATGCGCCCGCCGATGCGATTGCCGAAGCCGCGCGGGTGCTCGCGCCGGGTGGGCGTCTGCTGGTCGTTGATTTCGCGCCGCATGAACGCGAGGAATTGCGCCAGCGCCATGCGCATGCGCGGCTGGGTTTTGCTGATGAACATGTGCTGGGATGGATGCGCGCCGCCGGACTTCAGGCGGAAGTGACCGACCATCTGGCCGGAGGAGAATTGACAGTGACGCTTTGGCTGGGCACCCGCCCTTTGGCGAGCGGGCAGGAGAAAGCGGCATGACGGTAAAGGCAGACGACCATTCTGAGGCAGCGCGCGCGCTGGGGGCGCCGCTTTATGCGGACATGGCAGGCGACATTGATATCTCTTTCGAGTTTTTTCCGCCGAAAACCGAGACGATGGAAAAGACCTTGTGGGAATCGATCGAAACGCTTGCGCCGCTTGCGCCGCGCTTCGTGTCGGTCACTTATGGCGCAGGCGGCAGCACCCGCGAGCGGACACATGCGACCGTGGCGCGCATTGTGCGTGATACGACGCTGAAACCGGCTGCGCACCTGACATGCGTCGATGCCAGCCGCGACGAGATTGCAGAGATTGCGCGCCAATACTGGGACGCCGGCGTGCGGCACATCGTGGCATTGAGGGGAGATCCGCCGCGCGCGGGTGAACAGTTTCAGGCCCATCCCGATGGTTATGCCAATGCCGCGGAACTGGTGGCGGGGCTGCGCGGGATTGCGGACTTCGAGATTTCGGTCGCGGCCTATCCCGAAGGGCATCCCGAAGCGCCGTCGCTGTCGGCTGATATCGACAATCTCAAGCGCAAGTTTGATGCCGGTGCGACGCGCGCCATTACGCAATTCTTCTTCGAACCGGAAACCTATCTGCGTTTCCGCGATTCTGCCGCAGTCGCCGGGGTCGATGCCGAGATCGTGCCAGGTATCCTGCCGGTCAGTAATTTCACGCAGACCCTGAAGATGGCGGCGATGTGCGGTACAGACATGCCGGGCTGGATGGCGCGGCTGTTCGAAGGGCTGGACGACAAGCCCGCCGCCCGCCAGCTTGTGGCGGCGACCGTCACGGCCGAACTATGCCGCCGTCTTTATGCGGGCGGCGTGCGCGGTTTCCATTTCTATACGCTCAACCGGGCGGAACTTTCCTATGCCATCTGTCACCTGCTTGGGGTGCGACCGGCAGTGCACAAGATCGAGGCCGCAGCATGACCGATATTGCCGATCGTTTCCGCAAGGCCTGTGCCGAGCGCATCCTGATCAAGGATGGTCCTTATGGTACGGCGATCCAGAGCTATCGCCTGACCGAAGCCGATTATCGCGGCACGCAGGCCCTCGATCGCGACCAGAAGGGCAATAACGACCTGCTCAATATCACGCAGGCCGGGATCGTGCGCGAAATCTGCGACCGTTATCTTGAGGCAGGCGCTGATATCGTCGCTACCAATACCTTCAACGCCAATGCGATCTCGCTCGCTGACTATGGCGCGGCGCACATGGTGCGCGATGTGAACATGGCGGCCGCGCGCATCATTCGTGCGGCCGCCGATGCGGCATCGGCGCGCGATGGTCGTCCGCGTTTCGTCTGCGGTGCGCTGGGGCCAACCAACAAGACGCTGTCGATCTCGCCCGATGTCAACAATCCTGGCTTTCGTGAAGTCGATTTCGACCATGTCCGCGATATTTACCGCGAACAGATCGACGCGCTTCTGGATGGTGGCGTTGACATCATTCTGATCGAAACCGTGTTCGATACGCTGAATGCCAAGGCGGCAATTGCCGCCGCCCTTGATGCGGGGGCGTCACGCGGTGTCGAACTGCCGCTGATGCTGTCGATGACATTGACCGATCTGTCGGGGCGCAACTTGTCGGGCCAGACGGTCGAGGCGTTCTGGCATTCGGTTCGCCATGCCCGGCCCTTGACGATCGGCCTCAACTGCTCGTTCGGTGCAACCGAACTCAGGCCCTATGTCCAGGCGCTTGCGCGTGTCGCGGATGCCGCGATCATGGTTTATCCCAATGCCGGCTTGCCGAACGACATGGGTCAGTATGACGAGGCTCCGGTCACGACGGCGGGCCTCGTGAAAGCGTGGGCCGAACAGGGGCTGGTGAATGTGGTGGGTGGCTGCTGCGGCACCACGGCGAACCACATCGCCAGCATCGCGCAGGCACTGGCGGGCATCGCGCCGCGTCCCATTCCGCAAATCGACCCGGCCATGCGTCTGTCGGGTCTGGAGGCATTTTCCCTTGCAAGCTGAAAATACAGCGATCTTCGTCAACATCGGCGAACGCACCAACGTCACCGGTTCGGCCAAGTTCAAGAAGCTGATCCTGTCGGGCGATTATAACGCGGCGCTTGATGTCGCGCGCGAACAGGTCGAGTCTGGCGCGCAGATCATCGACATCAACATGGACGAAGGCCTGCTTGACGCCGAAATGGCGATGACCACCTTCCTCAAGCTCGTGGCTGCCGAACCCGACATCGCGCGATCATGATCGATAGTTCCAAATGGAGCGTGATCGAGGCTGGCCTGAAATGCGTGGCCGGCAAGGCCATCGTCAATTCGATCAGCCTGAAGGAAGGCGAGGCGGCCTTCCTCGAACAGGCACGGCTGTGCCGCCGTTATGGCGCGGCCGTCGTCGTCATGGCCTTCGATGAAACAGGGCAGGCCGACAGCAAGGCGCGCAAGGTTGAAATCTGTGCGCGCGCTTATGATCTTCTGACGAAAAACGGTTTTCCGGCGGAAGACATCATCTTCGATCCCAATATCTTCGCCGTCGCGACCGGGATCGAGGAGCACAATAACTACGGCGTCGATTTCATCGAGGCCTGTGCCGAAATCAGGGCGCGCTGCCCGCATGTTCATATTTCGGGCGGTGTGTCGAACCTCA
>CAZWMK010000098.1:0-8754 GCA_964635065.1 uncultured Sphingomonadaceae bacterium | reverse complement strand
CGATATCGACGATCAGCCCCGACTCCTCGGCGATCGGAATGAACGAGGCGGGACCACGCAAACCCTGCGTCGGGTGCTGCCAGCGAATCAGGGCCTCAACGGCAACGACGCGGCCTGATCGCGTATCGATCTGGGGCTGATAGAATAGTGTGAATTCATTCCGTTCCAGTGCCTGACGCAGCTGGCTGTCCGTCTGCAGACGATCGCGCGCGCGGGCATTCAGCGCTTCGGAATAAAACTGGAACTGGTTGCGCCCCATTTCCTTGGCGGCATACATCGCCGCGTCGGCCTTGCGCATCAGCGTATCATAATCCTCGCCATCTTCGGGCATGGAGCAAATACCGATGCTGGCACCAACGACGACCGAGGCGCCAATCAGCTCGAACGGCTCCTCCAGGGCCTTCAGGACATGACGGGCAATGCGATCGGCATCCTCGATCCCTGCGTTGGGAATGAGAATCACGAACTCGTCACCCGCCAGTCGCGCGACGACCGCTGGCTCTTCGTCACCTGGCAGGGCGAAGCATTGGCGCTCGGCCTCAGCCAGCACCTCGATCCGTCTGGCAAGCAAGGACAGCAATGCATCTCCCATGGCATGGCCAAGGCTGTCGTTGACCGCCTTGAAACCATCGAGATCGAGAAACAGCAGCAGATTGCGGTTCCGTCCCGTAACACGACCCTGCCGCAACCGTCTTTCGACAAGACGGCGGAAGTGCAGCCGGTTCGGCAGGCCGGTAATCGAATCATGCAGGGCGATGTGCTGGATGCTGTCGATGCTCGACTGCACGCGCTTCATCATCAGGCGCAGCGCGTGAGAGATGTCGGGCAATTCGCGCTGCACATTTTCCGGCAGGTCCATGTGCAATTCGCCATCAGCGGCATTTTCAAGCACGGGTGCCAGCGCTGCCAGCGCATCATGCACCGGCTTCACCATCGCGCGCAGGATGAAAAAGGAGACACCCCCTGCCAGTGCCGCGACCAATACCGCCACCGACAGTCCCAAACCAAGATGATCGGGCATGACGTGCCATACTAAGACCGCGGTGATGATCAGGATCATGACCGCAAGAAGCAGCGCGCCGCGCGTGGCAAAACCATATGTCCGGTGATGATAATTACGACTCGTCATCAGGCGTCCAGCTTCTTTTCTTCCAGCTCTTGCGTCCACAAGTGGCTGGCCTGCTTCCCCCTTGCGAGCCATTGCTGCCTGTTATCACGATCAATGGTTAAAATACCATTCGCCCGCGCGCGCAAAAAAAGCCGGCAGTGCCCCCTTGGCACCGCCGGCTCCCTGAAAACAGGCTGTGTTCTGCCAATATTCCGAAGCGTTCAGCCCCCCAGTGTCTGGAAGCTGGCCATGGAATAAAGCATGGGAATCGACAAAAGCGTGTTGGTGCGCGACGTCAGCATCGCCACACGCGCCGATTTTGCCTTGGTCGCATCATCAGCCTCGACAAGGCCAAGCGCGCGTTTCTGGTTCGGCCAGATGATGAACCAGACATTGAACGCCATGATCAGCGCCAGCCACATGCCGATACCGATCAGCTGGCTGCCCGGCGCAAGTGACAGCGCCTCGCCCAGATAACCGTTCAGATGCGCCAGCACGAGGCCGGTCAGAACGGTCAGCGCCGCACCCCAGCGAAAATAGAACAACGCGCAAGGTGCGATATGTTTTGACACGCCGGGCTTCAATTCTGCCGGAATGGAAGGCATGGTCGGAATCTGCACGAAATTGAAATAGTAAAGCAGGCCGATCCAGACGATGCCGAAAAAGACGTGGAGCCAGCGGAAAACCACGGCGGTGGAAACGGTATCGCCATGGAAATTGAACAACAGGCCCAGCGCCAGCAGCAAGCCGACGCCAAGCGTCAGATTCAGATTTTCCAGTATTTTTCCCATCATACCTCCCCTCGGCGCGCGCCCCGTATATGGCGGTCACGCGGGCGCCGTTCCGCGTCAGGCCGCCTTGGCGACGAAAGCCTATGCCATGTGCGTCAGCTTGTCACATATTTTGCACAGAATGCCGCAACACAGCATCGCACGCCTGGCATGAACAATCGAATCACCCTGCTGCCCGATGGTCCGGCCGCGTTTCAGGCGCTTATCGCACTGATCGAGGGTGCAAGGCACAGCCTCAGTCTGCTGTTCTACATCTATGATGCCGACACCAGCGGTCGCCGTATTCGTGACGCTCTGGCCGCCGCTGCCGCCCGTGGCGTTGTCGTCCGCCTTGGCATCGACGGTTTTGGATCGGCGGCAACCCCCGATGCCTTTTTCGACCCCTTGCGCACCACAGGCGGCACCTGTTGTCGTTTCCTTCCCAAATGGGGGCGCCGCTATGTGCTGCGCAACCATCAGAAGCTGGCGATTGCCGACGGCACCCACGCCATCATCGGCGGCTTCAACATTGCCGATGCCTATTTCATGCGCGACCATCAGGCCGCCTGGCACGACCTTGGCGCCGTGGTCGAAGGTCCCTGCGTTGCCCATGCCCAAAGCTATTTCAATCAGCTTTTCATGTGGATGACCGCGCCGAAACAAAGCATCCTTGCCCTGCGCCGCCTGCTGACGGGCCTGACGGAAACGAGCGGCAGCCCGCGCTGGATCTTCAGCGGCCCCGGTCCCGGCAACGCCTTTGCCGACAGCGTACGGCGCGATCTGGTGCGCGTGCGGCGGATCAGCATGATAATGGCCTATTTCGTGCCACCGCCGCGCATGTTGCGCCGCCTGGCCCGCGCCGCCCGCAAAGCCGAAACCCGCATTATCACGGCAGGCAAATCGGATGCGGCGATCACGCGTTATGCCGCCCGTCACAGCTATGGCCTGCTGCGGCGCGGAGGGGCGAAAATCATGGAATATCAAGCGTGCAACCTGCACGCCAAGCTGATCGTGATGGATGACATCGTCTATCTCGGATCGGCAAATTTCGATATGCGTTCACTGCGCATCAATTGCGAACTCATGCTGCGGGTCGAGGATCGGACGCTCGCCGATGCCTGCCGCGCCCTGTGCGACACGGCGGCGGGCGATAGCCTTGTTTATGACAATGTCGTCTGGCGGCACCAGGCATCCTGGTTCAAGCGCCTGGTATGGGGCGCATCATACTGGTTTCTCGCCACCATCGAATTGCTGTTCGTCCGCCGTCTGGTAGGCTGACAGGCTGGCAGGCTGAGGGGTCAACGGGCGGTCAGGAAACCCAGCTGTGGACCAGACGGCGCGACGCCTGCCACAGCAAAATCCCGGCCACGAGGTAGAAAATCTGACCGAGCAAAATGGCGGCACGCAGTGAATCCGCGCCGAACGACGCGGTCAGATGGTCGGATACCGCACCAAAGAATACCGTGCCTGCGCCCATGCCGATGAGATTGTTGATGAACAGAAAGGCCGCTGATGCCGTCGCGCGCTTGTCGGCTGTCACGAGATGCTGCACCGCCGTAATCACCGGGCCGATCCACATCATCGCCAGCACCTGCGCCACCATGAACAGCGGAAAAGCCATGAGCGGCGTCGGACTGAGTACAGCAATCACGAAAGCAGGCGCCGTCAGCGTGATCGTCAGCGCCGGAATGCGGCCATAGGCGCTTCGGTCGCCCTGCCCCAGCCGGTCGGCCAGCCAGCCGCCCGCCCAGACGCCGCCAATGCCGCCCACGATCAGCAGCAGCGCCATGAATTGCGACGTTTCAACAAGATCGAAGCCATAGCTGCGCCCGAAAAAGCTCGGCAGCCAGAACAACAGTCCATAGCCGACCAGCGAACTGCTGCCCGCGCCCAGCGACAAGAGCCAGAAAGTCGGAATATGTGCCAGTTCGGCCAGCACCGCGCCCAGCCTGGGGGCGGGACCGTGACTGGCCTTGGCGGCATCGTAACGGCCGCGTGGCGGGTCTTTCACGATCAGACGGAAAAAGGGCGCGAGCACCACGCCGGCACCGCCAACCATGAAAAAGGCCGTGCGCCAGTCGATATGCGTGGCGATCCAGCCACCCAGCAGCATGCCGGCCGCCGAACCGATCGGCACACCGAAATTATAAACCGAAATCGCCCGTGCCCGGCTGGCGGGCGGGTAATAATCGGCAATCAGCGAATAGGACGGCGCCGTACCACCCGCTTCGCCCACACCCACGCCAATGCGGGCGAGGAACAGATGCCAGAAATTCTGGGCAACGCCACACAAGGCGGTAAAGCCGCTCCACAGGGCAAGGGAAATGGTGATGATCCAGACGCGGCTGCGGCGATCGGCCAGCGCACCGATCGGAATCGCAAGTGCTGTATAGAAAAGCGCAAACGCCAGTCCCCCCATCAGGCCCAGTTCTGTGTCGCTGAGGCCGAGGTCGCGCTTGATCGGTACCGCAAGGATGCCAACGATCTGACGGTCGAGGAAATTGAAGGTATAGACCAAAAGCAGCATCGCCAGCACACTGTGACGATAGCCGGACGATTCCGCCCGTGGCGCTTTGGTCATGCCAATTCCCCCCATGCATCTCCCCGGTCGGTTGCATCCCCCCGGAAGCAACCGACCTTAGGCAGCGCTCCACCGCTTGCCAAGCGGCGGGCGGGACATGTCAGTAACGATAATGCTCCGGCTTGAACGGTCCGCTTTGCTGCACACCGATATAGGCAGCCTGCGCGGGCGTCATCTGCGTCAGGCGCACACCAAGTTTTTCAAGGTGCAGCGCCGCGACTTTTTCGTCGAGATGCTTGGGCAGCACATAGACCTTGTCGTCATACTGGTCGCCGCGCGTCCACAGTTCGATCTGCGCCAGCACCTGATTGGTGAAACTGGCCGACATCACGAAGCTGGGGTGGCCAGTGGCGCAGGCGAGATTGACGAGACGTCCCTTGGCCAGCACAATCAGGCGCTTGCCATCCGGGAACACGACTTCATCGACCTGTGGCTTCACTTCTTCCCACTGGTAATTGGCAAGCGCAGCTACCTGAATTTCGCTGTCGAAGTGACCGATGTTGCAGACAATGGCCCGGTCTTTCATCTGCCGCATGTGTTCCAGCGTGATGACATCGCAGTTGCCGGTCGCCGTGACGAAAATGTCGCCCAGCGGTGCCGCGTCATCCATGGTGAGGACCTGATAGCCCTCCATCGCCGCCTGCAAGGCGCAGATCGGATCGATTTCGGTCACTATGACGCGCGCGCCCTGACTGCGGAGCGACGCCGCGGACCCCTTGCCGACATCGCCAAAGCCGCAGACAACAGCAACCTTGCCCGACATCATCACGTCGGTTGCGCGCTTGATGCCGTCGACAAGGCTTTCCTTGCAGCCATAAAGATTATCGAACTTCGACTTGGTGACGCTGTCGTTGACGTTGATTGCCGGGAAGGGAAGGTGACCCTTTTTGGCGATTTCATAAAGGCGGTGCACGCCCGTCGTCGTTTCCTCGCTGACCCCCTTGATCGCGGCGCGGGTGCGGGTGAAAAAGCCCGGCGACTGAGCCGCGCGGCGACGCAGAACCTTGAAGAATTCGACTTCTTCCTCGTTCGTCGGGTCTTTCAGTTCCTCGCCTTCCTCAAGACGCGCACCGAGGAGCACATACATGGTGGCATCGCCGCCATCATCGAGGATCATGTTCGCCGTCTGACCGTTCGGCCACTGGAAAATGGCGTCGGCATATTCCCAGTATTCCGCGAGTGTTTCACCCTTGTAGGCAAAAACAGGGATACCGGCAGCGGCGATGGCGGCGGCGGCATGATCCTGCGTCGAGAAAATATTGCACGACGCCCAGCGCACTTCGGCGCCAAGTGCCACCAGTGTTTCGATCAGTACCGCCGTCTGGATCGTCATGTGCAGCGAGCCGGCAATGCGCGCGCCCTTGAGAGGCTGCGACGGGCCATATTCGGCCCGAAGCGCCATGAGACCTGGCATTTCGGTTTCGGCAATCGCGATTTCGCGGCGGCCCCATTCGGCGAGGCTGATGTCCTTGACGTAATAATCGCCCGTCTGGACGGCATTCTGGGTCGCCACCGCGCACTCCTTGCAAATTGGAAATTACCCCTCCGCCCTTAGACGAAGAGAACCAACATTGCAACAAAGACATAAAGAAATCTTTATGTCACCCACGCGCCTGTGTTGCCTGACGGCGTGTGCATGGCATGACGCCATGTGTGCGCTCGATTTTCATATCGGCCAGCCGTTCGAGTTCGACTGGCGGCGCCGCTGCGGCACGCGCCGTCGTTTCCGCCACCGACTGACAATGCGCCCCGTCCTGCGAACGGCTGGACTGATCATTCGCCAGCGCTGTGGTGAAACGGTCATAGGCCCGTTCGCCCCCGTTGCGACCATGCGCATTGATGAAATGCCGGCGCAGCTGCTCATTCTGTGCGCTGATGACACCCCGATGGTTTCGGACGAACTTGTTGTAATCGCTGAGCACGCGTGCTTCTCTGCCGCGGCATTGCAAGGCACCAACCATCAGATATGTCTGAAAATCACGGATTTTCGCTGCCTTCTCCGCCAGTTTCGTCCAGCATGGCGCCGCTTGCACGGGCGCTGTGGCAAGCGTCAAGGCACATAGAGTGCCAAGTACGGCCAATGTCGATGATCCCTGCATCCCCCGATGCCTCCCTGTTTTCCAATGCCGGTTACAACGCGCAAGTCAGAAAAAAGCTGCATCACTTTTTCAACAAGGCACGCGCGGACACGCATTATGCTCCGTCTCCGACACGATCAGGCATGCCCGGTCTCGGGTGACAGGTGACTGACATCAATCCCCATACCCGCATAGGCACGTGGCCAGCGCCGGTCGCAGGCGGTGTCGAACAGCATGGCGGTATCGCCATCCGCGTCCATCCAGCCGTGACGCGTCATTTCCTGTTCCAGTTGGCCCGCCCCCCAGCCGGCATAGCCCAGCGCGACCAGCCATTGTTTCGGCCCCCGGCCCTCGGCGATGGCGCGCAGAATGTCGATGGTGGATGTCATCGCCCACTGGCCGCCGATCGAAACCGTGCCCTGCCCGCTGTAATCCAGACTGTGCAGCACGAACCCCCGCCCGGTCTCCACGGGTCCGCCTGCATAGACCGGCGCATCCGACACCAGCCCTGCCGTATCGATCTCAAGCTGCGTCAGCATGGTTTTCAGCGTCAGGTCGCCGTGCGGCTTGTTGATGATGATGCCAAGCGCGCCATCGTCATCATGCAGGCACATGGCAATCACCGCGCGCTCGAAGCGGGGATCGCCAATGCCGGGCATCGAAAGCAACAACCGGCCCGAGAGGTAACGCGCATCTGACATGAATCGACTATAGAATGGCTATGCCGCCTGCGCCAAGCACCTCGCTTGCCGCAAGAAGCAGGCGCGGTTATGCCAAAGCGGCAACATTTCATGAGGAGGAGTGACACAATGACAATCAAGGTTGGAGATCGTCTGCCCGAAGCAACGCTGATGAAAGCGACTGCCGAAGGACCGCAGGCCGTGACGACCGCCGAATTGTTCGGTGGCAAGACGGTTGCGCTGTTCTCGGTGCCGGGCGCATTCACGCCGACCTGCTCGGCCAAGCACCTGCCGGGCTTCGTCGACAAGGCAGATGCGCTGAAGGCCAAGGGTGTTGACGACATCGTCTGCATCGCGGTCAACGATGCCTTTGTGATGAAGGCCTGGGGCCAGTCGGCGGGTGCCGATGGCAAGGTGACGATGGTCGGCGACGGCAACTGCGAATTCTCGAAGGCGCTCGGCCTGACCATGGATGGCTCGAAGTTCGGGCTTGGCACGCGCGGCCAGCGTTTCTCGCTCGTCGCCAAGGATGGTGTCGTCACACAACTGAACGTCGAAGAACCCGGCGCCTTCAGCGTATCGAGCGCCGAGCACATGCTGGGTCAACTCGGCTGATGCCGACGGCGAAGGCGCGCGAACATGTCGCAGAACTGAACCGGCTGTATTCGGCAGCGGTCGGCAATCTGCGTTCGGCCCTGCGCGCCTTCGCAGCCACTGGCACGCGCCCCGATCCGGCGGCGCGTGCACAGGGCCTGTTCGCCTATCCCGAAATCCGGATCAATTATCAGGGCGATGGCCCGCATGTCGCCGCCAACCGCGCCTATGGCCGGCTCTCCACGCAGGGGCGCTACAGCGTCAGCGTGACACGGCCGGCGCTGTTTGCCGATTACCTCGTCGAACAGTTGCAGATGTTGATGACTGACTATGGCGTCACCATCGATATCGGCCTCAGCCCGCATGAAATCCCCTTCGCCTATGTGCTGGACGGGGGACTTGGCCTCGAAAACATCAGCACCGCCGAACTGGCCCGCTGGTTTCCGGCCACCGAGCTTTACGAGATCGGTGACGAAATCGCCGACGGCTTGTGGACAAAAACGCCCGGCGGTGCGCGGCCGCTGTCGCTGTTCGACGGACCGCGCGTCGATTTCAGCCTTGCCCGCCTGCGCCACTATACCGGCACCCCTGTCGAGCATGTGCAGCGCTATATCCTGTTCACCAACTATCATCGTTATGTCGACGAGTTCGTGCACTGGGCCTGCGCGCAGCTGCGCGATGGCAATAGTCGTTATACGGCACTGTCAGGCGCGGGCGGGTTGCTGGTCGATGGCACGAATGCCGATCCCGAAAAAGTCGTGGCCGACAGTGCATGGCGGCGGCACCAGATGCCGGCCTATCATCTGATCGCCCCGGACGGATCGGGCATCAGCCTTGTCAACATCGGCGTCGGTCCGTCGAATGCCAAGACGATCACCGATCACCTTGCCGTCCTGCGCCCCGAAGCCTGGCTGATGATCGGTCACTGCGGCGGATTGCGACC
>CAZWMK010000097.1:0-8857 GCA_964635065.1 uncultured Sphingomonadaceae bacterium | reverse complement strand
GACGTTGCGGCCCTTCGGACCCAGCGTCACCTTGACTGCGTCGGCGAGGATATCGACACCGCGGAGGATGCGTTCACGCGCATCGCGCGAAAACTTCACGTCTTTCGCTGCCATTTTCTATTCCCTTACAATATCTTGAGTAAAAAGGTTCAGACTGAAATCAGCCGACGATGCCAAGGATGTCGCTCTCTTTCATGATGAGCAGATCCTCGCCGTTGAGCTTCACTTCGGTACCCGACCATTTGCCGAACAGGATGCGGTCGCCAGCCTTGACGTCAAGCGGCGTTACCTTGCCGTCATCGGCGCGCAGACCGGTGCCAACCGCGACAACTTCGCCTTCCTGCGGCTTTTCCTTGGCCGAATCCGGGATAATGATGCCACCAGCCGTCTTGGCTTCGGCTTCGATGCGGCGCACCAGCACGCGGTCGTGCAACGGACGAAAAGTCATGCAAGTCACCCTTTTTGCTCATGAGGCCCCGAAATCAGGCACCTCTGGATGATGAATGGGATCATTAGCACTCACCCAAGGCGAGTGCTAATGCATGGTGCATATGTGTAGCGCACCCATGGCTGTCAAGCATTGCGCCCGGCAGTTCGATAGACTTTTTTCACATCACGCTGCTATAGCAGCTGAAAGCGCTCTTAGCCGAGGTTTTCCATGCGTTTCATTCGCGGCATCTGGCATTTTCTGGTCGGGGTAAAAGACGCGCTCGCCCTTGTTTTCCTGCTCCTGTTATTTGGCGGGCTGCTGCTGATTGCGCGGGGCGGGGCGCCCGTGCACGTGCCGCAAGGCAGCGCCCTTGTGCTGCATCTGGAAGGCTATGTCGTCGACCAGGCCGCAGAGCAGTCTCCGCTCGCGATGCTGTCGGGCGGCGGCGATATCGTGCCCGAACGGGAGGTGCGCGATGTCCTGAAAGCCATCGACCGTGCCGCCCGCGACAAGCGCATCAAGTCGCTGGTTCTGCAACTCGATAATTTCTATGGCGCGGGCGAGGCCAATCTTCAGGCGATGCGTTCCGCGCTCCAGCGGTTCAAAGCGACCGGAAAACCAGTTTTTGCTTATGGTACCGCCTATCTCGACGACGGCTATTATCTGGCAGCGCAGGCCAATGAAGCCTGGCTCAACCCCTTGGGGGCGGTGTTGCTGACCGGACCGGGTGGCGCCAGTCCCTATTTCTCCGAAGCGCTCGACAAACTGTCTGTCGATGTCGAGGTATTCCGCGTCGGCAGTTTCAAATCGGCAGTTGAACCCTTCATGCGCAGCGATGCGTCGCCCGAAGCCCGCGCCGCCGATCAGGCGCTCGTCGACACCTTGTGGGACATATATGTCAGCGATGTCGAGGCAGCGCGTCCGAAGGTCCAGCTGGACGCCATGCTGGCCAATCTTCCGGCCCATGTCCGTGCAAGCGATGGCAACTTTGCCCGCACGGCCTTGCGTCAGGGGCTGATCGACCGCATCGGCACCTATGGCGACATGGGCAACCGTGTTCGCAAACTGGTCGGCAAAGGCGCCGATGACATGCCGGGTGCCTTCAACCACATCCTGCTCGATGATTATCTCGCAGGCAGTCATGGCCTCGACCAGAAAAGCGGTCCCAGCGTCGGCATTGTCTATGTCGCGGGCGAAATCGTCGATGGTCATGCGCCGCGCGGCATGGCAGGCGGCGACAGCATTGCCGAGGTGATCGCTGATGCGATGACCGACGACAATATCAAGGCGTTGGTGGTGCGCGTCGATTCACCGGGCGGTTCTGTGATGGCGTCGGAGAAAATCCGGCAGGCTCTCGCCGTCGCCAAGGCGGAAGGTTTGCCCATTGTCGCCTCCTTCGGCCCGGTCGCGGCATCGGGCGGCTACTGGATTGCCACCGCCGCCGATGAAATCCATGCCCAGCCGTCCACCATCACCGGTTCCATCGGTGTTTTTGCCGTGCTGCCAACCTTCAAGCGCACGCTGGAAAAGGTCGGCATCCGTGCTGATGGCGTCAAAAGCACACCTTATTCAGGCGAGCCGGATCTGATGCGCGGCCTGAGCGACGATACGCGCCTGCTCCTGCAAGCGTCCGTGGAAGATATCTACCGGCGCTTCACCGGACTGGTCGCGGCATCACGCAAGCTGCCAGTCAGCCGTGTCGACGAAATCGCGCAAGGACGCGTCTGGGCAGGTGCAACGGCACATCAGCTGAAACTGATCGACCACTTTGGCGACCTCGACAGCGCGGTCAGGGCCGCCGCGCGCCGCGCCGGTCTGAACCCGGCCACAGTCGATACGGTCATCCTGGAGACGGAACCGCCCCTGCCCTTCCTGCTCCTCGAAACCCTCTTCGCCTCCAGCGAACAAGGGCAGCCCGATGCGCGCGATCCATGGGCGCGGCTAGCCTATCTTGGCCGCATGCAGGGGGTGTCGGCCTTCGCCGATGCCCTGCTGGTCGCCAAGGGCCCGACGATACAGGCGCGCTGCCTCGCCTGTACAAATCACCGCCCGCCCTCGCGCGCGCTGCCTGATCCAGCTGCGGCCAAGGCCCTGTTGAGCGAGGTACTGCGCACAGGCTGATGCACACCAGCCCATGACACAAAAAGACCCCGGCCCATGCAGTGGCCGGGATCTTTTTCATGTCATTGCCGCGCTGGATGGCGGCCCGCAGATGCGTCAGATATGGATCGGCTTTCCGGTCACGGCCATCGCCGCTTCTTTCAGCGCTTCGGCGTGCGTGGGATGTGCGTGGCACGTATAGGCGATGTCTTCGGACGATGCGCCGAATTCCATCGCCTGCGCCGCCTGCGCGATCATCGTGCCGGCAAGGCCGCTGATGATATGAACGCCGAGCACGCGGTCGGTCGCGGCATCCGCCAAAACCTTGACAAAGCCTTCGGTGTCGCGGTTCGCCTTGGCGCGACTGTTGGCGGCAAAGGGAAATTTCCCCACCTTGTAGGCGATGCCTGCCGCCTTCAACTCTTCTTCCGACTTGCCGACGCTCGCCACCTCGGGCTGAGTGTAGACAACGCTCGGAATGACATCGTGGTTGATGAGACCCGTCAGGCCCGCGATGTTTTCGGCAACGGCAACCCCTTCATCCTCGGCCTTGTGCGCCAGCATCGGCCCGTCGATAACGTCGCCGATCGCCCAGATACCGCGAACAGCCGTCGACATGTCGTGATTGGTCGGGATGCGGCCGCGGCTATCGAGCGTGAGGCCGGCGTTTTCCAGCGCCAGCCCATCGGTGTTCGGACGACGGCCAATGGCGACCAGCACCACGTCGGCCTCTATCTCCTCAGCCGCGCCCCCCGCTGCCGGTTCGACAGTGACGGTCGCGCCGTCATTGCCTGTCGCAACGCCCGTGACCTTCGACGACAGCTTCAGCGTGAAGCCTTGTTTCTTGAGGATCGTGGCAAAAGCCTTCGAGACTTCACCGTCCATCGTCGGCAGCACGCGGTCGAGATATTCGACAACCGTGACCTTGGCACCCAGGCGGCGATAGACCGAACCGAGTTCCAGGCCGATGACGCCGCCACCAATGACCACCATGTGCCCCGGCACCTTCGGCAGCGACAGCGCCTCGGTCGAGGTAATGACGACCTTGCCGTCAATCGCCACACCCGGCAGCATCGTCACCTCGGAACCGGTCGCAATCACGAAATCGCGCGCCGTCACCTCACGGTCGCCGACCATGATGCGACCGGCATCGACAAAGCGTGCGGCCCCCTTGATCCACTCGACCTTATTCTTCTTGAACAGATATTCGATGCCGCCCGTCAGTTCGGCGACAGCCTTGTCCTTCTCGTCGATCATCGCATCGAAATCGAGCGTGACCGCCCCCACCCCAATACCGAACTTCGCCAGCGAACCACCGCTGGCATGGGCATAAAGCTCCGAGGCATGCAGCAGCGACTTCGACGGGATACAGCCGACATTGAGGCAGGTGCCGCCCAGCGTGTCGCGCTTTTCGACGCAGGCCACCTTCAGGCCGAGCTGCGCGGCACGAATGGCAGCAACATAACCGCCCGGCCCCGCGCCGATCACCACCACATCGAAATCATGCTCTGCCATCGGATACTCCCGGTCTGTCGATGATCGCCGCAGGCGCGCCTTTTACATGTCGAGCAAGAGACGCGCCGGATCCTCGATCGCTTCCTTGACGCGGACGAGGAAAGTCACGGCCTCGCGCCCGTCAATCAGGCGATGGTCATAGCTGAGAGCGAGATACATCATCGGACGAACAACAATCTGACCGTCACGCACCACCGGACGCTCCTCGATGCGGTGCATGCCTAGAACGCCCGACTGCGGCGGATTGAGGATCGGCGTCGACAGAAGCGAACCGAAGACGCCGCCGTTCGAGATGGTAAAGGTGCCGCCCTTCAGTTCCTCGACCTTGAGCGCGCCATCGCGGGCGCGGCGCCCGAAATCGGCAATCGCCTTTTCGGTTTCGGCAAAGCTCAGCTTGTCGGCGTTGCGCAGGATCGGCACCACGAGGCCACCCGGCGAACTGACGGCAACGCCGATATCAGCATAGTTGCGATAGACGATCTCGTCGCCTTCAATGCTGGCGTTAACCGCGGGAACTTCCTTCAGAGCCATCGTCACCGCCTTGGTGAAGAAGCTCATGAAGCCGAGGCGCACACCGTGCTTTTTCTCGAACAAGTCGCGGTAACGGTCGCGTGCGGCAATCAAGGCCGACATGTCAACGTCGTTGAACGTCGTCAGCATCGCCGCCGTATTCTGCGCTTCCTTCAACCGCTTGGCGATGGTCTGGCGCAGGCGGCTCATGCGGATGCGCTCTTCATGACGGTCGGCAACGATGGGCGCGGCAACCGCAACGGCTGCGGCAACCGGTGCGGGCGCCAGCGTCTTCGCCGTGCCGTCCTCGATGGCTTTCAGCACATCGCCCTTGGTGGTGGCCGCAATGCTGGCGGGATCGAGATTGTAGTCGCCGATCAGGCGGCGCACGGCGGGCGACATCGCTTCAGCCACCTCGCCACCCGCAGGCGCAGGCGCAGGCGCTGCAACAGCAGCCGGTGCAGGCTTGGCAACCTCTGCCGCCTTCGCAGCGGGTGCGGACGCGGCAACCGCCGCCCCGGCCGCCGATAGCCGGGCAATCACGGCGCCAACATTGACCGTATCTCCAACCGCCGCGCATTGTTCAGCAAGCACCCCGTCACTCGGGGCCGGCACTTCGACCGATACCTTGTCGGTTTCAAGGCTGACAATCGGCTCGTCGGCCTTCACGGTATCGCCGACATTCTTCAGCCACTGACCGACGGTCGCCTCGGTGATCGATTCACCCAGCGCGGGAATGATGACATCGCTTGCCATAAATACTCCTTGGACCTGTCGGATCAGGCGGACAGCGCGTCCGCGACCAGCTTTTTCTGTTCGGCTGCGTGGCGGCTTGCAAGGCCGGTGGCGGTGGCTGCCGCCGCCGCACGGCCAGCATAGACCGGCCGCTGCGATGCAACGCCCGCGTCGATCAGCGCCGCTTCGATGAACGGGTTGATAAAGCTCCACGCGCCTGCATTTTGCGGCTCTTCCTGCGCCCAGACAACGGTTTTCAGCTTCTTCATGCGCTTGAGGCGCACAACGAGCGGATCGTGCGGGAAGGGATAAAGCTGTTCGAGACGCACGATCGTCGTCTTTCCGTCGCTGTCGGCATCGCGCGCTTCGGCAAGATCGTAAAACACCTTGCCCGTGCACAGCACCAGACGCTCGACCTTGTCATCAGCCGGCGCGTTGGGATCGGAGAGGATGCGCATGAAATGGCTCTCGCCGGTGAACTGATCGAGCGTCGAGACTGCCGACTTGTGCCGCAACAGCGATTTCGGCGTCATGATCACCAGCGGCTTGCGGAACGGGCGCACCATCTGGCGCCGCAGGATGTGGTAATAATTGGCAGGTGTCGTGCAGTTGGCGACCTGCATGTTATCCTCGGCGCACAGCTGAAGATAACGTTCCAGTCGCGCCGAACTATGTTCTGGGCCCTGCCCTTCATAGCCGTGCGGCAGCAGCATGACGAGACCGTTGGCCCTGAGCCACTTGATCTCGCCCGATGCAATGAACTGATCGATCATCACCTGCGCCCCGTTGGCGAAATCGCCGAACTGCGCTTCCCACAGCACCAGCGTGCGCGGATCGGTCAGCGCATATCCATATTCGAAACCGAGCACGCCGAATTCCGACAGGGGCGAGTCGTAAACGTCGAAGTTGTTGTTGAACGCCTTGAGCGGAATGTATTTCTTGTTGGTTTCCTGGTCGACCCAGACGGCGTGGCGCTGGCTGAATGTGCCACGCCCCGAATCCTGCCCTGACAGGCGCACGCCATAGCCTTCCTGCAGCAGCGTGCCGAAGGCCAGCGCCTCGGCCGTCGCCCAGTCGATGCCTTCCCCCTTGGTCAGGGCTTCACGCCGGGCGTCGATCACCCGCGCCAGCGTCTTGTGGACCGGAAGATCATCGGGGATTGTGGTGATGACATCCCGGATTTCCGCAATGCGTTCTTCCGACACACCGGTATCAACACCGCGCCGCGCCGTAACCGGATCGACTGGACGGCCCAGGCCGGTCCAGCGACCTTCGAACCAGTCGGCCTTGTTCGGCTTGTAGGATTTGGCGGCCTCGAAATCGCTGTCGAGCTGAGCAACATAGCGCGCTGTCGCGTCCTCGACCCATGTCTGGTCGATCACGCCTTGGGCAATCAGCCGCTTGGCGTAAAGCGCGGATACCGGCGGATGCTGACGGATCGCCGCATACATCAGCGGCTGGGTGAAGCTGGGTTCATCCGATTCATTGTGACCGAAGCGGCGATAGCACCACATGTCGATCACGACATCGCGGCCAAAGCGCTGGCGGAATTCGGTCGCGACCTTGGTCACGAAAGTCACGGCTTCGGGATCGTCGCCATTCACATGGAAGATCGGTGCCTGAACAACTTTGGCAATGTCCGACGGATAGGGTGACGAACGCGCGAATTGCGGACTGGTGGTGAAACCGACCTGGTTGTTGATGAC
Organism: uncultured Sphingomonadaceae bacterium; assembly: GCA_964635065.1. Taxonomy (GTDB): domain Bacteria; phylum Pseudomonadota; class Alphaproteobacteria; order Sphingomonadales; family Sphingomonadaceae; genus CAZWMK01. Next base: position 1,861 of record CAZWMK010000097.1, on the reverse strand, counting down.
AAAATGCACCGTGCCGCCGGTGTTGTAACCGTGCAGGCCAGAAAAGCCGAAGCATTCGGCAACGATGCCCTGCCCCGCGAACGCCGCATCACCATGCAGCAACACCGGCACCACCTTGGTGCGCTTGATGTCGCCGCGCAACGCCTGTGCCGCACGCACCTTGCCGAGCACCACCGGATTGACCGCTTCAAGATGCGACGGGTTCGGCGTCAGCGACAGGTGAACGGGGTTACCATCGAACTCGCGATCGGTGGAGGTGCCGAGGTGGTATTTCACGTCGCCAGAGCCGCCGACATCGTCAGGATTGGCCGAACCGCCTGCAAATTCATGGAAGATTGCGCGAAACGGCTTTTGCATCACGTTCGCCAGCACGTTCAGACGGCCGCGATGCGCCATGCCGATCACGATTTCGCGCGCCCCTTCTGCGCCAGCATATTTGATCACCGATTCCAGCGCGGGCAGGATGGACTCGCCGCCATCCAGACCGAAACGCTTGGTGCCGACATATTTACGGCCCAGAAACTTTTCGTACTGTTCGCCTTCGATCACCTTGTTCAGGATCGCGCGCTTGCCCTGATCGGTGAAATGAATGTCCTTGTCGCGGCCTTCGATCCGTTCCTGAATGAAACGGCGTTCCTCGACATCATTGATATGCATATATTCGACGCCGACATGGCCGCAGTAGTTGCGGCGCAAAATGTCGACAATCTCGCGCAGGCTGGCGTATTGCAGGCCAAGATTACCGCCGATGTAGATCGGCCGGTCAAGATCGGCGTCGGTGAAACCATGATAATATGGCGTCAGGTCAGCGGGCAGCTCGTCGCGTTTGTCGAGGCCGAGCGGATCGAGATTGGCCGCCAGATGGCCGCGCACGCGATAGGTGCGGATCAACATCATGGCGCGCACCGTATCGTCGGCGGCGCGCTTGAGATCATCAGTCGAAACCGGCGCTGCGGCTGCCCCCCTGTGCGGCTGCGCGGCCGTCTTGACGGGCTTTTCAGCCTCCGGCTCAATGGTCATCTGCAAGGGGTCAAGCCCTGCGGTCAGGGCGTCGGTTGTCGAAAGCGGCCAGTCGTTACGCGCCCAGGACGGACCACGGACAACCGCGCCTTGCAGACCTGCGAAGTGGCGTTGCCAGCTTGGATCGACACTGTCGGGAGCGGTCAGGAAGCGTTGATACTGCGCCTCTATGAAAGAAGGGCCAATCCCTTCGATACCCTCGGGAAGATCGCCTTCGTATCCCATCATGCCGTCCTGTCCGGTCCGTAACGATGTACCGATGTCGTTCGTCTGCCCGAAAATACAAGCAGTCCGCCACGCAAAAAAAGAGCCGGCTGTGTCTTTCGACCCAGCCGGCCCTGAACCATCAACCCTTCAAAACTTCCAGAAGGGTCGTGCCGAGCGCCGATGGGCTGTCCGACACCACGATGCCGGCTTCACGCATCGCTTCGATCTTGTCTTCGGCACCGCCCTTGCCACCCGAAACGATCGCACCGGCGTGGCCCATGCGACGGCCAGGAGGCGCCGTACGGCCTGCGATGAAGCCGACCATCGGCTTCTTGCGGCCACGCTTGGCTTCGTCCTTCAGGAACTGCGCGGCTTCTTCTTCGGCCGAACCACCGATTTCACCGATCATGATGATCGACTTCGTGGCGTCGTCCTTGAGGAAGAGTTCGAGCACGTCGATGAAGTTCGTGCCGTTGACCGGATCGCCGCCGATGCCGACTGCGGTGGTCTGGCCGAGGCCCGCCGCCGTGGTCTGGAACACGGCTTCATAGGTCAGCGTGCCCGAACGCGACACGACACCGACCGAGCCCTTGGAGAAGATGTTGCCCGGCATGATGCCGATCTTGCACTCGCC
>CAZWMK010000096.1:0-8873 GCA_964635065.1 uncultured Sphingomonadaceae bacterium | reverse complement strand
GTCTTCAACTTCGAAGGCGGCTGCTATGCAAAGATGATCCGTCTGTCGGCTGAAGCCGAGCCGGAAATCTTCGCCACTACGAAGCGCTTCGGTACGGTACTGGAGAATGTCGTCATTGATCCGGTGACCCGTGAACTCGACCTTGATGACAATAGCAAGGCCGAAAACACGCGCGGCGCCTATCCGATCGACTTCATCCCGAACGCGTCGGAAGCCAACATGGGGCCTGTGCCGAAGAACATCGTGATGCTGACCGCCGATGCTTTCGGCGTGCTGCCTCCGATCGCCAAGCTGACTGCGGATCAGGCGATGTATTACTTCCTGTCGGGCTACACCGCGAAGGTCGCTGGCACTGAAATCGGCGTGACCGAGCCGGAAGCCACCTTCTCGACCTGCTTTGGCGCACCGTTCATGCCGCGTCATCCGTCGGTTTACGGCAATCTCCTGAAAGAACGTATCGCCAAGGGCGGCGTCGACTGCTGGCTGGTCAACACCGGCTGGACCGGCGGCCAGTATGGCACGGGCAGCCGCATGCCGATCAAGGTGACGCGCGCGCTCCTGAACGCCGCGCTCGACGGCAGCCTGAACAATGTCGAATTCCGCACGGATCCGAACTTCGGTTTCCAGGTGCCGGTGGCGGTGCCGGGCGTCGATACGCAAATCCTCGATCCGCGCGCGACCTGGACCGACAAGGCTGCCTATGATGCGCAGGCCAAGAAGCTTGTCGACCTGTTCGTGTCGAACTTTGCGCAGTTCGCCGAACATGTCGATGAAGGCGTGCGTCAGGCAGCGCCGAAGGCGGCCTGATTCGCGTCATTGTGAACAGGGAAAAGGCACGTCAGCTCTGCTGGCGTGCCTTTTTTCATGGCCAAAGAGGCGGGGTTGCTCTGGCATCTCCGGGACGGGTCGGATAGTCTTTCGCCATGGCACGACAGAAGCGCAGCGATGACTGGGGCTTTCCGCGATGGCGCCCTTATGGCAGTGAACGGGCGGCAGCGGAGGTGCGCCTGTGCGACCGCCACGGCTGTGACAAGGTTGGGGATCGCCCTGCCCCGAAATCGCCGAACAACCCCGATCGCTGGTATTTCTGCGAAGAACATGCAGCCGAATATAATCGTGGCTGGGATTATTTCGCCGGGCTGTCCGCCGAGGAAGCGGCTGCCCGGGAACAGGCGGAGCAGAGCCAGCGCCGCTATCAGCGTTCGCAGCATTGGGCGTGGGGCGGGCCGGGCGATGGCAGCCGCTCACGCGCCGAATGCGATGCGCTGAAGGCACTTGAGCTCGACACCGACGCCAGTTTCGACATGGTACGTACCACTTATCGTGCACTGGCCAAGAAATTTCATCCCGACGTCAACCCGGGTGACGAGGCCGCGATCAAGCGTTTTCAGGCGGTGCAGGCGGCCTATGAGGTGCTGCGCCGCGCCGAAGACGCGCGCCTGGCCGCAGAGGCCGCCGTCAAAGCGTAACATTTGCCCATTATCAGCATGGCATCAGGCAAGATTCTTGGGAATCAGATGATGCAAAAGCTGTTCCGGCGGCTCCGCCTTGTGAAGATGATGTTCCTTGTCATGGCCAGTCCGTCGGTCTGAACCGGCGGCCTGCTGATCGGTCAGCTGCGGTCGATGAGCAGGTTGAGCTGGGCTGTCGCGATCGGGCGGCTGGGATCATCCTGCCAGGCCACAACCCGGACATTGGCAATGCGCCGCCCCATCCGCACGATTTCTGCCCGCGCCTGCGTGTCGCGCAGCGCACCTTCGCGCAGATAATCGACAGTGACGTTGATCGGTTTCAGCATGAAGGGGCCGGTATCGGTGCCGATCGCATGGCGCACCGTGCGGTTGGCGGCGATTTCCAGAAGGCCAGCGACGGCACCGCCATGCAGCCGCCCCGGCGAGCCGGTGAGGAAGGGGGCGAATGGCATGATGAAATGCAGGCCCGTTTTGTCTTCGGCCTGCCGCACCCCCATTGATGCGGCATAGGGCACCGCGGTAATCAGCTGCTTTTCCGTCATTGCACGCTTGTCCGCATGAAGGTGCCGCTGACATGGGCGATCGGGTGATCGGGGTTGCCATCATGGGCGATGCCGTGAACAAAGCCGACCCGACGCGTCAGCTTGTAGCACTGCGAACGGGCCACCACCGTTTTGCCCGGTTCTGCTGGCCGCAGATAATCGACGCGCAGATCAAGCGTCGCCAGCGGTTCGATATGACCAAGCTTGGCGTAGACGGTGAACCCCGACACCGTGTCCATCAGCGAAAAAATCGGCCCCGATGCAATGACGCCCGTTTCGGGGACGGCGACGAGGTGAGGGGCATAGACCATCTTCATTTCCGCCCAGTCGTCACCCATGCCGCTGAAGGTCGCGCCGAGATGGGCGAGGTGAGGCACGTCGTCGACGAATTTATGGACGAAGGCGTGCAGCTCTTCCTCGGTGCGCGGCAGCGGGATGGGTGTGGGGCTGGGCGCTGTCATGCTGCCAGCCGTTCGGCGGTGGCCCGGATCAGTGCGATCATGTTCGGAATGCCTTGTGTGCGGTTCGAGCTGAGCTGCGCTTTCAGGTCGAATGGTGCAAGGGCTGCCATGAGATCGGTCGTGACCAGTTCGTCCGGCGTGCGATCCTGCACAAGGGCGACGATCAGCGCGATGATCCCCTTGGTGATCGCGGCATCGCTGTCGGCGAGGAAATGCAGGCGTCCATCGGGCAGTTGCGTCGGATAGACCCAGACACTGGCAGAGCAGCCGCGCACCTTGGTGGCGTCGGTTTTCAGCGCGTCAGGCATGGGTTCAAGCAGGCGGCCAAGATCGATGAGCATGCGGTAACGCTCGTCGCGGTCATCGAGCAGCATGTAATCGTCAAGGATGGTGTGGAAAGCGGGAAGGCCGGTCATGCGTCTAGGACTAGGGGCGAAGCCATGCCGTGGTCAAGCATTCGGCGCATGCGTCAATTATTCGGGGCAGGAACCTCTTTGCCATTTTGATGCGTTAGGGCATGTACACCCATGTACAGAATACATGTAGCTTGAGGAGTTGCACATGGCATTGACGCTCATGACCCTGCCCTATGACAAGTCGGCGCTGGAACCGCACATGTCGGCAAAGACCTTCGACTTCCATTATGGCAAGCATCATCAGACCTATGTCGATCGCACCAACGCGGCGATCGAAGGCACGCCGCTTGCCGGCAAGTCGCTGGTTGAAATCGTCCGTGCCGCCAAGGATAGTGGTAATCAGGGGCTTTTCAACAACAGCGCCCAGGTTTGGAATCACGATTTCCTTTGGCAGTCGATGAAGCCGAATGGCGGCGGTGCGCCGACCGGCGAACTGGCCGACAAGATCAATGCCGCATTCGGCAGCCTCGAAGGCTTTGCCGAAGCCTTCAAGAAGGAAGCGACGGCGCATTTCGGTTCAGGCTGGGCGTGGCTGGTTGCCAAGGGCGATACGCTTGCGATCATTTCGACGCATGATGCCGACACCCCGCTCGTGCACGACGGCGTGACGCCGCTCCTCACGCTCGACGTGTGGGAACATGCCTATTATCTCGACTATCAGAATGCGCGCCCGAACTTTGTCGACGCCTTCCTGAAGTCGCTGATCAACTGGGATTTTGCCGCCGCCAACTACGCCGCGCGCGGCTGATCGGCCTCAACGCAAAAGCGCCCCGGCTGCGGATCGTCGCAGCCGGGGCGCTGTCGTTTCAGGCGGATGCCCGGATGATCAGCCTTGCGGCGGCAACGGCGGTTCTTCGGCATCCTTCAGATCGCCATGCTTCATCAGGATCGGTGCCTGGCTCAGGGCGAAGATGAATGACAGGGCTGTCACAGCCCAGACCTTGAACGTGACCCAGTCATCAAACGACAATTGCGCACGCATCACTTCGTTCAGGATCGCCATGGCGGCGAAAAACAGCGCCCAGTTGCGTGTCAGCTTGCGCCAGCCTTCGGCATCGAGCGCGGGAAAACTGGATTCGAGCACGATCTTCAGCGTCGGCTTGCCTGTTGCCAGACCGCCGAACAGGATAAGGGCGAAGCCCGCATAGATCACGGTCGGTTTCAGCTGTATGAAGGCTTCATCGTGCAGCCAGATCGTCAGCCCGCCGAACAACATGACAATGGCACCCGTCACCCATAGCATCGGCGAAATCACGCCGGTTTTCAGTCGTGACACGATCATCGCGGCAATGGTTGCCAGCATGAATGCACCGGTCGCCCAGATCGCCTGATCGACGTCCGAACCAGGCGCATAACGGTTGACGACGAAAAAAACGATAAGCGGTCCGAAATCGACCGCCATTTTCAGGCCCGTGGACAGGCTGCGCTGTTCAGACACGCGACATTCCCCCTTGATCATCGTCCCTACATGGCGATGGCCGGTTAATTTTCCACCCCGGCGAGGGCTGCCGCAAACTGGTCGGGCGCAAAGGGGCGCAGGTCATCGATGCTCTCGCCAATGCCGATGGCGTGGATCGGCAGGCGGAAGCGTTCGGCAGCCGCCACCAGAACGCCGCCGCGCGCCGTGCCGTCGAGCTTGGTCATCACGAGACCAGTGACGCCCGCCACGTCGCGGAACACCTCGATCTGGTTCAGGGCATTCTGGCCGGTCGTGGCATCGAGCACGAGCACGACATCATGCGGCGCCGATGCCATCTGACGCGACAGCACGCGCTTGATCTTGGCCAGCTCGTCCATCAGGCCCTGCTTGTTCTGAAGCCGGCCTGCAGTGTCGATGATGAGGACATCGGTACCGCGGGCTTTTGCCTGCGTCAGCGCTTCGTGGGCAAGGGCTGCGGCATCGCCACCGACTGCGCCCGAGATCACTGGCACGTCGATGCGCCCGCCCCAGATCTGAAGCTGTTCGATGGCAGCGGCACGGAAGGTGTCGCCTGCCGCCAGCATCACGCTGTAATCTTGTTCCTGCAGCAGATGGGCGAGTTTGGCGATTGTCGTCGTCTTGCCCGATCCGTTGACGCCGACGACAAGGATCACCTGCGGCCGTGGAAAGGCGCTGATTTCGAGCGGCTGGGCGACCGGCGCCAGCACTTTTTCGATTTCGTTTGCGGTTGCCGCCCGCACATCGGCTTCGGTGATGTCGCGGTCGTATTTGTCGGCTGCCAGTTGCGCGGTGATGCGCGCGGCCATCGCCGGGCCGAGATCGGAGGCGATCAGCGCCTCTTCGATTTCTTCGAGCATGGCGTCATCAAGCTTGCCCTTGAAGAGGCCGGAGAGATTGTCGCCCAGCTTGTCGGACGAGCGCGTCAGCCCTGCCTTCAGCCGGGTAAACCAGCTCGGTTTCTTGTCGCTCATGCCGTCTCCGCCACTAATATATCCCCTGCGCGGCCGATGATGCGGGTGCGAAGCAATTGTCCCGCGGTGCCGCCCGGAACCCGGACAGGGGCAAAGTTCGCGCCATGCCCCAGACCGTCGTCGCGTTCGACCAGCACATCGGCCATGTCGCCGATCTGTGCATCAAGCCAGTGGTCGTGCCGCGTCGCACAGGCGGCGCGCAAGCGTGCGGCGCGCTCTTTTCTGACCGGCATCGGCAGTTGCGGCATGCGCGCGGCCGGCGTGCCCTTGCGCGCCGAATAGGGGAAGATGTGGCCGAACACGATGTCGCATTCATCGACCAGTTTCAGCGAATTTTCGAACATCGCGTCGGTTTCCGTCGGAAAACCGGCGATGATGTCGGCGCCGATGGCAATGTCGGGGCGCGCGGCCTTCACGCTTTCAACAAAGCGCACGGCATCCGCCCGGCTGTGGCGGCGCTTCATGCGCTTGAGGATCATGTCGTCGCCGGCCTGAAGCGACAGGTGCAGATGCGGCATGACGCGCGCCTCGCTGGTGATGGCCTCGACCAGCGCCGGATCGGCCTCGATCGAATCGATCGACGACAGACGCAGGCGTTTCAGATCGGGCACCAGCTTCAGAATGCGCTGGACAAGGTTGCCCAATGTCGGCGCGCCGGGCAGATCATGGCCATAGCTGGTGACATCGACACCGGTCAGCACGATTTCGGCAAAGCCGGCATCGACCAGCCGCCGGATGCGTTCGACCGCAAGGCCGGCCGGGACCGAGCGCGAATTGCCGCGGCCATAGGGGATGATGCAGAAGGTGCAGCGATGGTCGCAGCCGTTCTGCACTTCGACAAAGGCGCGGGCCTTGTCGGCAAAGCCGTCGATCAGGTGCGGTGCGGTTTCGCGTACGGCCATGATGTCCTGCACGCGCACATGAGGCGCGTCCTCGTCGAACAGGAAGCTCCTGGCTTCCATCTTTTCGACATTGCCGAGCACGCGCGCCACTTCGGGCATGGCGGCAAAGGTATCGGGTTCGGTCTGGGCCGCGCACCCTGTCACGATGATGCGTGCGTTCGGATTTTCGCGCTTCAACCTGCGGATCGACTGGCGCGCCTGTCGCACCGCCTCGCCCGTGACGGCACAGGTGTTGACGACGACGACGTCCTCGCCCGCCGCTTCGGCGTGGCCGCGCATCACTTCGGATTCATAGGCATTGAGGCGGCAGCCGAAGGTGATGATGCGGTTGTCCGCGCTCACAGATCGACCTCGCCGGTGAAGGCCGTGGTGGCCGGACCCGTCATCAGGATGCGGTTGTCATCGCCCCATGCGATGCTGAGTGCGCCGCCCGGCAGATCGACGGTGACGCGACGGGCGGTGAGCCCGCGCCGCATGGCAGCCACTGCAGTGGCGCACGCCCCGGTGCCGCAGGCGCGCGTCAGGCCCGCGCCGCGCTCCCACACGGCCAGCCGGATATGGTCGCGTGACAGGATTTGGGCGACATTGACATTGACGCGTTTGGGGAACAGCGGATCAGTTTCGATCTCCGGCCCAAGGCGGGCCAGATCGACCGCCGCAAGATCGGGCACGAAAAAGATGACATGCGGATTGCCGACATTGACGGCGGATGGCGCTGTCAGCTCTTCCCAGCCGACCGGCATGGTGCGTGTATCCATGGCATAGGCCAGCGGGATCTCGGCCCAGCCAAAGCGCGGTTCGCCCATGTCGACGGCGATGCCGCTGCCCGCCTGATTGGCGACAAGCAGATCGGCGCGCGTTTCGATGCGGGCATCGCCACCCAAATATGCGCCGACGCAGCGCGTGGCGTTGCCGCAGGCCGAAACCTCGCCGCCATCGGCATTGTAGATGCGCATGAAACAATCGGCATGGTCGGACGGCTCAAGTACGACCAGCTGGTCGCAGCCGATCCCGGTGTAACGGTTGGCGAGGGCGCGCACCTGCTCCGCCGTCAGCGAGAGCGGTTGCTGGCGGGCATCGAACAGCACGAAATCATTGCCGAGTCCGTGCATCTTGGTAAAGGCGCGGCGCATGGCAGGCCATGTAGGCGCGCAGGGGGCGAAAGTCCATGACTCCCGCGCAAGGGCGCGCGCGGCCCCCATCGGCTTGCCAGCGGCGTCCGGGCCAGTGCATGATCGCACCATGTCGACGCCGCACGATGTCCTTGATTTCTGGTTCGAAACGCTGGCCACCCCACAGCGTTTCGCCCGTGATGCAGCGGTGGATGCTGAAATTGCCCGACGTTTCGGCGCGCTCCACGCCGATTTCGCGAAAAACGGCGTGCCGGATGACTGGCGCGCCACGGCGGATGGACGCTTGGCGGCAGTCATCATTCTCGACCAGATTTCCCGCAACCTGCACCGCGATTCGCCTGCCGCGTTCGCACAGGACGCCGAGGCGCGCGCACTTGCCGACCGCGCGCTGGCGTCCGGCGACGACAAGATGCTCGATCCCGACCGCGCCACATTTCTTTATCTGCCGTTCGAACACAGCGAGGCTTTGGCCGATCAGGACTGTTCGGCCGCGCTATTTACCGCGCTCGGCAATCCCAATTATCTGGATTATGCCATCCGCCACCGCGACGTGATCGCGCGCTTTGGGCGCTTTCCGCACCGTAACGCCACGCTTGGCCGGGTGTCGACCGCAGATGAACTGGCCTATCTCGCCCAGCCGGGCGCGGGCTTCTGATTGACTTTTCCACAGGGCGGGCCTAGGTAGCCCCTGCTTTTACCTGAAAGCGCCAGTTTTGACCGCGTCCACGGATGCCCGCCGGCCAGCGATGATTCGCCCGCCGGCGCAAAACCGTTTGGAGTGATTTGATGTTCGAGAGTCTTTCAGACCGCCTGTCCGGCGTATTCGACAAGCTCCGCGGTCGTGGTGCGCTGACCGAGGCTGATGTCCGCGCCGCGATGCGCGAGGTGCGCGTGGCGCTGCTGGAAGCCGACGTCGCGCTGCCGGTTGCGAAAGAGTTTGTCGACAAGGCAACCGAAAAGGCGGTCGGCGCCGAAGTCATCCGTTCGGTGACGCCGGGCCAGCAGGTCATCAAGATCGTCAATGATGCGCTCGTTGACATGCTTGGCGGCGACAGCGAAGGCCTGAACATCGACGTCACGCCGCCCGCCGTCATCATGATGGTCGGTCTGCAAGGTTCGGGCAAGACGACGACGACGGCGAAAATCGCCAAGCGCCTTGCCGAAAAGGGCCGCAAGAAGGTGCTGATGGCGTCCTTGGACGTTAACCGCCCGGCGGCGCAGGAACAGCTGCGTATCCTGGGTGAACAGGTCAGTGTCGCGACGCTTCCGATCGTTGCGGGGCAGCAGCCGGTCGACATTGCCAAGCGCGCCTTGCAGGCGGCGAAGCTCCAGGGCCATGACGTGCTCTTGCTCGACACGGCCGGGCGTCTGCACGTCGATGCCGCGCTGATGGCGGAAATGCAGGCGGTTGCGGCGACCGCCAATCCGGATGAAATCCTGCTCGTCGTCGACAGCCTGACCGGTCAGGACGCAGTGAACGTCGCCAAGAGCTTTGCCGGGCAGGTTGATCTGTCGGGCGTCATTCTCACCCGCAT
>CAZWMK010000095.1:0-9008 GCA_964635065.1 uncultured Sphingomonadaceae bacterium | reverse complement strand
GTCGGCATGGCGACCAATATTCCACCGCATAATCTTGGCGAAGTCATCGCCGCCTGCCGCGCGTACATCGATAATCCCGGCATCACTGTCGAAGAACTGATGCGCCATGTTCCGGCGCCCGATTTCCCGACCGGTGCGCTGCTCATGGGGCAGGGCGGCTTGCGTCAGGCCTATCAGACGGGCCGCGGCTCGATCATGATGCGCGCGCGCGCCAGCGTTGAAGAAGGCAAGGGCGAACGCCGTTCGATCGTGCTGACGGAAATCCCCTATCAGGTCGGCAAGGCGGGCCTGGTCGAAAAGATCGCCGAAGCGGTCAAGGACAAGCGTATCGAGGGCGTCAGCGACATCCGCGACGAATCGAACCGTCTGGGTGTGCGGATCGTCATCGAACTGAAGCGCGACGCGACTCCCGATGTCGTGCTGAACCAAGTCTATCGCTACACGCCCGCGCAATCGAGTTTCTCGTTCAACATGCTGGCCATTCGCGGCGGGCGCCCCGAACTGCTCAACCTGCGGGATATCATCGAGGCGTTCATCCGTTTCCGTGAGGAAGTGATCACGCGGCGGTCGAAGTTCGAGTTGAACAAGGCGCGTGATCGGGCGCATCTGTTGCTGGGCCTTGTCATTGCGGTCAGCAATCTCGACGAAGTCGTGCGGATCATCCGCAGTTCGGCATCGCCCGCCGATGCGCGCGCAACGCTCTTGGCCCGCGAATGGCCGGTCGAGCAGATCGCGCCCTATCTGCAACTGGTCGAAGCGGTTGCCGACGAGGCGGTGGGGGACAGCTATCGCCTGTCGGATGCGCAGGTGCGTGCGATCCTTGATCTGCGCCTTGCCAAGCTGACGGCGCTGGGCCGGGATGAAATCGCCGAGGAGCTGAAGGAACTGGCGGCGTCGATTGCCGAACTGCTCGCCATCCTGTCGGACCGCGTGAAGCTCTATGCCGTGATGCGCGACGAGTTCGATGCCGTCGACAGCGCCTATTCGACGCCGCGCCGCACCGAAATCAGCTTTGCCGAAGACGATATCGACGACGAAGACCTGATCCAGCGCGAGGAAATGGTCGTGACCGTCACGATGACGGGCTATATCAAGCGCGTGCCGCTCGACAGCTATCGCGCGCAAAAGCGCGGCGGCAAGGGCCGTTCGGGCATGTCGACCAAGGACGAGGACGTTGTCACCGAACTGTTCGTCACCTCGACGCATACGCCGGTGCTGTTCTTCTCGACCCATGGCAAGGTCTATCGCAAGAAGGTCTGGCGTCTGCCCGAAGGCACGCCCCAATCCAAGGGGCGGTCGATGAACAATCTGCTGCCGCTGGCCGATGGCGAGACGATTTCCACCGTGCTGCCCTTGCCGGAGGACGAGGCGACGTGGGGCGACCTGCATGTGATGTTCGCCACCGCGCAGGGTTATGTCCGCCGCAACAGCATGGATGCCTTTACCAACGTGCCGACCAACGGCAAGTTTGCGATGAAATTCGAGGAAGACGACAGCGACCGGCTGATCGGCGTTGCGCTTTGCACCGAGGATGACGACGTGTTCCTTGCGGCGCGTGGCGGCAAGGCCATTCGCTTTCCTGTGACCGACGTGCGCGAATTCCAGTCGCGCACATCAACCGGCGTGCGCGGCATGACGCTGCAACCCGGCGACGAAGTGATGTCGCTGACCATCTTGCGCAGTTTCGAGGCCAGCCCAGACGAGCGTGACCAGTATCTGCGCGCCGCCAGCTGGAAAGCCGAACCGGCGGAGGCCGAGCTGACTGCTGATCGCATGGCGCAATTCGCAGGCGCCGAGCAGTTCATCCTGACGGTCACGGCAAATGGCTTTGGCAAGCGCACGTCGAGCCATGAATATCGCCGTTCGGGCCGGGGCGGGCAGGGGATTGCAACGGTCGATGTCACCGACAAGACCGGCCCGGTTGTCGCCACCTTCCCGGTGCTGTCGGGCGAACATCTCATGCTCGTGACCGACCAGGGCAAACTCATTCGCACCGAGGTCGACCAGATCCGCATTGCAGGCCGTGCGACGCAAGGCGTGATGCTGTTCCGGGTGGCCGAGGAAGAGCATGTCGTGTCTGCGGCGAAAATCGGCGATGCAGATAGCGACAGCGAAGATGGCGGTGTTGATGCCGAAGCCGGAACGGAAACGCCCGCGACAGAAGACTGACAGGATCGCGCCGGCTGAAACCCAGTTCCAGCCAGCGCCGTTCGCTTAACCCTTTACGAAGAGATAGTGGTGCGCGTCCGACAGATTGGGCGCAAAGGCATAGCCGTCGAGATCGAAGGCTTTCAGGTCTTCGGGGGACTCGATCTGCTGTTCGCACATGTAACGCGCCATGCGCCCGCGCATCCGTTTGGCGGCAAAGCTGCTGAAGCGCAGTTTGCCATCCTTGCGTTCCTTGAATTCGATGTCGATCACATCGCCCGGCAGGCGGTCCCAGTCGATCGCCTTTGCATATTCCTGGCTGGCAAGGTTGATCAGCACCGGCACCTTGTGCGACGCCAGATCGGCGGCGAGTGCATCGGCAATGCGGCCATCCCAGAACTGGTAGAGGTCGCGCTTGTTGTCGATGCCGAACTTGATGCCCATTTCCAGCCGATAGGGCTGCATGAGATCAAGCGGCCTGAGCAGGCCATAAAGGCCCGACAATATCCTGAGATGATCCTGCGCATAGGCAATGGTGTCGGCATCGGCGCTTGGAGCGTCAAAGCCGGTATAGACGTCGCCGTTGAAGGTGAAGATGGCTGGCCGCGCATTGTCTTCGGTGAAGGGTGTTTCAAAGGCGCGGAAACGTCCGACGTTGAGATCGGCCAGCCGGTCGGAAATGTGCATGAGCCGGATTAGGTCCGCGCTGTCGAGCCGGGCGGCGGCCGCAGCGAGCCGGGCGGCGTCATCGAGGAAGCGCGGTTGCGTCGTGACGACCGGCGGATACGGCGAATCGAGCACTAGGCTCTTGGCTGGGGAAATGACTGCTAGCATGACAAGTGAGATTAGGCTGGACCGGGTGCGCAATTCAACCGTGGTTCAGGCAGAAGCGATTAAGGAATGAGCGTCAGTCCTTGACGGATTGCTGTGGCTTGTCGAGAGATGGCGCATCAGTAGGTTGGGGATGCTTTGGGAGAAGATTGCATGAAGAAGTTTTCGCAGATCGCGCTTGCGGCAGTGCTGACGCTGGGCGTGGCGTCGACCATGACCGTGGCAGCATCGCCTGCGGCTGCTGAGGAAGCAGCAGCCAAGAAGAAAAAGCAGAAGCCCGTGCGTCTGTCGAAGCCGGTGCAGGCCGCGCTGGGCGAAGCGCAGAAGCTGATGGCGGCGAATAATGTCGATGGCGCGATCGTCAAGCTGAACGAGGCGCTCGCAGCGGCCAAGACGCCGGATGATCAGTATATGGCCAATGCCATCATGATCAACGCGGCGATCACCAAGCAGGACAATGCCCTGCTTGAACGGTCGCTTGAAGGTGCGCTGGCCAGCGGCAAGCTCGATGCGGAAGAACAGCCGAAGTTCTGGCGCAACATCGGTGCGCTGGCGTTGCAGCGTGGCGACATGACGAAGGCCGCACAGGCTTTCGAACAGGTGGCGGCGCTTGATCCCAATGATGCCGATGCCATCGTGAACCTTGCCGAAGTCTATCAGCGTGGAAAGAACGCACCGCAGGCGGTTGCCACGCTCAGCAAGGCGATTGCCGCCAAGAAGGCCAAGGGCGAAGCGGTTCCCGAAGCATGGTATCGTCGTCAGCTGGGCATTGCCTATGATGCCAAGCTGGCAAATGAAACCACGGCATCGTCGGTTGCGCTGGTGTCGGCTTACCCGTCGCCGACCAACTGGCGCGACTCGCTGATCATCTTCCGTGACAGCGCCGGTCTCGACGATCAGGGTTCGCTCGACATCTTCCGTCTGATGATGGCGACCAACGCGCTGGCGGGCGAAAAGGACTTCTTCGAATATGCCGAAACCGCGAACCTGCGCGGCTATCCGGGTGAATCCAAGCGCGCGATCGATGCGGGCATTGCCGCTGGCGCGATTTCGCCGAGCAAGCCGATCACGCGTGAACTGGTGAACCTCGTCACGCCAAAGATCGCGGGTGACAAGGCGTCATTGCCCGGCCTCGAAAAGGAAGCGCGCGCGAGCAAGACGGGCAAGCTGGCTTCGGGCACGGCCGATGCGCATCTGGGCTATGGCAATTTCGCCAAGGCGGTCGAGCTTTATCAGCTTGCGCTCAGCAAGGGCGGGGTTGATTCGGCTGTCGTGAACACCCGTCTTGGCTTCGCGCTCGGCCAGACAGGCGACAAGGCTGGCGCCGAAGCCGCGCTGAAAGCCGTGACCACTGGCAAGCGTGCCCAACTGGCCCAGTTCTATCAGGCATGGTTGGCCAACAAGCAGTAATCCGGTCGCCGTATCAGGCGTCATGAAAAACGGGAAGGGCGGTGTCCGGCAGGACGCCGCCCTTTTTCATAGGCAGTCCCTGCCGATACGGCAGCGATTGCCGGGCAAAAGCTGCCGGTTTTCAGTAAAAAGCCGAAA
Organism: uncultured Sphingomonadaceae bacterium; assembly: GCA_964635065.1. GTDB lineage: Bacteria > Pseudomonadota > Alphaproteobacteria > Sphingomonadales > Sphingomonadaceae > CAZWMK01. The sequence continues at coordinate 4,481 of CAZWMK010000095.1, read as the reverse complement.
ACCATCATTTTTGCCGGGCACCAGGCAGATTTTTCCGCCATCCGCGCCAAGCGCTTCTCTGGTAAGCGTTTGGCTAACCTTGTTGTTGGCACGGCACATGCTTGGCTCCGGACAGGGACAAAAGGTCCCGCACATGGTCCAGAATGGGAGCCACGACATGTCGATGTCGATCAATACCAATGCAGGCGCTTTTGTCGCGTTGCAGATGCTGAACAAGACCAACCAGGAACTGACCACGACGCAAAACCGCATCAATACCGGTTTGCGCGTGGCGAGCGCGCGCGATGACAGCGCGGCCTTCGCCATTGCCCAGAATTTGCGCGGCGATTTGCGTGGCCTTTCGGCGACGATGGATTCGATGCGTCGTGCCAGTTCGGTGCTGGATGTCGGCATCAATGCGACCGAGACGGTGCAGGATCTTCTGATCGAACTCAAGGGCAAGGCGGTCGCCGCTTCTGATGCCGGAATCGATGCGGACTCACGTGCGGCGCTGCTGCGCGATTACAATGCTCTAAGCGCACAGATGGCCGATATCATCAACGCGGCCAGCTTCAGCGGCACCAACCTCGTCTCGGCCACCCCGGCCTCCCTGTCGGCGATCATCGATGACAGCGGGGCACGCACGATTGCAGTGGCCGGGGTCAACCTAGGCGCGCAGCTGACGTTCGCGCGGACGATGGCAACCAATGTCACGACTGCAACCATACAGACACAGCTTGCCGCCATCGATGCGTCGATGGCCAATGTGTCGGCAACCCTGTCGACCTTCAGCGCCAAGGCGAACCAGATCGAGACGCAACTGGCGTTCACGCAGAAGCTGTCGGATGCTGTCGAAACCGGCCTTGGCAAGCTGATCGATGCCGATCTCGCCCGTGAACATGCACGCCTGCAATCGTTGCAGATCAAGCAGCAACTGGGGATTCAGGCCCTGTCGATCGCCAATCAGGCGCCGCAGTCGATCCTGGCGCTGTTCAACTGATCGCAAGGTGCGCGATCGACCGGGTCTGTTCATGGTGAAAGACAGTCGTGATGCACATTCTGATCGATAGGCCGGGGCAGCCGCTGCTTGCGCGTGCGGTTGTCCGGGCAACGGCACAGACCGATGCCGTCGTCAGCGCGAAAGCGGTTGCCGGGGTGGCGTCGGCGTCGGGCGTTGCCACCCCGACGGAACGGCAGGCGGCGGCAGCGCTGGTCATTCGCCAGCTCGACAGCGGGCGCTTTGTTTATGAACTGCGCGAAAGCGGCACGGGGCGCTTGCTGCGACAATTCCCTGCCGAGGCGCTGGTCGAACTCTCCCGCCTCGTCGAAAGCGGCATGCTTCTTGACGTAGAGGTCTGACAGGGGCGCCCCACAGGGCAAAACCCGCCGGGCCGGGCAGGCACATCTTGCCCGGCCCTTATCGCCCGGCTGGGCCTGAACGCCGGAAATCCGGCGCATTTACCATCTGGCACGCTCATTGCTTCGTGACTGGCAGACCACAAACGGTTTTGCCTTGCGGAACAAGGAGAGACACATGAGCCTTTCGATCAACACCAACAGTTCGGCGCTGAACGCGCTCCAGATGCTGAACCAGACAACCAAATCGCTGGATGAAACGCAGATGCGGATCAATACCGGCCTTGAAGTGCGCAACGCCAAGGACAATGCGGCGGTGTTCGCCATCGCCCAGAACCTGCGTGCGGACCGTCGCGGTCTGGAAGCCGTTAAGGACAGCCTCAACCGTTCGACGTCGGTGCTCGATGTCACGATGGCGGCTGCGGAATCGGTGCAGGATCTTCTGATCGAGATGAAGGAAAAGGTTGTTGCCGCCGCCGATGCCGGCCTCGATCAGGCCAGCCGCGATGCACTGCAACGCGATTTCAACCGCCTGCGCGATCAGCTTTCGACGATGGTGAAGAACGCCGCTTTCAATGGCACCAACATCATCGACGGCAATGTCGGTTCCGGCCTGTCGGCGATTGTCAGCCCCGATGCTTCGGTGCGGATCAACGTGCCGCGCGTCAACCTGCAACTGGCGACCGCAGGTACGAACAGCTTCAGCATGCCGACTGAAACGTCGACCGGCTTTACCGGGAACTTCATTTTCCTTGCGTCGGATTCGACTTTCTCGACGTCGGCGCAGGCGCAGTCGATGATTGCCAACATCGACAATTCGATCAAGAATCTGAGCCAGGCGCTGACCGTGTTCGGTTCGGCATCCAAGGCGATGGAAATCCAGCGTACCTTTGTCGACAAGCTGTCGGACAGTCTGGAAACCGGTATCGGCAATCTGGTGGACGCTGATGTCGCCCGTGAATCGGCCCGGCTTCAGGCGCTTCAGATCAAGCAGCAGTTGGGCGTGCAGGCGCTGTCGATCGCCAACAGCCAGCCGCAGTCCATCCTGTCGCTGTTTGGCCGCTAAGCGCGGGAAGGGGCTGTCATGGCGCTCAAGCTGTCGCTGAAACCGGGCGAGCAGTTCGTGGTCAATGGCGCGGTGGTCACCAATGGAGACCGCCGCACCACGCTGATCATCCAGAACAAGGCCTCGATCCTGCGCGAACGCGATATCATGACCGAAGCGCAGGCAAACAGCCCGGCGCGGCGCATCTATTTCGCGGTCATGCTGGCCTATATGGATGCGGAATGCGCCGCTGATTATTATCAGGGCTTCGTCGAGTGCATGAATGATTTCATGGCAGCGATTGCCCACCCGCAGGTCCGCCTGACCTGCGCACAAATTTCGATCGACATGATGAACCACGATTATTACCGCGCGCTGTCTGCGTGTCGGCGGCTCATCGATTATGAAGACAGCATCATGGGAGAAAGCGATGTCAGTCTCAGCCTATGCGCGGATGCAGCGTAATGTCGAAGCCCCGCGCCAGACGGAATATCGCCTGTTCGCCGAAGTAACAGCCGCGCTGCTTTCAGCGCGCGTACAGGAGATGACGGGCGTGCGCCTGGTCGAAACGCTCGACTGGAATCGCCGTCTGTGGTCGGCGCTCGCCACCGATTGCGGCATCCCCGGCAACCAGTTGCCGCAGACAGTGCGGGCGCAGATCATCTCGATCGCGCTTTGGGTCTCGCGCTATTCCAGCGAGGTCGCCCGCGGCGAAGGCGACATCAACGATCTGATCGACGTCAATCGCATGATCATGGATGGCCTCGCCGTGCAGGTGGAACCTGCGGCCTGCGATGCGCCGGTTGCAGTACGTTGTGCATGAGGCTGTAGCCAGAACGTCATCCGCACGTTATAGAGCGGCGCTTCCATGATTCGAGGCTGGAGGCGGGCATATGGACATCAAGCTGGGTTTGACCTTTGACGATGTTCTGCTGGTGCCCGCAGAATCCGATGTCCTGCCTAGCCAGACTGATGTCCGTACCCGTGTGACGCGGGGCATTACCCTGAATATTCCGATCCTGTCGTCTGCAATGGACACAGTGACCGAAGCCGACATGGCGATCGTCATGGCGCAATCGGGCGGCATTGGTGTGTTGCACCGGAACATGACGATCAGCGAACAGGCGCAGGCTGTGCGTCAGGTCAAGCGTTATGAATCGGGCATGGTGGTCAATCCCGTGACCATGCTGGCGAACCAGACGTTGGGCGAGGCGCTGGAACTGATGAAGCGCCACAGGATTTCGGGCATCCCGGTGGTCGAACCATCGGCGCCCGGCCAGCCAGGCAAGCTGATCGGCATCCTGACGAACCGCGATGTGCGTTTCGCTGAAAATCCGAATCAGCCGGTCAGCGAACTGATGACCAAGGACAAGCTGGCCACCGTCAAACCCGGCGTTACCAGCCAGGAAGCGCAACGGCTGCTGCATAAGCGCCGCATCGAAAAGCTGATCGTCGTTGACGACGACTACCGCTGCATTGGCCTGGTCACGGTGAAGGACATCGAAAAAGCCGTCACCTATCCCGACGCGACCAAGGACGGTGCTGGGCGCCTGCGCGTTGCCGCCGCCACGACCATTGGCGACAAGGGCTTTGAACGTTCGGAAGCGCTGATCGACGCCGATTGCGACCTGATCGTCATTGACACTGCACATGGCCACAACAAGGCCGTGTCCGAAGCCGTGGCGCGGATCAAGAAACTGACCGGCAATGTGCAGGTGATTGCAGGCAATATCGCCACGGCCGACGCCGCGCGCGCTTTGATCGATGCCGGCGCGGATGGCATCAAGGTGGGCATCGGGCCAGGCTCGATCTGTACGACGCGCGTCGTCGCCGGTGTTGGCGTGCCGCAGCTGACCGCGATCATGGATGCCGCCGAAGCGGCGATGAAGGCAGGCGTGCCGGTGATTGGCGACGGCGGTCTCAGGACCAGCGGCGACCTGGCCAAGGCGCTGGCGGCGGGTGCGAGTGCCGTCATGATCGGATCGCTCCTGGCTGGCACTGAAGAAGCGCCGGGCGAAACCTTCCTTTATCAGGGCCGTGCCTACAAGAGCTATCGTGGCATGGGTTCGGTCGGCGCCATGGCGCGCGGCTCGGCGGACCG
>CAZWMK010000094.1:0-9097 GCA_964635065.1 uncultured Sphingomonadaceae bacterium | reverse complement strand
CTGCCCTGCCGTATCAGCATCAATGTCAGTCCGCGTCAGCTGACGCGGAAGGGCTTTGTGCAGCTGGTGCGCGCCTGTCTGGAAGATAGCGGCGCACCGCCGCACCTGCTTGAAATTGAAATTACCGAATCCCTGATGATGTCGAACGACCCCGAGACGATCGACCGTATCTCCAGTCTGCGCCGCCTTGGGGTATCGGTGGCGATCGACGATTTCGGCACGGGCTATTCCAACCTTGCTCGTCTGAACGGCCTGCCGATCGACCGGTTGAAGATCGACCGTTCACTGGTGCAGGATGTCGCGACCAGCGATGAGGCCCGGACGATCGTGACAGCCATCATCACGCTGGCGCACGGCCTTGGCTTTGAATGTGTCGCCGAGGGAATAGAAACGCCGCTGCAGGGCAGCATCCTGTCGGTCATGGGCTGCGAGTTGCTGCAAGGCTATTCGATCGCAAGGCCACTGAGCGAAGCCGACCTGCAGACCTGGCTTGAATCGCACCCGGTCGGCCCCAGTCCGTTAATGTTAACGTCGCGTTGACCGTTTTCATGCAGGGTGGGGTGGCTCAGAATCGCTGCCAGCACAGATTGGTATGCATCAGGATCAGAGCGGACAGGGGCGCATGAACAGATTTGTGACATCATTATCTCTGGCGCTGGCTGCGGCGGCATGGACACAGCCCGTGCTGGCGCAGACGGTCGATGACTATGCCGATCTGCCGCTGGAGGATCTTCTGACGACCGAAATCACGTCGGTCGCCAAGAAGCGCCAGCAGGTTGGCGATGCCGCAGCGGCCGTCACGGTCATCAGGTCCGAAGACATCCGCCGTGCGGGTGCACGCACGCTTGTCGATCTGCTACGTACGGTGCCGGGCGTTGAGGTTGCCGAGATGGACGGCGCGTCGACCGCGCTCAGTGTGCGCGGGTTCAATACGCGGTTTGCCAACACGCTTCTGGTGATGATCGATGGCCGGTCCATCTATGTCTCGCCGCTGTCCGGCGTGCTTTGGGATCAACAGCTTGTCCCGCTCGAAGATATCGAACGCATCGAGGTGGTGCGCGGTCCGGGGGCGACGCTTTGGGGATCGAATGCCGTCAATGGCGTGATCAACATCATCACCAAGCACAGTGTCGACACGCTGGGCGCGCAGGGCAGCGCTGTGATCGGCTCGGAATCGCGCACGGCAACGTTGCGCTATGGCGCGCGTCTTGGCGAAAATACTGCGCTACGTCTTTACGTGACCGGCAATGACCATGATTCCCTGCGGGATTCGGATGGCACGCCTTACAACAAGGGCTGGCAAGGCATTCAGGGCGGCTTCCGGCTGGATGCCGAACCGAATGACCGCGATGCTTTCACGTTGCAGGGCGATCTTCAGTCGGGGTCATTTCATTATACTCAGCAACGCCTTGTCGTGACGCCGCAAGGCGCGGTCCGTCAGTTCGATGATTTGAAGGGCGGGTTCGATGGCGCCAATCTTGTTGCGCGCTGGTCGCGTCGCCAGTCGGACGCGCTCGAATGGTCGGCCCAGTTCCATTACGACCGCGTTGCGCGCCGGGATCTGGAATTCAGCCTCTCGCGCGATCAACTGGATCTCGATCTCGGTGTGCGCTGGCAGGCCAGTGAGCGTCAGGAACTGGTGTTCGGTCTTAATGCCCGCGCCGCCTGGGATGATATCAATGGAACAGGCAGCTTCGTCCGGGCCATGCGTCCGAAGAACAAGGATCAGTGGATCAGCGGTTTCATTCAGGATGATATCTGGTTGTTGCCGGATGCGCTGCGCCTGAGCCTTGGCACCAAGTTCGAGCATAATTCGATCAGCGGATCGGCATGGCAGCCTAGCGTGCGCATGTTGTGGCGTCCGCATCAGGCGGTGACATTCTGGGGCGCGGTGTCTAAGGCCGTCCGGACGCCGGCCCGGTTCGAGACGTCGGGACTTTTGAATCTTGGCACCATTCCGCCACGTATCCCGCCGAATCCGTCACCCATCCCACTCAGTCTCGTTGTTGTGGGGTCCGAAGCCATGCAGGCAGAGACGACCTGGGCCTATGAAGCCGGGGCGCGCCTCGAACTGGGGAATGGCTGGAAAGCGGACATCGCCGGTTATTACAATGATTACAAAAAGCTGCGTTCTTACACGCCTGTCAGCTTGCAGCCTTTTGGCGTGCCGGTGCCACAAGGGTTGCGCCTGACCTACGAGGTCGCCAACGATGGTCATGGCCATGCCTACGGCTTTGAAGCAACGATTGGCGGCCCCTTGGCGGCATTCTGGGATGTGCGCGCCAGCTACAGCTTCCTCGACCTCAACATCACTGAAGCCATGACGCCGTTCGGCGTGCCCGTGGAACTGCAAAATCCCGGTCTCAGTCCGCGCCATCAGGCCTCGCTTATCAATCGCTTTACCCTGTCCGACCGGGTCGAGGCGGACGCCACGCTGCGCTATGTCAGCAAGCTGACGGCCGGTCCGGTGCCAAGCTATGTCGATCTCGACCTGCGCATGGGCTGGCGGGTCACGCCAACATTCGACCTTGCCATCGAAGGCCGGAACCTGCTGGAAAAACGCCGGCTTGAATTCGTGCAGCCATTCTACCCGGTGCCGCCGGGCTATGTCGCGCGTTCCGTCGCCCTTTCTGCACAGGTGCGGTTCTGATGCGCGGCGTCCGGTTCACCCTGTCGTGCCTTGCGGCATGTGCTGCCCTTCAACTTGCGGCCGTCCGTCCAGCACAGGCACAGACCTCGCCGGCGGCATATAAGGCTGCCATTGTTTTCAACATCATCCGTTTTGCAGAGTTCGCGGCGACACGCAGCAGTGCGACGATCAACCTCTGCGCGCCGGCAACGGAAGCCATTTCCAGCGAACTGCAGGGTTTGGCGGGGCGGCGGATTGCCGAGCGGACGCTCAGCGTGCGACTGATCACTGGCAGCGGCAATTATGACGGCTGCGACGTGATCTATGCCGGCACCAACGCGTCGTTGCGGCGCAGTCTGCCCAAAGGTGCGCTGACGATTGGCGAGGAGCCGAATTTCACCAATGCAGGGGGCGGTGTTGGCCTGACCCGGCTGGGGCGGCAGATCCGTTTCGAGGTCAACATCGAGTCGGCACGTGATGCGGGCGTGCATTTCAGCTCGAAGCTGCTGCGCCTGGCAACCGCCGTGCATGGCATGAACTGAGTAAGGGGCGATGGCTTCACGCAAGCCCCTGGCCGAACTGCAATTTCGTACCAAGGTCAGCATTTCGATCCTGCTGACGGCGGCGATTGCCCTTGCAGTGGCTTGTGCGGTCTTCATCGCCTTGCAGTACCGACAGAGTCACCTTGCCGACCTGGAACGCCATCACCAGCTGGCGCAGGTGCTTGCGGCTTCGGTCTCGGCTGCCATCGTGTTTGACGACAGCGTCGCCGCCGATGAAAGCCTGCGTCACTTCGTGCGCGCGCCGGGTACGGTCAGCCTTGCATTGCGGCGCAAGGACGGCAGTATTCTGGCGCGCACAATGTCCCCGGCCATGCGAGCCGATGGTAGCGCGGCTGTCGCGCAAAGCCGAATCGTGACGCCCGTGATGCTTGACGGCGAACAGGTCGGCAGCGTGGAGATGACAGTCAGGCTGGAAAGTTTGCTCAACCTCCTGTCGCGCTATGTCGGCATTGCCGGACTGGTGTTTGCGGGCACCTTCGCCCTTGCCTATTTCCTGTCGGGCTATCTCGGCCGGATCGTGTCGCAACCACTGAATGCCATGGCCGAAACCATGGACATCATCGGCAATCAGCGCGATTACAGCGCCCGCGTGCCTGCCACGCCGGACCCCGACTTTCGTGGCATCATCAACAGCTTCAATACGATGCTGAGCGAGCTGGAACGCCGGGATGACGAACTGGCGCGCAATGCCGAAGTCCTTGCCATCGCCCGCGACCAGGCCGAAGCGGCGAATCAGGCCAAGACGCAATTTCTCGCCAATATGACGCATGAACTGCGCACGCCGCTCAATGCCATCATCGGTTATGCCGAAGTCCTGCACGAAGACCTTGCGACCATGGCCTGCGATCAGCTGGCCGACGATGCCCGCTGGATCGACCGGTCGGCCCGGCAGCTCCTGACGCTCATCAACGAATTGCTCGACCTGTCGAAGATCGAAGCGGGCCGCATGGAACTTGATCTGCACTGCTTTGATCTGGCTGATATGATGAAGGAGGTCGAGATGACGCTGACGCCGCTGGCGGCTCAGCGCGGCAACCGCTTGCAGGTCCAGTGTCCGCAGCATATCGGCAGTGTCGTGCTCGATTCGGCGAAGCTACGGCAAAGCCTCGTCAACCTTGGCGGCAATGCCTGCAAATTCACGGAAAACGGTCATATTGTCATTACGGTCCGGGCATTGCCCGCAGATGGGGATTCGCCGGAGTGGCTGGAATTCACGGTGGCGGACACCGGCATCGGCATCAGCCCCGAACAGATCGATCGCCTGTTCAAGCCCTTCTCCCAGGCAGACGCCTCTACTACGCGCAAATATGGCGGGACGGGCCTTGGATTGACGATTTCCGAACGATTTATCCGTATGATGGGCGGACGAATCACCGTGCGCTCGCACCTTGGTATCGGTTCCACATTCCTCGTCACCCTGCCGCGCGAGGCACGAACAACGGATGCCATTGCGGATGGGCATGAAACAGACACCGCAGCAACGATTTCGTAACCTTCCCTTGCAAGGTTTTGTTGCCAGGGACGCGATAACGATGAGAAAAAGACATGAACCATTTTGAACGGGCTGAGCAAACGTCGAATGCTCCGACCCAGCGGGTGCTGGTGGTCGATGACGTCGAGGCCAATCGCTCGGTATTGTGCCGGCGTTTGTCGCGTCTTGGTTATGTCGTCAGTGCGGCGGAAGGCGGCATGTCGGCGTTGGCCATGATCGAGGCCGAATCCCCCGATATCGTACTGCTTGATTATATGATGCCCGATATGAATGGCATCGACGTGCTGCGCGATCTCCGTGCCAATGGTCGCTATGCCGATTTGCCGGTCGTGATGCTGACGGCCCGCGCGGAGGCGGGTACGGTGGTTGCATCGCTTGAAGCCGGTGCGGATGATTATGTGTCGAAACCGATCGATTTTGACGTGCTGGCTGCGCGGATCGAAGCGCAGTTGCAGCGGCGGCGCCATGCGAACCATCTCAAGCGTGCCAATGCCGCGCTCGACGAGCGGGTGACGCGACGTTCGCTGGAAATGTCGAACCTCCAGGATCAGCTGGAAACAGAACAGGCCAAGCGTCGCGCTTTGCAAGCCGAGCTGGAGCGCCTGAACCGCGACCGCGCGGCTGTGTTCCCCGGCGAGGATATCGCCGACCGCCTGTCGCCGCAGCTCCAACGCATCGTTCATATCGCCGATGTGCTGGCGAGCGATGGCGCGGCGGTTGGAAATCCGGCAGCACTGGCGGAAATTGCAGCCCTTGCCCGCGCGGCGCTGAAAACGGTCAAACCCGAGGTGTAGGATGGGCCGTCTGGCGCGGTCGCGAACCGGTTGCGGCCTAGAACCAGTCGCGCAAGCGCAGCCATAACAGCAGGGCGACTGCGATCGATATGCTGGTCATAACGATGGCGCCAAAGGTCCAGGGATGGCCCGCGAAGGGAATGCCCGCGACATTCATGCCAAGCAGACCGGTCAGGAAGGTCAGCGGCAGGAAGACCGAGGAGACGACCGACAGCACAAGGGTGCGTGCGGCAACGGCTTCGGCGCGCAGGTCGCCAAGCTGGTCGGACAGCACGGCAGCACGGTCACGGGCCGCATCCAGATCTTCGGCCATGCGCGTCACCCGGTTGGCGGCCTCGGCAAGATGCTGGCGGTCGCTCTCGTTGAAAACCGGCGTCACCATCGCGGTCAGGGACAACAATGCGTCGCGCTGCGGACTGATATAGCGCCGCAGGCCGATGGCAATGCGCCGCGTCCGCCCCAAGCGTTCACGCATGTCCTTCATGTTCTCTTCGATGATGTCATCCTCGAGAAGGTCGAGGGTGTCGTTGAGCTCCGCCAGCGTGACTTCAAGGCGCGCAATGAGGTGGCGCGACAATTCAGCGATCAGATCACCCGGATCGGCGATGTCGCCAGCCAGAACGTCGCTGCACAGATCTTCAAGCGCGAGGAGTGGGCGATAGGAGAGCGAGATCACCCGGCGCGCCGTGATCCATAGCCGGATCGACACCAGATCTTCGGGATCGGCATCGGGGCTGCGGTTCACGCCGCGCAGGATGAGCAGAATGCCTTCTTTTGTCAGGAGCGCCTGTGGCCGGGTTTCACGGGCCAGCAAGGCATCGCGCGCATAATCTTCGAGACCGGATTCGCTTTCCAGCCACGCCTGGCTTTCTTCGCTGTTGCCATCAAGATGGACCCAGTCCAGTTGTGCATCCTCGGTCGCAATTGCTGCGAAACTGGCAAGCGACAGACTGACGGCATCGCCGGTAGGCAGCACGCGATGGACGATGTTGCCAAGCGCGCCATTCATGACGCGACCCGCCCATCTGTCAGTTCAAGGACGACGATGCGCCCCGACTCTCTGACATCATCAGCGTCATTTTGTGCGATACGCACGGCATCCCGGCGCGCGCGGTCAAGAATTGCAGGCGGAACGCCGGGGCCGATCACCAGGGCATCGGCCTGCGACAGCAAGCGCAACTGGCGCAGTGTCAGATCGTCGGGGTCGCCGCTGGTCAGTGACAGATGATCGATCCGCCGGGCACCGGCAGGCGGGGTGTCGAGCGCACTTTCAATGGCCGCTTCCGGTGCCTCGGGAGCAAGCAACGGATCGAGCGGTGCGCCGGACGCCAGCAGGGCATCCCAGAAATGCCGGCGTGCAGCAGGCGTTTTGTGTCGCTGGCTGACGGCTGCGCGGGCATCGGCAATCGCGCGCGCGAGGGGGCCAAGCGACGCTGGCAACAGGGCTTCAAGGCGTTCGCGCAGCACTTTGACGAGTGATGCCGATGCGCCGCCCGACCCGATGGCGACGGTGACGGGCGCGCGGTCGATGATTGCGGGGGTGGTGAAGTCGCACAGCGCGGGTTGATCGACGACGTTGACAAGAAGGCCCCGGCTTTTCAGCGCACTGGCGAGCCGTGCCGCCGCATCCGGGTCTTCTTCCGCGATGAAAGCGAGGCGTGCGCCGTGGTTGCTGTCGTCATGGCTGACGATCCGGCCACCAGCCGCCAGAATCAGTCGTGCCTTTGCATCGGCAGCCGGTCCTTGCCCGATGAGCAGGACCGGCTGGCCGGCGAGATTCAGGAAGATGGGCAACTGTTGCATGGTTGGCGCGCATACTGCCTGAAGCTGCGTGCAGCGACCAGAGGCGGGATCAGAAAACTGGCAATTCGCTGGTGTCGCCGTCACCATCCTTGCCGTTGGCACTGCTGTGGATGCCGCACTCGGTCTTGTCCCAACCGCGCCAGCGGCCCGCACGCGGGTCCTCGCCCGGCTTCACGACGCTGGTGCAGGGCGCGCAGCCGATCGAGGGATAGCCCTTGGCTTCAAGCGGGTGACGCGGCAGGTCATTGTCGGCAAACCACTGGTCAAGATCGGCCTTGGTCCAGCCTGCGAGCGGATTGATCTTGAGGCGGCCATCCTCGATCTCGAAGGTCGGCAGCCTGGCGCGGGTGCTGGCCTGAAAGCCCTTGCGGCCCGAAATCCACGCGGTGACGCCCGTCAACGCCCGTGCCAAGGGCTGGACCTTGCGGATATCGCAGCAGCCATCGGGGTCATAGGACCAGCGCAGGCCGGTTTCATCGCGGTCGGCCACCAGCGCGGGATCGGGCTGGACGACCTTGACGTTGGTCAGGCCAAGGCGTTCGACCAGTGTGTCACGATAGGCCAGTGTTTCGGGAAACATCTTGAGCGTATCGACGAACAGCACCGGCGTTGCCGGATCGGCGCGGGCGATCATGTCGAGCAGCACGGCCGATTCAGTGCCAAAGGACGAGACGGCGGAAATCTTGCCCGGCATTTCGTCGCGCAGAAGCCGCACCAGCAATTCTGGCGCGGAAACGCCAGCATATTGCGCGTTGAGGCGTGCGGCATCAGCCTCGGTAAACCCAAGGTCGATGCTGTCGATCTGCCGTGCCGGATCAGCCATGCCGCAGCGCCCACACCGGCGAACGGCCATCCGCAGCCTTCTGGTAGACGAAGGCGTAGCGGTTGAGCGCGCGTTCGACGACGACGGGATCAAGCGCCTTGTCGGCGGCGAAGCTGTCGAAGCCGCAGCGCCGCATGAACGGCAGCTGGTCGACCAGCACGTCGCCACTGGCGCGGAGCTCGCCAGCATAGCCCGCTTCACGCAGAATGCGCGCGGCCGAATAGCCACGCCCATCGCGGAAGGTCGGGTAAGCGACTTCGATCAGGCGCAGCCGGTCGAGGTGGGGCAGGAGCGCGCGGGCATCGTCGCCCGGCACAAGGCGGACGGCGCCCGCATTGCTGTCGCCCAGAAAGTCGGCCAGTGCGACGACCGGGCCATCAAAGGCCGCATCGTCGCGGAAACGCAAGAGATCAGCCATAGATCGCCTCCTTGAACGGATCGATGCCGACCCGGCGATAGGTGTCGAGGAAACGCTCGCCCGGCTGGCGCAGCGCACGATATTTTTCCACGGCCTTTTCGACTGCGTCGACAATGCCGTTTTCATCAAAGCCGGGGCCGACGATCTTGCCGAGGCTGGCGTCTTCGGCACCCGAACCACCCAGCAGCAGCTGGTAGTTTTCAACGCCCTTGCGGTCGACGCCGAGGATGCCGATGTGGCCTGCGTGGTGATGGCCGCAGGCGTTGATGCAGCCCGAGATCTTGATCTTCAGCTCGCCGATGTCGCGCTGGCGGGCCGGGTCGGCGAAACGCTGGGCGATGCCCTGCGCCACGGGGATCGAGCGGGCATTGGCCAGCGCGCAATAATCAAGGCCGGGGCAGGCGATGATGTCGGTTACGAGATCAAGATTGGCTGACGCCAGTCCCGCAGCGTCGAGCGCCTGCCACACCGCATACAGATCGCGCTTGGCGATATGCGGCAGCACGATGTTCTGGGCATGGGTCATGCGCAGTTCGTCGAAGCCATAGCGTTCGGCCAGATCAGCCATCAGCTCG
>CAZWMK010000093.1:0-9267 GCA_964635065.1 uncultured Sphingomonadaceae bacterium | reverse complement strand
GTTACCCCGTTCTCGTAAGCCCAGCGATCCAGGGCCTTCGAGATGAACTCCGGGCCGTTGTCCACACGGATGGCTCGTGGTGCAGGGGGACCTCTGGCTGCTCGGGCCGCACCGCCTGCTCTGTGGCGATGCCCTGACGGCAAGTGCTTATGCCCGCCTGATGGACGGCGCACGCGCACGCCTCATCGTCACTGATCCGCCCTATAATGTGCCGGTGGCGGGCCATGTCTCGGGCCTTGGCAAGGTCAGGCACCGCGAGTTCGTCGCAGGTTCTGGCGAACTCTCCGAAAGCGGCTTTACCGACTTCCTGCGCCAGGCTTTCACCCGGATGGCGCGGGTCAGCATCAATGGCGCGCTGCGCTATGTGTTCATGGATTGGCGCCACCTGCCCGAACTGCTGGCCGCGGGCCGCGCGGTCTATGATGCCTGGCTCAACCTGTGTGTCTGGTCGAAGTCGAACGCCGGCATGGGATCACTCTACCGCTCCCAGCATGAACTGGCTGCTGTCTTCCGCCATGGCAAGCATCCCCACATCAACAATGTCGCGCTTGGCGCCAATGGCCGGCACCGCAGCAATGTCTGGAGCTATGCCGGCGTCAGCAGCTTCTCAGCCACGCGCCAGGAGGAGCTCAGCTGGCACCCGACGGTGAAGCCCGTCAAGATGATCGCCGACATCATCCGCGATGCCTCCGACAAGGGCGATCTCGACCTCGACAGCTTCGGCGGCTCAGGCACGACGCTGATGGCGGCCGAAGCGACCGGGCGCGTGGCACGCCTGCTCGAACTCGATCCGCTCTACTGCGATGTCATCCTGCACCGTTTTCGCAAGGTGACCGGCGTGGAGCCGGTGCGCGCTGCGACAGGCGAAGCGTTTACGCAGGTCGCGCGTCAGCGGGCGGCTGCGGTGCAGGAGAAGGTCCATGGCTGATGACGGCACGTCTTTCGGGGTGGGCTATGGCCGCCCGCCTGTCGAACACCGCTTCCGTCCCGGCCAGTCGGGCAATCCGCGCGGGCGGCCGCGCGGCAAACAGGGCATCGCCACCGTGATCGACACGCTGATGCAGCACAAGGTCAGCGTCACGCTGAACGGCCGCAAGCGCAAGGTGTCGGTCTCGGAAGCCATGCTGATGCGCGTTCGGGAAAAGGCCCTGGGCGGCGACATGAAGGCGATCAGCATGTTGCTGGCCTTGCTGGCGAGCCATGGCACGGCGGCCGACATTGAGCGCGTCGACACGGGTCAGCTGTCCGCGGAAGACCGCGCGATCCTTACGCCCTATCTATCAGCACCGGGAGACGGCGATGTCTGACGCGCGCCTTCTCGCGGCGCTGCCGCGCCAGCACTTCCATCCCTTTCCTGCATAAATGCTTCCTGACCCTGAACGCGGGCACGCTCACGGGACGCGGTGGCGACATCATGATCATCGATGACCCGCTCAAACCTGAAGATGCGATGTCGGACGCCCGGCGTGATGCCGCCAATGGCTGGTTCAGCCGCACCGCGCTGTCGCGTCTCAACGACAAGGTCAGCGGCAGCATCATCCTGATCCAGCAGCGGCTGCACATGAATGACATGGCCGGTCATGTCCGCGATCTCGGCGACTGGACAGTACTCAGCCTGCCGGCGATTGCCGAAGAAGCGGCACAGATCCCGATTGGTCCGGGCCGGTTCCACCACCGGCGACCGGGCGATGTGCTGCATCCCGCGCGTGAACCGCGTACGGTCCTCGAACGGCTGCGCCATGCGCTTGGCAGCAGCATCTTCGCGGCGCAATATCAACAATGCCCTGTTCCCGAGGATGGCGAGGGGGGCGATCTCTATCTCCTCGACGTCTATCGTGCGCGGTATGACTTTCCTTGCCTGAAACGCGCGGTGATCGAACAGGCCCGCCGGATGCAGTCCTCAACACTCATCATCGAGGACAAGGGCAGCGGCACGGCGCTCATCCAGCAGCTGCTCGACGAGCGGCCAGCGGATGTGCCCTATCCGCTCCGCTTCACGCCGAAAGAGGATAAGCTCACCCGGCTGCACGCGGAATCCGCCCGCATCGAGGCCGGGCATGTCCTGCTGCCGCGCGCAGCGCCGTGGCTTGATGACTTCCGGGCCGAGTTCGCCGCCTTCCCGCAAGGGCGGCATGATGACCAGGTCGACAGTGTCAGCCAGTTTCTCAGCTGGCACTTCGCCCGCAGCCGCTACCAGGCCGGCGCGATCCAGTTTCGAATATGAAGCGGGGCGTGATTATGGCCGCCCATGCCGCGCAGCCCGCTTGTCGATTTGACTGGATGTGGACGGCGGACAGAGCGTTACTGCCAGCAGACCAGACAGGAGTTTGCCATGGACCAGAAACTGCTACCGAGCCGCAATGAGGGCTGGGGTTTTCATGGAACCGCGTCGGGGTTCACCGATGCCGAGCTTGCATGGGCCATGGCCTTTGCGGCCATCGCCCATGCGACGGGCGCAGGCGCCGAAGCGGTTCGGGACTTTCTCGACAGCCGCCACGGCCGGCATTTTGCCGGCGATGTCGCCAATGGCGTCCTCGGCCAGATGGATATGAACACAGCGATCGACGCGGCCGTGGCACGCTGGATGGGCTGGACGATCAGCCGCGCCATGGCCCGCAGCCACGGCATCCCGCAAGGACTGCCTTACCTGATGGATCTCGTCGCACAATGTGAGATCGAAGCGGAAATGGGCGCAGGTGAGGATGCCGTTCAGTGCAGCGCTTGAGTGCGGGACCGTCAGGAGCCACCCATGACCAGACAGCCCGGCATTGATCCCCCACGCCAGGGCAGCAAGACTGAGAGTCTCGTCCGCATGCTGCGAGGACGCGGCGCCTCGCTCGAGACCATCATGGCGCGCACCGGCTGGGCCGCGCACAGCGTGCGCGCTGCGCTGACCCGCCTGCGGAAGCGCGGTTACGGCGTAGTTCGACGCATCGAGGCTGGTGTCGCATTCTGGTCGATCGGGGACGCACAATGAGCGGTGCGGGTGAGCCCTTCGATGTCGCGTTGTTGTCAGCGATGAACCTGGCCCAGCTGCGGCGCGCTTGGGAAGGCCGCTACGGCACGCCGCCCCGCCACCGCGCCGCCGACCTGCTGCGCCGGGTGCTGGCATGGCGCATCCAGGCCGAGCGGTTCGGTGGCCTTGATACCCTCACCCGCTCGCTGCTCGAACAGGACGACAAGGTTGCACTGCAGCCCCTGCCCGGCACCCGCCTTGCGCGTGAGTGGGCGGGCAAGCGTCACGAGGTCATCGTTTGTGACAAGGGCATCGTTTATGAAGGCGTGACCTATGGCAGCCTGTCGGAGGTCGCCCGGTTGATCACCGGGCAGCGCTGGAACGGCCCGCGCTTCTTCGGCCTGCGCCAGGACAATGTCCGGTGAGCCGGACCCGCTTCCGCTGCGCCATCTACACCCGCAAGTCGACCGAGGAAGGACTCGATCAGGCCTTCAACAGTCTTGATGCCCAGCGCAGTGCCTGCGAGGCCTATATATTGAGCCAGGCCGGTGAAGGCTGGGAATGCCTGCCCGACAGCTATGACGATGGTGGCTGGTCGGGCGGCAACATCGAGCGGCCTGCCTTGAAGCGGCTGCTCGAGGATATCGGACGTGGCCGCATCGACATTGTCGTCGTCTACAAGGTCGATCGCCTGACGCGCAGCCTGATGGACTTCGCCCGCATCGTCGAGACCTTCGATGGCAACAACGTTTCCTTCGTCAGTGTGACGCAGGCGTTCAACACCACAAACAGCATGGGTCGGCTGACCCTGAACGTGCTGCTGTCCTTCGCCCAGTTCGAGCGCGAGGTTACCGGCGAGCGCATCCGTGACAAGATCGCCGCTTCCAAGGCGCGCGGCATGTGGATGGGCGGCAATATCCCGCTCGGTTATGACGTGCAGGACCGCAAGCTCGTCATCAACGCGGCTGAAGCCGCGACGGTCCGGCTGATCTTCGACCGCTATCTCGCACTGGGATCGCTGCCAGCGGTGGCACAGCAGCTGGCGGCAGACGGTATCCGTTCGAAGCGCTGGACATCCAGCCGCGGACGCACGCACGGCGGACTCCCGCTACGCTGCGGGGCGCTGGCGCATATCCTCAAGAACCGCATCTATCGCGGCGAGATCGTCCACAAGGGCAAGGTCCATCGTGGGGACCATCCCGCGATCATCACGCGGGCGCAGTTCGTCGCCGTCGAGAAGTTGCTCGGCGAACACCGCCAGCAGCGCGTCAGGCGGCGCAGCCGGGCAGTGACAAGTCCGCTGGCGGGCCGGATCTTCGATGCCGATGGTCAGGCGTTGCGGCCGACCTTTGGTCATGGCCGCGGCAAGCGGATCTATCGCTATTACACCAGTGCATCACTGCTGCCCGGTGGACGAGGCATCACAACAGAAAAACGAACCGGGCTGCGGCTCTCGGCCGAGCGGACCGAACGGTTTCTATGCGACCGGCTGGTACCACTCTTCGGTGCGGACGCGTCAGCAGACGAGGTACTCGACGCCATCGAACGCATTGACTGCCTCGCGGATCAGTTTGCAGTGACATTGCGCACGGACCAGCTCACCGCCTGTGACGAGGCAATCCTTGAACGGGCACGACAGATCGATCCCCACGCCAGAATCATCGCGCAGGGTCTGCGGCTGCAGTTCGACCGTCGTCCAGCAATCCGCGGACGCACGCTGGCGGTGCCGCAGGATGCGCAGTCAGATCAGCGCGCCGCGCTTGCGGACCTGGTGCGCACGGCGCATCGCAAGCTGTGTGAACTGAGCGCCTCGCCGCTCGATCCCGACCAGCATGTCAACATGTCCGCACCCAATAATGCCTGGACGCGCGACCGCATCGCGATCGGCCTGCTCGCGCCTGATATCCAGAAGGCGCTGCTCTTGGGGACGTTGCCAGTGGTGATCGATGCAGCGAAACTGCTATCGCGTGACCTGCCGCTCGACTGGGATGCACAGCGCCAGCTCTTCGGGCTGGCCTGATGCCATGCCGCATCGCTGTTATTCCCTGTTACGTCGATTATAGGCCCTGTTCAGTGCGAATTGCGGCCCTGTTATGGGCGATTTGCACCCCTGTTCCGGGGAATAACAGGAAAGTGGAATGTTCACACCCAACCATATGATATCGCCTGCATAATTCTCGACCAACTCTGAGACCAGATGCCGCCGCCCCTGTTTTTGGGCTGAAAACGATCAAAAATCCCTGTTACGTGAAGTGCGCGCGTCATCGGCCCACTTAAAGGGACACCACTGAACCGGGACAAGCCAAGGCGCCAGCGCAAATCCGTCACTGCTGTTTGCCTCTCAGAGACTCTTGGCAATTTGGGCCAAAACCAGCCTGTTTAGCGCCCACGCGGAGACGCGCAACACCCTGTGCAAGAGCGCTGAAAGCCGCAGAAACGCGCGCTTCTAGGCGACGTATATGTTTATGGAGGTTTTGCGGAATGTGGCCGAGCCGGAATCCAATTCCCGAAGCAAGATTTTGAATTCCATATATTTTATTGGGCGTTTAGAGCGCCCGTCCATCAATCGGTCCATCAAAGCTAAATTCAAAATGGGTTCAATTCCCAAAGCCGGAATCGGGAATCGTGCACCCTTGGCCGAATCACCTCGGGCAGGGCGTCATTGGGGACAAAACTGCCGTTCCCATTCCACAGCTTGACCGTCAGTTCTCGTCGGAAGCAGACGGTCAACGATCGTTCGCGCGATGTCATCGTATATCGCCAACTGCGCCGGAGCATACTGTCTGCTTTTAGGCAGATGCAACTCCTCAGTAGACATGGCGATGGTCTTAAAACACTATGAGACCACCCGACTTCAAGCATGACCGCTGATGTAGAAACTGCTGGCCAAGCCGGAGCAAACTAGTTTTAATGATAGTGGCGATCCATGTCATCGAGGGGAATGAGCATGAGAAAAATCCTTATGGCGACAGCATTTTGCGTCGCAGCGATTTCCGTTCCAAGCTTTGCCAATGTGAGAATCCTCGGGGTAAAGATCGCCAAAAACGATATATGTCCTGCCGCTAGCACGTCGAAGTGTGTTCAAGAAAGTCTTGGTACGACAAGTACTTACATCGGCAGTGCCCGCCGGCACCTTAATCTGGAGCTGGATGGCACGCCTATCTACTCGGAGTATCTTGGGCGTATCCATAACCGCGCGATGGCCAAGGGCTATGGCTATTGCGGCAATCTGTCAGGCTCGAATGCTTTGCAGGATTTTGCCGCTGCCAAGGGGATCGATTACCTCAAAACTCCGCAATCCAACGCGGTTCGTTTTTCCGTGAAGGCAAAGAAACTCGTTAGTGCCAGTAGTGGCCTCGATGCAGTCGCGATAGCAAAGGCCGCTGGCATTCCAGCTTCGCAAACCAACGATGTCGTCGCAGCGATCAAGGCTTCATACCGACGCTCTAGCAGCAGAGCGCTCGATGTAAGCGGAACCTATCGCTTCGTCGAGATCAATCCAGAAGTGTTTTCCGCCATGAGTTCAGACGACGCAACACCTGGCTTGCGAACTTGCGCGGCGTGGTTGAAAGCAAACAATAAGCAATTGGTTGCATCACTCACTGGATACAAGCTTGAGAAAGCATCAGCAAGCAGTGAACTCGTCGAGAACTTTTCTTCTGAGCTTACCGCAACCCTTGGCGGGCAAGTTAATCCGACCCAGATTGCCTCAATCACCGCTGCTTTCAGCAGCGAACTAGAGAAGAAGGCCGAGCTCACGTTCGACCCTACTTTCCAGTTGCTCTCGGTCGGCACTACGAGACCAATCTGATTCGTTAAGGCTGGCTTTATGCCACGCCTGGCCTCCGCTTCACCCGTCCATCGCATAGCGGCTCGACACCGAGCTTCTGATCCCGATTTAGTGCGCGCCGACCTTAGGGTATGTCCGCAGGTGTTCTCCGGCGGGTAGCGTTATGCATATGCGCGCCAGAAAAGCCGTCGTAGTTCGGCGTTAGTTCTTCAGTGCCAGCCATTGGTCGTGGATTGACCGATGTTTGAGGGCGCATCGCTGCTGGGCTGCTGATCTCTGCAGTAGCTCGGCAGCTCGTGGGCCCCTTGTTGCATGTCTGTTCAGTTCGTCAGAAATAGGGAAGCCGACGTTCGGACGAAACAGTGAGCGGGCTTGGTGCGCGCCATCGGCAACTTTTTTCGACACCGGATTTTGACAGTGGCTAAGCTCAACGACTGGTTCTGGTCGCGTGTTGCCCGAAGAAGAGCGCCGCATCTGGGACTTCCCGGTCGTTCCCTCGTAACAGGTTCAGCGGCAGGTTCGTCGCCTATACCGGACGCCTGGCGTTCGCCTCTCTGATCGCGCACAGCGACCGCAACGGGCCGGAAGAACTTTGCGCTTTCGGGACCAGCTTGCGAATAGCCGCCGTTCGACAGGTTGAGAAATAGGTCCGCAGCCGCCGGCAAGCAGGATCGATTGTCTTGATCGTTGCACGGCGGCATGACAGCAGGGGCGCACGCCGACAAAACGGAAAGATTATCGTGATGACAAATGTGAAGATCACGACCGACCTACAGCTAGACGACGCGACGATGCGCGTCTTGCGCGACTTGTTCGGCTGCACTGAAGGGGAGCTCGGTGCGAAGCTCGAACCTTACGTAAAGGCCGCGGCCCACGAATATATCGACATGTTCACCGGCGCCGCGCCGATCACCAGTGCGACTGACGTACGCGAACGCCGTTTAGTAGCGATCATTCGCCATGGCCTCGGCGCAATCCCCAAGCCGGCAGAACTTGGCCGACTGTTCAAGATGACCACAACTGGAGCCGCGACACTTGTTCAGAATGTCTCGGCAAAACACGATGTCAGCGTCGGACCCATCTACAACGCTGCACTTTTGGCCTACGTCACCGCAGCAAAACCGGACGAAGGCGCGAAAGCCGGCAAGCATTTCGTCTCCATCGACAATGTGGCCATGGTCCGCAAACTGAACGATCTGCTCCGCGGGGCAGATGAGCCGATGACACTTGTTCGACTGGCAGAGGGTAGCGCCAGCCTCTACGGAATGGACCCCGGCTCCAAAGACTATCTGATCAAGGTACTCACCCCTCCTGCCGAGGGCGGAAATGATCGCTGAAGCGGGCAATCTCGATCAAGTACTTGTCGCCGCAACGCTGGTTTCGGCGAGCCTAGCGGTGCTATTCGTCCTTTGGCAGACGGATGTGGCAGCCGCGCTCGCGCTCAAACCCAACATCGGCGGGAATGCGAACGACGGTGAATCTCGGGCGTCTGTGCGATGGGTGCTGTTCACGCGGTCATTGCCACTGCTCGCAACCGCGATCGCCACCTTCTTGATCCTGCTTCACCATATTTGGCCGATCCTGCACGAGGCGGGTCAATGCATGTGGAAGGCTTGTTCATTCGACGATGCAAAGGCACTCGCCGTTGTCAACGCCATAGTCGTCGGTCTGCTCGCGCTCGGACTGTTCGGGCAGTTCGTCTCGCTCTGCGTCAAATGGCGGCGGCTCGGCGGGTTCGTCTGGCTCATCAAAAAGAAGCCGAAGACGGGCTAGCTTAACGGCCGGCGCATCGCGCCAATCCTTCAGGTAGGCGATAGTCGCTCAGCCGATAATTGCGCGGCGTTTGTGGTGAGTTGCCCTTCATCCACGCCTGATATCGATCTCCCGGCTCGCCTAATAATCCCGAGCCGCGAACGTCGGAACGCCGCGTGCGTCACAGTCCGCGATCAGCCACGAGCCGATCGCCCCCGCCCGCCTCGCCGAACCTCAGCTTGATCGTTGGAGCCCGCCAATGCCCTGCTCGAACTTCGCGCCGGCTTCACGCAGGATATTTACGAGCTCGAGCGAGGCACGATGGGCCGCCAGTGCCTCGTCGCGTGAACAAGGTTCCTCGCCATAGCGAATGCCGGGTTTGCACTGGATCGCGGCTACCTGAGCGTCGGCGTTGAAGTTCAGGCCGGTATCGGCGAGGGTCTTGCACAGGCCAGCAAGCCCATGGGTGAAGCCGTACTTCAGGCCAGCGCGATCGATCGCGGCCTTGAGCACCTTTTCGGCGGCTTGGAGCGACGCCCATTTCGATTCCCCATAGCGGCCGCCACGCGCCATCAGACCATTGACCGCGGCCTCAACATCGCCCCGAGCGATGAACATCAAGCCATGATCAGTACTCTCGAGCGTGAACGCGGCAGGCACGGCGATCTCGAACGCGGCCCCAATAGTGTGGAGCGCAACATCAGAAAGGCGCCTAGCTTTGCCCGCGGTCATTCCGTCAACAAGTTGGGTGATATTGCAGGTTGCGGGA
>CAZWMK010000092.1:0-9412 GCA_964635065.1 uncultured Sphingomonadaceae bacterium | reverse complement strand
CGTCAAAGCTCTGGTCCGCGATGCCGTCCAGATGCTCGGCGTTGATCTCGATGAACGGCAGGTCGAGACCGCGCTTGGCCGCGCGGTCGGCGCCGACCGCCAGCATGCCGGGGTTGATGTCGGCCACCGTGATCGCCGCCCCGCGCTTCGCCATGCGAAAGGCGATGTCGCCGGTGCCGCCGGCCATGTCGAGGATTTGTTCGCCGGGGCGTGGGTTGACCCGGTCGACGAAATGATCCTTCCACAGCCGGTGCATGCCTGCCGACATGAAATCATTCATGACGTCATAGCGCCGCGCCACCCGTTCGAAGACCGAACGCACGCGCGCCGTCTTTTCGTCGGGTGAGACTTGCTGATAGCCGTAGCTGACCGTTTCGCTTTCCATGGCCCGGCTTCTAGCCGAGCCTTGCGCTCTGGGCAAACGCGCCATATGCCGCACACATGCCTGAGCTTCCCGAAGTCGAAACCGTCGTGCGTGGCCTCAGGCCCGTGCTGGTCGGCGCGCGGTTGCGCCGCGTCGTGGCGCGCCGGCCCGATCTGCGGCGGCCCATTCCCGCCGACATGGCGCAGCGGATGACGGGCGCCCATGTGACGGCTATCGACCGCCGCGCCAAATATGGCCTGATTCGCACCGATCGCGGCGATACGCTGGTCTTTCATCTTGGCATGTCGGGCCGGATGCGAATCGACCCGCCTGCGGTCGAAAAGCATGATCATGTGATTTTCGAAACCGACGGCGGCCATGTCGTCGTGCTGAACGATGCCAGGCGATTCGGTTCGCTTGATCTCGTCGAAACGGTAGCCATCGACCGCCATCCGCTGTTCTCCGGCATGGGGCCGGAACCGCTGTCGGAGGGATTCGACGACCGGGCGCTCGAAGCGGCTTTGCAAGGCCGGTCCTCGCCGATCAAGACGCTGCTGCTTGATCAGCGTGTTGTTGCGGGTCTTGGCAATATCTATGTTTGCGAGGCCCTGTTCATGGCGGGCCTTGCGCCGACGCGCAGCGGCGAGAGCCTGAAGCGCGCCGACATTGCCCGGCTGGTTCCGGCGATCAAGGCGGTTCTGGCGCGTGCCATCGACGCTGGCGGCTCGACGCTCAGGGATCATGCACGGCCAGATGGCGAACTGGGCTATTTCCAGCACCAGTTTCAGGTTTACGGTCGGGCGGCTATGCCATGCGTCAGTTGTGGCCAGCCGGTCGAACGAATCGTGCAGTCGGGTCGGTCGACCTTCTGGTGTCCGGCCTGCCAATCATAAGCAAGGGAGTGGAACATGAGCGAATATCAGACGATTCTTGTTGAAAAGCGTGGCCGCGTCGGTCTCATCACCTTCAACCGTCCCGAGGCGCTGAACGCGCTTAATCTGCAGCTCACAACCGAAGTGACCGAGGCGCTGATCGCACTCGACAATGACGATTCGGTGGGCGCCATCGTGCTGACCGGTCAGGGCAAAGCCTTTGCCGCTGGTGCAGACATCAAGGAAATGGCGACGAAGACCTATGCCGAAGCCTATCTCGGTAATTTCATCACCAAGACATGGGAGCAGCTGACCCGCACGCGCAAGCCGACGCTGGCGGCGGTCAACGGCTTTGCCCTGGGCGGCGGCTGCGAATTCGCGATGATGTGCGACATGGCCTTTGCGTCCGAAAACGCCAAGTTCGGTCAGCCGGAAATCAAGCTCGGCGTCATCCCCGGTTCTGGCGGCACCCAGCGCCTGACCCGATTCGTCGGCAAGGCCTATGCCATGGACCTGATTCTGACGGGCCGCATGATCGACGCGCAGGAAGCGCTGCGCATCGGTCTCGTTTCGCGCGTTTACCCGGCTGACCAGCTTCTCGACGAAGCACTGAAGGCGGCTGATGCCGTTGCGAACTTCGGCCTGATCTCGACGATGGCGGCGAAAGAGGCCGTGAATGTGGCCTATGAAACCACGATGACCGAAGGCGTGCACTTCGAACGCCGCCTCTTCCACGGCCTGTTCGCCAGCGAAGACCAGAAGGAAGGCATGGCCGCTTTCGTCGAAAAGCGCCCTGCCAACTTCAAGCACCGTTGATCGCCCGTTGACGGGAAAGCGCGCCCGCCATATAGAGCGCGCTTTCCCGGCGTCGGCCTGAAAGCCGATGCACCGGCCTTGGCCGGCAGGGATCGCTGAATTGTTCGAGGATTTCGATGGCCAATACACCGCAAGCGCGCAAGCGCATCCGCCGCAACGATCGTCGCGCTGACATCAACAAGTCGCGCGTCAGCCGCATCCGCACCTTTGTGAAGAAGGTGGAAGCGGCGCTCGAATCGGGTGCGAAGGATGTTGCGGCCGCAGCGCTCAAGGCAGCGCAGCCGGAATTGCAGCGCGGCGTTTCGAAGGGCGTGCTGCACAAGAACACCGTTGCGCGCAAAATTTCGCGCCTGGCGAAGCGTCTGAAGGCGCTCGCCTAAATCATTCCGGTTTCAGTTCCGGAAAAAGCCGCCTGCTTCTGCGGGCGGCTTTTTCGCGTCTTGCGTCTGCGGGGAATCCGCATGTGCCAGAGTGACGCATAAACCACCGAATTGACTGAAAAATAAGCAAAATTAACGGCAATTTGGTCCGAATCGCGGCCTTGCGTGTCAATCGATTTATTTCAGATTTTAGACAGGTCGCTCTCTTGATCGGGAGAGATTCGCCCGCTTAAAGTCCTTCTCACAACGAAGCGGGTGTTCCAGAACAACCGCGGTCGACGTTGCTTTTGTCGTCATGTTCCGGGGGCTGTTTCTTCAGCGATTGCGTGCGGATCCTGCAAGGGGCGCGGCGTCGTTTGTTGATTTTTTGCGGTCTGCAAGGGCCGTGTGCCAACCGGGACAGCCAACAAGGGCGCGGATGCCGCTGTTCGTGTCTGTCCTGCTCTATTACGCGGAAACGGGGGTCATCGTCAGTCAATGAGCAGGGATATGTCGCCATCCGTCATGCGCGCCGCTTCCTTGTTCAGCGGATCTGCCGAACTCGACAGTGGGCGTGCTGCCTGGCTTGCGATTCGCAGCCACCTGCGCGCCGAATATGGCGCCCGCACATTCGACAGCTGGCTCAAGCCCATGGAATATGTCGCTTGCGACGGCGAGGTCGCGACCCTGTCGCTGCCGACGCACTTCATGGCCGACTGGGTGCGCAATCATTATATTGATCGCTTGCGCCTGCTGTGGGCGACGCAATGTCCTGAAGTGACGGCAGTCCGTCTTATTGTCCGTGCGCCGTCTCAGGCCTTGCAGGATCCTGCTGGACTGGTTGAGGCCGGGGCCGAAACCGCGCCTGCCCTTGCGCCTGCGCGTTCGCTGTTGCCCAGCCTGTCGCCCACCAGCGACAATGATGACCTGCCGCCGCTGGAAGAGCGCTACAACTTCGACAGCTTCGTCATCGGCAAGTCCAACGAACTCGCCTATAACGCCGCGCGCACTCTGGCCGAAGGCGGTCCGATCAGCTTCAATCCCCTGTTCCTGCATGGCACGACCGGTCTTGGCAAAACCCATCTCATGCATGCGATCGGCTGGGAGATGCTGGCCCGCAAGCCGCGCGCCAAGGTCGCCTACATGTCGGCCGAAAAGTTCATGGTCGAATTCCTCGCCGCGCTTCGCGCCAAGGATACGATCAGCTTCAAGCAGCGTTTGCGTTCGGTCGATCTGCTGATGATCGACGATGTCCAGTTCATCGCGGGCAAGGAATCGACGCAGGAAGAATTCTTCCACACGATGAACGAGATCATCAGCGCGGGCAAACGGCTGGTGATCACCGCGGATCGCAGTCCGCAGAATCTGGAAGGCATTCAGGACCGTATCCTGTCGCGCCTTGCCTGGGGGCTGGTCGCCGACATCAACCCGGCTGATTACGAACTGCGGCTGAACATCCTGCATGCCAAGCTTCAGCGTCTAGGGCCGGACAAGGCGAAGGTGCCCGATGATGTCATCGAGTTCCTGGCGCGCAAGATCACGTCGAACGTCCGCGAACTGGAAGGTGCGCTCAACCGTGTCGTCGCCTATGGCACGCTGACCGGGCGCGCCGTCACGCTAGAGTTCACGCGGGAGGTTCTGGTCGATGTTCTGAAGGCGCACGACCGCAAGATCACCATCGATGAAATTCAGCGCCGCGTGGCCGATTATTACGCGATCAAGCTGAACGATCTGCTGTCGGCCCGGCGTGCGCGCGAAGTGGCGCGGCCACGCCAGGTTGCCATGTATCTCGCCAAAAAGCTGACGCCACGTTCGCTGCCCGAAATTGGTCGCCGCTTTGGTGGCCGCGATCACACTACGGTGCTGCACGCAGTCAAGCGCATTGATGAACTGCGGATCGAGGACAGCGAACTCGACAGCGATATCGCGACCCTGGCCCGGCTACTCGACGCCTGAGGCCTTATTCGAGATAAAAGTCGACCGTTGTCACGACCCGGACTTTCTGATCCGGCGACTCGTTGCCTGCGCCAGCCGCATCACCATCGCGCGAGCCGATCGAGAAATAGCCCTGCGCCGCCGATTTGATGCCACCGACCGACGCGCCTGAATCCATGGCGAACTGTTCGGCGCCCGCGCGCGCGTCTTTCGTGGCTTCGGCAATCATGGCGGGCTTGATCGCATTCAGCCGGGTGAAACTGTAGACCATTGCATTGCCGCCTTCCTCGATGGCGACGCCCTGCCGCACCAGTTCGGCCTGTGCGGCATGGGCCTTGCGCGCGGCGGCGATGTTGGTGGTGCGCAGTTGGATGCGTTGGCGCAGTGTGATGTTGGTGCGTCCGTTGTCCATCCACTGGTTCACCGAAACGCCACGCGGTGCAATCTCGCTGTCGGCAAAGCCGTGACGTTTGAGAAAAGCCGTGATGGCGGTCGCATCCGCGTCGCTTTTTTGTTGCAGAGTGGCGAGATCGCTACCTGTGACGGAAAAACCGATCGTCCATGTTGCGAGATCGGCGGTCACGTCGCGCTCGGCCAGACCGCGCACGGTGACTATGCGCTCGGCATATTTGGCGCGACGCAGGCCGTCGCCCATGAGATAGCCGCCGGTGACCAGGCCAAGCGCCAGGATCAGGCTCGCTATGACAAGCGCGCGGTTGCGTTCGGTTGAGAGCTCGGCCATTTCTACCTCATCGGTCCCTGCGCGGGATATTACGGTGTTGATGTCACAAAGCTGCACGGCAGCCCTGAATCGTGGCTGAACCGGCAGGACGGGAGAAACGCATGAAATATCTTCATACCATGGTCCGCGTGTCGGACGTGGCGGAATCTCTGGCTTTTTACGAACTTCTCGGCCTGAAAGAGATCAAGCGCTACGATCATGAAGCGGGACGCTTCTCGCTGATCTTCCTCGCCGCACCGGGCGATGAATCGGCGCAGGTCGAACTGACCCACAACTGGGACGAAAAAGGCTATGATGGTGGCCGCAATTTTGGTCATCTCGCCTATGCCGTCGATAATATCTACGAAAGCTGCCAGCGGCTGATGGATGGCGGCGTGACGATCAACCGTCCGCCGCGCGATGGCCGCATGGCTTTTGTCCGGTCGCCCGATGGCATTTCGGTCGAGCTGTTGCAGGCTGGCGAAGCGCTGCCACCGGCGGAGCCTTGGGCATCGATGCCGAATGTGGGCAGCTGGTAATGGCGCTCGAGGTCGTCTGCGTTCCGGCGCGCAGCGATAACTATATCTGGCTGGTGCATGATCCGGTGTCGGGCGAGACGGCGGTGGTCGATCCCGCCGACGCTGAACCCGCGCTCGCGGCGGCTGCCGCCCGTGGCTGGCACATCGGTCAGATCTGGAACACGCACTGGCATGGCGACCATATCGGCGGCAATGCCGCCATTCAGGCGGCGACCGGCTGTTCGATCACGGCGCCATTGGGCGAAGGCGACCGCATCCTGCCGCGCGATGTGGCGGTGGTGGATGGCGATACGGTCAAGCTTGGCGCGCATCGTGGCCGGGTGGTTGCGGTGCCGGGGCACACGGCCGGGCATATTGCCTATGCCTTCGACGCGGACCGCCTGCTGTTTTCAGGCGATACGCTGTTCGCTATGGGCTGCGGGCGGCTGTTCGAGGGCACGCCAGCGGACATGTTCGCAAGCCTCGCACGGCTGATGGCAATGCCCGACGATACGGCGGTCTATTGCGCGCACGAATATACCGAAGCCAATGGCCGCTTTGCCCTGACGGTCGAACCTGACAATCGGGCGCTCATCGCGCGCATGGCTGATGTTCGCGCCCGTCGCGCCGAGGGGCTGCCCACCGTGCCCACGACCATCGGGCTGGAACGGGCGACCAATCCTTTCACCCGCGCTGCGACCATCGCCGAACTGGCGGCACGCCGTGCGGCCAAGGATGTGTTTCAGGGCTGACCGGGGGCGACGCCGCCACTGGCCAGTGCCTGGGCCGCTGCCTGTCCGGCGGGGCTGTCTGGCGCGGCGGCAACGGCGGCGCGCCACGCGCTTTCGGCGGTCGCCGGATCATTTTGCATAAGTGCGATATTGCCACGTTCCAGTTGCACATCGGCGTCATCGGGCGCGATGCTGACCGCGCGGCCAATGTCGGTTGCCGCATCTGTCAGCCGCTGATCGAGCCGCGCGAGCGTGGCGCGCAACAGCAGGGCGGCGACATGATCGGGCTGCAAGGCCAGGGCGGCATCAAGGTCGCGCCGGGTGGCGGCGGGCTGATCCAGCTCGAAGGCGGCCCGCGCGCGGTCGATCAGCATGTCGGCCCGCAGCGGATAAGTGGCGGGAGCGGCGGCAAGCGCCTTGTCGAACAACAGTTGCGCCCGGGCGGCGTCATCGGCCATGAGCGCGGCATTGCCGGCCTGCGTCCAGTAATCGGGTGCGCTGGACTGGCCGCTGGCCTCTGCCAGCTTTGCGGCATTTTCAAAGGCGGTTGCGGCGGCGGCTGGCCGCGCGTCGGCAAGATAGGCAAGGCCGAGGCAATGACGCGCCGGGGCGCCGCCGCCTTCGACGATCCAGCCATTGGCCATGGCGATGGCGCTTGCCGGCGCATGCTGGATGGTCGCGCGACACAGGCGATAGCGCGGGCTGTCGTCTTCGCCCATTGCGGACAGGGCGGCGGGGGCCAGTAACAGCCATGGCAGCAGGATCAGGCGGACCGAAAGGGGCGTCATGCAGTCTCCAGAAGCGATTCGACCGTGCGCGTCAGCAGGGCGAGATCGGCGGGCCGCGACAGGCGGTGATCGCCATCCTTGATCAATGTCACCTGCACATCAGCTGAACCAATGTGCGCGGCAAGCTGCAAGGCAAGCTGCCACGGTACGGCATCGTCCAGCTGCCCCTGCAGTAGCCGCACGGGGCATGCGAGGGGCAGGGGCTGGTCGAGGACGGTCTGCCGCGCACCATCGTCAAGGAGGGTTGTCGTGTAGACATAGGGTTCGGGGCCATAGTCGCTCGGCCGTATCAACCTGCCCGTGCGCCGAAGCTGCGCGGCCTCGGCTGCACTCAGTGTGTCGGTCACGCCCCACAGGGTGAAATCAGGGGCTGCGGCGATGCCGACAAGACCTGCCACCCGGTCGGGACGCGCAAGGGCAATGCGCAAGGCGATCCAGCCCCCCATGGACGAGCCGACAAGGAGGACTGGCCCGGATGTCAGCCGGTCGATGAGCGCGAGCGCATCCTGTGTCCAGCGACCGATGCTGCCGTCTTCGAACCGGCCTTCGCTCTGGCCGCAGCCGGAATAGTCGAAGCGCAGGCAGGCGTGGCCGCGTTGCGCGGCCCAATCGTCGAGGCAGAGCGCCTTGCTGCCCGCCATGTCCGACATATAGCCCGGCAGGAAGACGAGCGTCGGACCCGTGCCTGGGCGCAGGCTGGCGGCAAGACCTATGCCGTCGCCACGGTCGTGATATTTAGTATCATTCATGCTAAAGGCTCTGCTTGACACCGGACACGACCACCATAGGGTGCGCCGCCAATGGTCCCAAGCACAGAAGAACGGATTTTTCCATGGCCGAGATGATCTGCGTGACACTTCCCGACGGCAGCCAGCGTGAACTGACACGCGGCACGACCGCGGGCGATGTCGCCCGCAGCATTGGCGCAGGGCTGGCGAAAGCCGCGCTTGCCGCCAAGGTCAATGGCGAGCCGTGGGATCTCGAACGCCCGATCGAGGCCGACGCAAAGCTCGAAATCATCACGGCCAAGCAGGAAGCCGAGGCACTGGAACTGGTGCGTCATGATTATGCGCATGTGCTGGCCGAGGCGGTGCAGTCGCTGTTCCCCGGCACGCAGATCACCTTTGGCCCGTCGACCGACGATGGCTTCTATTATGATTTTTCGCCGAAGGATCGTCCTTTCACCGAAGACGATCTGCCCGCCATCGAAGAGCGGATGCGCGCGATCATCGCCCGCGATGAAAAACTGGTGCGCGAAGTCTGGAGCCGGGCGCAGGTCATCGACTGGTTCAGGGTCAATGGCGAGACGTTCAAGGCCGAATGGGCGGCAGAATTGCCCGAAGGCGAGGACATCACCATCTATCGTCAGGGAGACTGGCTCGATCTTTGTCGCGGGCCGCACCTGCCCTCGACCGGCAAGCTTGATCCGCAGGCATTCAAGCTGACGCGCGTGTCGGGCGCTTACTGGCGCGGCGATCAGAATAACGCGATGCTGAGCCGTATCTATGGCACCGGCTGGCTCAACAAGAAGCAGCTCGACGCCCATCTCGTACGCCTCGAAGAGGCTGCCAAGCGCGATCATCGCAAGCTGGGCCGCGAAATGGACCTGTTCCATTTCCAGGAAGAAGCTGCCGGTTCGATCTTCTGGCACGCGCAGGGCTGGACGCTTTATCAGGCGCTGGAACAATATATGCGCCGCCGGCTGCTGTGGGCGGGCTATGAGGAAGTGCGGACACCGCAGGTTTTCCACAATAAATTCTGGGTGACGTCGGGGCACTGGGAAAAGTTCCGCGAAAATATGTTCGTCGTGCCCGACGAACGGCCTTCGACTGAAGATGGCAAACCGATGATCTCGGCGGACCCGGTGTTCATGGCGCTGAAGCCGATGAACTGCCCGGCGCATATCCAGATTTTCGATCAGGGCATCAAAAGCTATCGCGACCTGCCGATCCGCATGGCTGAATTCGGCTGCTGCCACCGCAACGAGCCGCACGGCGCGCTGCACGGCCTGATGCGCGTGCGCCAGTTCGTGCAGGACGATGCGCACATCTTCTGCCGCGAGGACCAGTTCCTCGACGAATCGAAGGCATTCATCCAGCTCTTGCGCTCGGTTTATGACGATCTTGGTTTTACCGACTGGTTCGTCCGCCTTGCGACCCGGCCCGAATTGCGCGCAGGCGACGATGCGACATGGGACAAGGCCGAAGCTGGCCTCGAACAGGCGCTCAATGATGCGGGTCTGCCCTTCGAATGGGCGCCAGGCGAAGGCGCCTTCTATGGCCCGAAGATCGAGTTTCACCTGCGCGAC
>CAZWMK010000091.1:4200-9534 GCA_964635065.1 uncultured Sphingomonadaceae bacterium | reverse complement strand
CGACGAAGACATCGCCAACCTTGAGCGTGCCACGGCGAACAAGGATGGTGGCCAGCGGACCGCGCCCCTTGTCGAGCTTGGCTTCAATCACCGTACCTTCGGCGCTGCGGGCCGGGTTGGCCTTGAGCTCGAGGATTTCTGCCTGCAGCAGAATCTTTTCGATCAGTTCGTCAAGCCCGGTGCCCTTGAGCGCCGACACTTCGACGTCCTGCACGTCACCGCCCATGCCTTCGACGACAATTTCATGCTGGAGCAGTTCCTCGCGAACCTTCTGCGGCTTGGCGCCCGGCTTGTCGCACTTGTTGATCGCGACGATCATCGGAACGCCCGCTGCCTTGGTATGGTTGATCGCCTCGATCGTCTGTGGCTTCAGGCCATCATCGGCCGCCACCACCAGAATGACGATGTCGGTGATGTTCGCACCGCGCGCGCGCATTTCGGTGAAGGCTTCGTGGCCCGGCGTATCGAGGAAAGTCACCTTGTCGCCCGACTTCAGTTTCACCTGATAGGCGCCGATGTGCTGGGTGATGCCCCCCGCTTCGCCTGTGGCGACATCGGTGCCGCGCAGGGCATCGAGCAGCGAAGTCTTGCCGTGGTCGACGTGACCCATGATGGTGACGACCGGCGGACGCGGCTGCAGATCAGCCGACGAATCCTCATCGCCCACGACGCCGATTTCAACGTCGGAATCGGCCACGCGCTTCACATTATGCCCGAATTCGGTGACAAGCAGTTCGGCCGTGTCCTGATCGATGGTCTGGTTGATGGTCGCCATCATCCCCATCTTGAACAGCGACTTCACAAGATCGGCACCGCGCTCGGCCATGCGGTTGGCGAGCTCCTGCACCGTGATCGCTTCGGGCACCACAACGTCGCGCACCTGCTTTGCCTGCGATCCCATCTGCTGATGAGCGCGCTTGTCCTTTTCGCGGGCGCGCTTCAGCGCCGCAAGGCTGCGCGCACGCACGCCGCCTTCATCGTCGCCAAGTGCGCGGGTCACAGTCAGCTTGCCGCGTTCGCGACGGTCGTCGCCACGGCCGCGCGTCGGACGGGCGGGTTCGGGACGGCGGGCGGGCGATGCCGGACCACGGCGCACACCGCGCGCACCCTCGTCGGATTCATCCGCCACCGGCGCAGCGGCAGGCGGCGCGGCGGCGGCACGGGCAGCTTCTTCGGCTGCCAGACGCGCCGCTTCGGCTGCGCGGACAGCTTCGGCTTCTTCCTCGCGGCGTTTTTCCTCGATACGACGGCGCTCGGCTTCCTGTGCCTCAGCACGCTCGGCCTCTTCGCGGCGACGCGCCTCTTCGGCCAGGCGAAGACGCTCTTCTTCTGCTTCGCGCAGGAGGCGGGCCTGCAATTCCTGACGCGACGCAAGGTCAGTCGGCCGTTGCGTCATGTGCCGCGGACGCATGGGCTCAGCAGCGCGCGGCGCCTGACGCGACGACCCACCCGGCTTGTTCGCAGCCGGGACAGGCTTGGCTGGCGCCGATTTGGCCGGAGCCGACTGGGCAGCCGTTACCGCAGGGGCGGCCGCAGCCGGGGCCGCAGGTGTCGGCACGGGAGCGGGAGCGGGCACGGGTGCAGCCTCGACCTTCTCAGGTGCCGGGGTCGGTGCGGGCGCTGGCGCTGGCGCAGGCGCAGGTTCAGCCACGGGTGCCGGTGCCGGCACGGGTTCCGGGGCCGGTACGGGTTCGGGTGCCGACACGACAGGCGCCACAGGCGGCGCGACAGGTTCAGCAACCGGAGCCGGAGGCGGTGGCGGTGGCGCAACCGGGGCGGCCTTCGGCGCTTCAGGCGCGGGCGCTTCGACGACGGGCGCTTCTTCAACCACTTCACCCGGCTTGCGCAGGATGCGCGAACGCTTGACCTCGACCACAACCGACTTGGTGCGGCCATGACTGAAGCTTTGCTTCACCTGGCCGACGTCTACCGTCTTCTTGATGCCAAGGGGTGCGCGTGCGCCAAGCTTGGGTTTGTTATCGTCGCTCATTCCGGCCTTTATTTCCTACATCCGTCCGGCGCGGACAGTTCGCCCGCGTCCATACTCGCATTTTCGATTCCACGAAAGGCACACCATCGCTCGACAGCAGACAATATGCGTCCCGCCGCGCCGCGATCGCACAAGGCGGCGTGTACTACATTTTCCCGGCCCAGCGCCAAAGAGATTTCAGCGCGCCCCGCCGGCAGCGTCAGGATCCGCGCCTTGCCAGCCAGCCGATCCAGCTTGGCCCGGCCATCAGGGGCGGCATCACTGGCGTGCAGCAAGACGACAACCCGGCCCGCGCGCAGCGCATCCTCAATGCGTGCCGCGCCATATATGAGATGGCCAGCGCGCATTTCCAAGCCCAGCCTGTCGAACACCAACCGGGCCAACCCTGATTCGATACGGTCTGCAAGATCGGCGGGGGCTGTCACGCCGTCCTGCTTGAATGCGCGCGCCAGAGCACCGCGCATGCGCCCCTTGGCCTGCGCTGTCTCGATTACTGCGCGGTCCGCCGTGACCCACGCACCGCGTCCCGGCGCGCGCGCCTGAAGATCAGGCAGCACGCAACCGTCGGGACCGAGTGCCAGCCGGATCAGCGCATCGCGTTCGCCATGGGCGCCGCTGATGATGCAGCGTCTTTCGGGGTCATGCTGAGGCATCCGCGGAAGCGTCCCCCTCATCGGCGAACCAGTGTTGGCGCGCCGCCATGATGATTGCATTACCCTCGGCGTCGTTCAGGCCGAACTCTTTCAGGAGACCGTCCTTCTTGCCGATCAGTTCGTCGGTCGCAAGATCGCCAAGGTCGTCGAGCGTCTTGATGCCCGCCTTGCCCAGTGTCAGCAGCATGGCTTCAGACAGGCCCTGGATTTCGGCCAGTGCGTCGTCCACGCCCAGCGCGCGACGCTCTTCGCGTGCAGCCGCCTCACGGCGCTCCAGCGCCTCGGCGGCACGATTTTGCAGCTCGGCGGCAAGGTCTTCATCAAAGCCCTCGATCGTCGCCAGCTCGTCGGTCTCGACATAGGCGACTTCTTCCAGCGACGAGAAGCCCTCGGCCACCAGCAACTGCGCCAGCGTTTCATCGACGTCGAGTTCGTTCTGGAACATTTCCGAACGTTCGACAAACTCCTTCTGGCGGCGCTCGCTTTCGTCGGCTTCGGTCATGATATCGATCTGATGACCGGTCAACTGGCTGGCGAGGCGAACATTCTGGCCGCGACGACCGATGGCAAGGCTGAGCTGATCGTCAGGCACCACGACTTCGATGCGGTTCTCATCCTCGTCGATGACGACCTTGGCGACTTCGGCGGGCTGAAGCGCATTCACCACGAAGGTCGCGGTATCGGGCGACCACGGAATGATATCGATCTTTTCGCCCTGCAATTCCTGCACGACGGCCTGAACGCGGCTGCCCTTCATGCCGACACAGGCGCCGACCGGGCGACGGCCTTGATTTCGATGACGCCGTCGTAGATTTCCGGCACTTCCTGCGCGAACAGCTTTTTCATAAACTCGCCAGCGGCACGGCTCAGGAAAATCTGCGGACCGCGGTTTTCGCGGCGCACATTCAGGATCAGCGAGCGCACACGGTCACCGACGCGCAACACTTCGCGCGGAATTTGCTGGTCCCGGCGGATCACGCCTTCGGCGCGACCGAGATCGACAACAATATGGCCGAATTCGACGCGCTTCACCACGCCAATGATGACCTCGCCAACACGGTCCTTATATTCATCGAACTGACGGTCGCGTTCGGCATCACGCACCTTCTGCACGATGACCTGCTTGGCGGCCTGCGCCGCAATGCGACCGAACTCGATCGGCGGCAGGGGATCAATAACGAAGTCACCGACCTTGGCATCGGCCTGACGGCGCTGCGCATCCGGGATGCTGACCTGCTTGAAATAATCTTCGGGATATTCGACGACTTCAAGGACGCGCCACAACCGCATTTCGCCCGATTTCGGATCGATTTTCGCGCGAATGTCGTTTTCAGCGCCATAACGGGCACGCGCCGCGCGCTGGATCGCTTCTTCCATCGCTTCGATGACGATCATCCGGTCGATCGACTTTTCACGCGCAACCGCGTCGGCGATGGCAAGCAGTTCGGCCCGGTTTGCGGAGATGGCGGTGGCCATGGCGGCTCTTACCTTTCCTCTTGGATGACATCGGCGCCGTCAGCGGACAGCGGCAGTGTGGCTTTGATCAGTTCGTCGGTCAGCACCAGCTTGGCCGACTGGATCTTGGCGAGCGGAATCAGGAGATCGCCCAGCTTTTCAACATGCAGGCGCACAGCATCGCCCTCAAGGCCACCAAGCTGCCCTTCAAGGCGCTTGCGCCCTTCATGCGGCTCGGACAGTGCAAACTTCGCGGCGTGGCCAGTCCAGCGGACATAATCCGCGGCACGGGTCAGCGGCCGGTCGATACCGGGCGAAGACACTTCAAGGCGATATTCATTCTCGATCGGATCGGCTTCGTCGAGGAGGTCCGACAGGCGGCGGCTGATCGTCGCGCACTGGTCGAGCGTCAGCTGCCCTGTTGCGGGATCTTCGGCCATGACTTGCAGCGTCGTGTTGCTCTGGCCGCCCGTGATGGCGACACGCACGAGGTCGAAGCCCAGCGCCTTGACGTCAGGTTCGATCAGCGCGGCAATCGCGGCGGTATCGGCAATATCGGCCAAATGTCACTCCACACCTTGTTGGCGCCGGTTTCACCCTGAAACCAGCCCCGGCAAGGATAACCATGTCGAGAATGCCCGCGCTATACGCTGAAAACACGCTTACGGCAAGCGGCGATATCGGAAGTGCCAGATCGGCCGCCCCTCGTCCGCCGCCCACGTGCCATAGCGCGTCGCCGGCCAGTCCGCGCAGCGGGTGATCCAATCGTCGGGGCGTTCGGCCAGCCACTCGAAATCGGTCCGCCTTGCCATCTGCATGACCGACCAGCGCATGTAGATCGGATGATCCGTGGCCAGCCGGAACTCGCCACCCGGCTTCAGTGCGCGGGCGATGCGGTCAAGTGGTCCCGGATTGACAAAGCGCCGCTTGGCATGGCGCGCCTTCGGCCACGGATCGGGATGGAGCAGATAGACGCGCTCAAGCGAGGCTTCGGGCAGGCGCTCCAACACCTCCAGTGCATCGCCCATGTGAATGCGGATATTCGTCAGCCCGGCATCCTCGATGTCACCCAGCAGACCGGTCACGCCGTTCAGGAACGGTTCGCAGCCGATAAAGCCGCGATCGGGTTTGGCCTGAGCGTGCCATGCCAGATGTTCGCCCTTGCCGAAACCAATCTCCAACTCCATCGCACGCGCATCGCCGAACAGGCGGGCGGCATCGAGCGGACCTTCGGGG
>CAZWMK010000091.1:0-4100 GCA_964635065.1 uncultured Sphingomonadaceae bacterium | reverse complement strand
CTCCATCGCACGCGCATCGCCGAACAGGCGGGCGGCATCGAGCGGACCTTCGGGGGGAACGGCGATTGTCGGCAACAGCGTGTCGACCAGCCGCTGCTGGCGGTCGCGCAGCTTGAACGCCTGACGACGACCATAAAGACGGCGAATGGTGGTGGGATCGGACATGCGCGCCAGCTAGATCAGCCGGACCGCGCTGGCAAGCCCGGCCCGGTCATGCCCGGTCAGCGACGACAGGGTTTCCCTTCATATTGCTGGCGATGGAGCTTGTAGACACGCCCATTCCACCGTTCGACAGGAAAGCAGAAGCCCGGCCCGCCTATTTCGATGTCCGGCCAGCCTCCTACCCCTGTGGTCGGCAGAATCGCCGGGATACCGGTGCCACCCGTCATGCGTTTCCAGCCGCCTGCCTGTTTGCTGACCAGCACGAAACCCGCGCCGGTCATGCCGTAACAATAGGTCCCACCTTCGGTGATAATGGCTTCGGGTGCGCCATCGCCATTCAGATCGCGCACCGTCTCGATCCGGCCTGCTTCATAGTAACCCACAGCTTCAAGGCCGCATGCGCTGCGCCATTCGGTGCCGCGTTTCACATAACCCGCTGCCTTCATGGCCGCTGCCTGATCGGCCGGCGACAAGGCTGGCGCGGGCGCAGCTGCGGCAAGTAACGCCGCCGCCAGCGTCAAGCCGACATATGATCGCATCAGCCCTCTCCTGCCGCGATGCCTGTGCGCAGTTTACGCCGATTCACCTGCCGTGCCAACGGGCGGCACACGGCCGGCCAGGTGCAGGATCTGAACGGTCACGCCGATGCGGCCATCGGGATCGGCCATGGCGGCAAAGCGCGCAGCGGCGTCGGCCAGAAGCGCGCGTGGCAGCGGTTTGCGCGGACGGGCGGCAAGATAATTTGATTCGCCTGCCCCCCGGATGTCGCGCAGCAACGCATGAAGGTCGGCGTAACGCACCTGCACCGTCTCGACATCGGCAACCGGGCTGGCAAAGCCTGCGCGCTGCAACAGGCCCGGCGCCTGCTCGATGCTGACAGTAGGCGCAATGCGCGCAGACACACCGCCCGTTGCATCGACCTCGGCACCCAGCAGCGCCAGCCGCAGTTCCTTCAGCGATTCGCCGCCCGGAAATGCGGCGAGAAAATGCCCGCCCGGCTTCAGAAGCCGGCGGATCTGCACGAGGGCGCCCGGCAAATCGTCCACCCCGCCGAGGCTGGCCGCCGACACGACCAGATCAAAGCTGGCCTCTGCAAAGGGCAGAAGATCCTCGTCGCACACCACCGCAAGCGGCGGCCGCAGGAATGCGGGCGCCGGATCCGCCGTCACCACCATGTCGGCCGGCAAGCGTGCCGCCAGCCGCGCGTCATGGCTTCCCAGATCGAGCGCATGCTCGAAATGCGGGGCAATGGTGGCCAGACGGGCGAGGATTTCGTCCGCCATCGCCTGTTTCAGAAAACCATGGGCATCATAGTGTGGCGCAGCGCGGCTGCGGGCACGGCGGCGCGCGCGGCGGTCGAAAAGCTTTGGCACATCGCCAGTCATGATCGTTTGCAGTCCATCCGTGCTAGGCGGCCTTTGTCGCCGCGATCCCGACGTCCTTTTGACCTATGGCGCTGGTCGCGACAATGCGCCAATCTTGCCAACGCATGTGGGAACTGATCCGATCCGCCGGGCGCTCCGCCCTCGACCTTGTCCTGCCGCCGCGCTGTCCGGCGTGTCGGGCGATCGTCAGCGCACCCGACCAATTCTGCGCTACCTGCTGGCCGCAGCTGGACTTCATCGCCGGTCCGCAATGCGCCTGCTGCGGCCTGCCCTTCGAAGTGCCGCAACCCGAAGGCACTTTATGCGGCGGCTGCATGGCCGATCCGCCGCCCTATGACAGCGCGCGTGCCGCCTTTGTCTACGCCGGGACAGCGCGGCAACTGGTTTTGGCGCTGAAACATGCCGATCGACCGCATCTTGCGCGCGCCGCCCTGCCGGGCCTCAGACGAGCCGGTGCGGCGATGCTGGCGCTCGATGCGCCGCTGCTGGTGCCTGTGCCGCTCAACCGCTGGCGCATGTGGCAACGCGGCTACAACCAGGCCGCGCTGCTCGCCGCCATCCTCGCAAAGGATACGGGGACGGCCAGCGATCTCGATGTTCTCACCCGCCCGCGCGCCACCAAGGCCAGCCGTGGCATGAACCGCCGTCAGCGCGCGCGCAATGTCGCGGGTGCCTTTGCGATCGACAACCCGGCGCGCATTAAGGGACGGCGTGTCATTCTCGTCGATGACGTTCTGACAACGGGCGCAACGGCCGGCGCCTGCGCACGTCTGCTGAAAAAGGCGGGAGCAACGTCGGTTCATGTCTTGACGCTGGCACGTGTTGTCCTCAATCCCACCCAGCCCCATATGGACGCATGAAGCCGAAGGAGAAGGATGTGGCGACCGTTGAAATCTACACCAAGGACTTCTGCCCCTATTGCACGCGCGCCAAGGCGCTGCTGACGAAAAAGGGCGTCACCTTTACCGAATATGACATTTCTCTGGGCGGCCCGAAGCGCGCTGAAATGATCGAGCGCGCGCAGGGCGGCACCACCGTGCCGCAGATTTTCATCGATGGCCGCCATGTCGGCGGCTGCGACGACCTCCATGCGCTTGACGCACGGGGCGGGCTGGACCCGCTGCTCGCGGCCTGATCCCGGCACACGCCATGAACCGGCTGCGCCTTGGGCTTGTGCAAATGACGGCAGGCATCGATCCTGCCGCCAATGCCGCTTCGCTGACCACAGCGATCGCGGCACTTGCCGCCGGTGGCGCACAGATGATTTTCACGCCGGAAATGAGCGGCCTGCTCGATCGCAATCGCGACAGGCTTTTTGCGGCTGTCCGGCGCGAGGCCGATGATCCTGTGCTTGCCGCCGTGCGCAACGCGGCCCGCGTGCATGGCGTCTGGGTGCATCTTGGTTCGCTGGCCCTGGCCGAGGGGCAGGACGGCCGCCTCGTCAATCGCGGTTTCATGATCGACGATCAGGGCGCCGTCTGCGCCCGCTATGACAAGATTCACCTGTTCGACGTCGATGTCGGCGCAGGACACAGCTATCGCGAATCCGCCAGCTTCACGCCCGGCGAAACGGCCGTGGCCGCGATGACGCCATGGGGCACGGTCGGTCTGTCGATCTGTTACGATCTGCGCTTTGCCCGGCTTTATGATACGCTGACCAGTGTCGGCGGGGCGACCCTGCTGTCTGTGCCGGCCGCCTTCACCCAGCCGACAGGCGCGGCGCATTGGCAAGTGCTGTTGCGCGCCCGCGCGATCGAGGCCGGGGCGTTCGTGGTCGCCGCTGCGCAAACTGGACTTCATGACGATGGCCGCGAAACCTTCGGCCACAGCCTTGTCATTGATCCATGGGGGCATGTGCTACTCGACATGGGAACAGTGACTGGCCATGCCCTGTGTGACATCGACCTCGATGCCGTTGCCGCGACGCGGGCCCGCATTCCGGCCATCGACCACCGGCGCGCCATCATGCTGGAGCCGGGTGCATGATCGTTTTCGATCTCAGTTGCAGCCATGGCCATGTTTTCGAAGCCTGGTTTTCCTCGAGCGCCGATTTTGAGGCGCAGCGTGAACGCAAGCTCGTTGCCTGTCCGGTCTGCGACGACAGCCACATCGAAAAAGCCCCGATGGCGCCAGCCGTCGGCTTGAAAAGCAACCAGCGCGCCGATCGGCCAGCGACGGCACAGACGCCCGCCGCCGCCACACCCGATCCCAAAGCGCTGATGGCGGCGCTGGCCGCTTTCCAGCGGACGGTCGAACAGAATTGCGATTATGTCGGCACCCGCTTTGCCGACGAGGCGCGCGCCCTCCACCTTGGCGAACGCGCAACAGAACGCGGCATCTATGGCGAAACCACGGTTGACGAAGCGAAAGCCCTGCACGAGGAGGGAATCGAGATCATGCCGCTGCCATTCCGCCCACGCACGCGCAGCGACGCTTGATTCTGCCGACCGGGCAAGGCAGGAGAACAGCAACGGCCCCGTAGCTCAGCCGGACAGAGCAACGGTTTCCTAAACCGCAGGTCGGAGGTTCGAGTCCTCCCGGGGTCGCCAAAAT
>CAZWMK010000090.1:0-9874 GCA_964635065.1 uncultured Sphingomonadaceae bacterium | reverse complement strand
TCTGCTTCGCGTCTTCGTCATATTCGAACATCGGGAAATCGACGATCCAGCAGAAACGGAATTCGCCTTCCGCGATCAGGCCAAGATCCTCGCCGATCTTGGTCCGCGCCTGACCAGCCAGCTTTGCCGCCTTGAGCGGTTTGTCAGCGGCGAAGAAAACGCCGTCGTCCGGACCAAGGCCCATGGCGTCGACGATCTGTTGCACGCGTTCCGGCCCAAGGTTCTTTGCGATGGGGCCACCTGCTTCGCCCCCCTTGAAGTTGATATACCCCAGACCTGCCCAGCCTTCGCCGCGCGCCCAGTCGTTCATGCCATCAAAGAAACTGCGCGACTTGACGCCTGCGCCCGGCGCCGGAATGGCGCGCACGACCGCACCGCCGTCGATCATCTTGGCGAAAATGCCAAAGCCACCGCCCCGGAAGGCTTCCGTCACATCGGTGATGATCAGCGGATTGCGCAGATCGGGCTTGTCGCTGCCATATTTCAGCATCGATTCCGCATAGGCGATGCGCGGGAACGGGGGCTTTGTAACCGCCTTGTCCGAAAATTCCTCGAACACGCCAGCCAGCACCGGCTCGATCGCGGCAAACACATCGTCTTGCGTGACAAAGCTCATTTCAAAGTCGAGCTGATAGAATTCGCCAGGGCTGCGATCGGCACGCGCGTCTTCGTCGCGGAAACAGGGCGCGATCTGGAAATAACGGTCGAAACCCGCCACCATCAGCAGCTGCTTGAACATCTGCGGCGCCTGCGGCAGCGCATAGAACTTGCCGGGATGCACGCGGCTTGGCACCAGATAGTCGCGCGCGCCTTCGGGCGAGGACGCTGTCAGGATCGGTGTCTGGAATTCAGTGAATCCCTGTTCGATCATCCGGCGGCGCAAGGATGCGATGACGTTCGAGCGCAGGACGATATTCTTGTGCAGGCGTTCGCGGCGCAGGTCGAGATAGCGGTATTTCAGGCGGATTTCTTCGGGATATTCGGCATCGCCCGCCACCGGCAGCGGCAGCTCGGACGCCGCCGACTGCACGACAACATCAATCGCCTTCACCTCGATCTCGCCGGTGGGCAGGTTCGGGTTGATGGCGGCATCAAAGCGGGCGACCACTTCGCCCGTGACCGTAATGACGGATTCGGCACGCGCACTTTCAATAACCTTGAAAGCGGGCGAATCCACGTCGGTCACAATCTGTGTCAGTCCGTAATGATCGCGCAGATCGACGAACAGCAGGTTGCCATGGTCGCGCTTGCGATGGACCCAGCCCGAAAGGCGGACCGTCTGGCCGACATCGCTCTTGCGAAGGGCTGCGCAGCTGTGGGTGCGATATGCGTGCATGTTAGGCATGATCCCGACTGAAATCCGAAAGAAATATGTGTGCGGGAGACACAGGATTGCATCCGCTTTGTCAAGGCGCTGGCGACAAGGGGGATAATTCGGCTATGGGACGCGTCCATGAACATACAGCCGCTGATCACCGATACCGACAGCCTTGCGCATCTTTGCGCCCGGCTCGCCGCCGCCGATTTCTGCACGGTCGATACCGAATTCATGCGGGAAAGCACCTATTATCCCGATCTTTGCCTGGTGCAGCTGGCCTCATCGCACGAAGCTGCCGCCGTGGATCCCAAGGCGCCGGGCATCAATCTCGAACCGATGTTCGAACTGCTGAACAAGCGCGAAGTGCTGAAAGTCATCCATGCCGGCGGGCAGGATCTCGAAATTTTCTACAATATCTCGGGCGCTCTGCCCAATGTCATCTTCGATACCCAGATTGCCGCCATGGCGCTCGGCCTTGGCGAGCAGGTCAGCTACAATAATCTTGTCGGCAGCATGATAGGCGCACAGCTCGACAAGGGCGCGCGTTTTACCGACTGGGCACGCCGCCCGCTCGATCAACGCCAGCTCGATTACGCCATTGCCGATGTCACATATCTGGCCAAGCTATTTCCGAAAATGCTCGACAAGCTGCGGCGCACCGGACGCGGTGCCTGGCTGGACGAGGAAATGGCTCGCCTGACCGATCCGGCCAATTACAGAAACGACCCGGAAACCGCCTGGACCCGCCTGCGCCTGCCCAATCGCAAACCCGATGTTCTGGGACGGCTGAAGGCGCTGGCGGCATGGCGCGAACGCGAGGCGCAATCAAAGGATGTACCACGCGGCCGCATCGTCAAGGATGAAACGCTGGCCGACATGGCGGGTAACCCGCCGCGCGAACAAAGCGACCTCGCCCGTATCCGCGGCCTGTCGAACAGCTGGGCAACCAACGACATCGGGCGCCGCCTGCTGGCGGCCCTTGCCGAAGCACGCCCATTGCCGCCCGAAGAAATGCCCGCGCGCGAGGAACGCCGTCCCGGTCTCAATGCCGATGCAACGCTGATTGCCGATCTTTTGAAGTTGTTGATGAAAATCCGGGCGAAAGAAGCCGATGTCGCGCCAAAACTGATCGGACGCAGCGATGAACTGGAAGCCATTGCCGCCGGTCAACGCGAAGGTTTGCCGATTCTCGGCGGCTGGCGTTACGAAATCTTTGGACGCGATGCGCTCGCGCTCGTCGAAGGCCGTCTGAGCTTTGGTGTCGAAAACGGCAAATTGAAAATGACGAATGCCGCCGCAGCGGCTAACGACTGATCCGGCATTCAGATTTCAAACCAAGAAGTTGTGCCAGAGACTTCAAGCGGCGCATCACCGTTTCGCCAAACAAGGCGGCGTGCGCTTCGCGGAGCGTGAGAACGAGCAGCCCATCCTCGCGTTGCAGACGGCTGTCTGCCAGCGGTTGGGCCGTACCGCCGGTCAGTCGCTGGCCAAGGCGCAGCGCCAGTCCCCATGCCCGTGCCGTCGCAAGCGATGGCTGATCAGCCAGACGCGGCAGGATCGCAATGGCCGGATCATTTTCGGACCCGCCAAAGCAGGCAAACAATGTCGCCCCCAGCATCGCCCGTTCCCGGGCCGTGATCCCGACCCAGTTGCC
Organism: uncultured Sphingomonadaceae bacterium; assembly: GCA_964635065.1. Lineage (GTDB taxonomy): Bacteria > Pseudomonadota > Alphaproteobacteria > Sphingomonadales > Sphingomonadaceae > CAZWMK01. The sequence goes on along the minus strand of CAZWMK010000090.1, from coordinate 6,902 downwards.
GTGCAGTGCCACATCCAGCGCGCGCTCGGCGCGAAAATCGGGGTGAGCGCGCCACGCGACATCGGCCAATAGACAGGCCGCAAGCCGGATGCGGGCATCGCCATTGCTTTCGGTCACGAACAGACCGTTCATCCACTGCATCAGGGCATCGCCATGTTCAGGAAAACGCCCCTGATAACGACCTTCGGCGCGTGCGGCGGCAATCAGCGGATCGTCACGGCGGCGATCGGCTGACAAACCGGCATAAAGCAGCCCCTCGCGCAGACCATAGGCAGAGGCAATAATCTCGCTTGATCTCAGCCGTTCCGTCACCTCGCGCAGCAATGTTGCGGCGGCCGGCAGCGAGGGAATGCGGTTCGACGACAGGTTCGGGACTTGCCGCAAACCGCGCAGATCCATGTGCGCCAGCGCGCGGGCCAGATAGTCGGGCGCGCGGCTTTCCATGGCATATTGATGGACAACGGGCAGCGGATAGCCGGTCAGCCACATGTGCAGTTGCGACAGTGCACGCCACGATCCGCCGACGGTGTAAAAAGGCAGGCCCTGGGCTGCATCTGCCCATTCGATATCATCCAGCGCCCGGTTGATGAAACGCGACAGCGAACGTGCGCCCTTGCCGCGTGCGGCATCGAGCTTGAGCGAACCGATCGGCAGCGACGTACGCTGCTGCGGCTGCCCGTCGACAACCCGAATCAGTTCCAGACTGCCGCCACCCAGATCACCAACCACGCCATTCGCGCCCGGAATGCCGGAAATGACCCCCAGTGCGGCAAAGCGTGCCTCGCTCTCGCCACTGATGACATCGACCTTGAGACCACATTTCCCGGCAACGCGCGCCACGAACTCGTCACGGTTTGCCGCCTCGCGCACTGCTGCTGTCGCAACGCAGGTCATGCGTTCAACGCCCATGTCCTCGGCCAGCATCGCAAAGCGTCCAAGCGTTGTCAGCGCGAGCGTCATCCCCTCTTCGCTGATCAGTCCGTTGGCGGCAACGCCGCGCCCCAGTCCCGCCATGACCTTCTCGTTGAAGATCGTCGGCGGCGTCCTGAGCGCACCACGGTAAACTACAAGGCGAATCGAGTTTGAACCGATGTCGATGATGCCGGTCAGCATGGCATCCTCGGTCCGGCGTTTATGCTCGAAGCGAGACATGTGCCCGTCATCGTTATGCATGAGGGAAGCCAAGCGCCGGTCCTCGTCAGGAAAAACTACGCCGCACTGATAAGAGCGCACTCCGGCCATGGCAAGCAATCGCCACGGCTCAACCGCATTCCTCGTCGGTTTCCAGAACCAGACGCGGCACGCCGCCCTGGTCTTTCAAGGCATGACCGCGACCGGACAACGAAGGATTGGTCATGAAATAACGATGCAGATTGAAGGGGTGTGTCCCCGGCTTGACCCGTTCATAGTGGCCATCGGGCAGCAGTTCCCAGCTCTGTTCGGTATCCTTGAGATTGGCCAGCATCACCTGATCGAGAATCTGGGCATGCACTGTCGAATTCAGGATCGGGACCATGAGTTCGACACGGCGATCGAAATTGCGCGGCATCCAGTCCGCCGACGAGATGAACAATCGCGCGCGGCGCGACGGCATTTCATGCCCATTGGCAAAGGCGACGATACGGCTGTGCTCCAGGAAACGACCGATGATCGAGCGCACGCGGATATTGTCCGACAGGCCCGGCACGCCCGGCTTCAGGCAGCAGATACCGCGGATGACAAGATCGATCTCGACCCCTGCCCCGCTGGCCTCATACAGCCGGTCGATGAGCGCCGGATCAACGAGAGAGTTCATCTTTGCCCAGATCGCGGCAGGCTTTCCGGCCTGTGCATTGGCGATTTCGGCGTCGATCAATTCAAACAGCTTGTCTCGAATACCCCCCGGCGACATGCTGAGCCGTTGCAACCGTGTCGGCTTCACATAGCCGGTGATATAATTGAACATTTGCGCGGCATCATGCGCCAGAACCGGATCGGCAGTGAAATAGCTGAGGTCGGTGTAGATGCGCGCCGTGATCGGATGGTAATTGCCCGTGCCGAAGTGACAGTATGTCCTGAGTTCGGGGCCTTCGCGGCGGACGACCATCGACACCTTGGCGTGCGTCTTCCATTCGATGAAGCCATAGACGACCTGCACGCCCGCGCGTTCGAGTGCGGCCGCCCACATCAGATTCTGTTCTTCGTCGAAACGCGCCTTGAGCTCGACGACTGCCGTCACCGACTTTCCTGCTTCGGCCGCATCGATCAGCGCGCGTACGACCGCCGATTGCTTGCCGGCCCGATAAAGCGTCTGCTTGATCGCCACCACATCGGGATCGGCCGCCGCCTGCCGCAGAAAGGCAAGGACGACATCAAAACTTTCATAGGGGTGATGAACGACGATGTCCTTGGCGCGAATTGCGGCAAAACAGTCGCCGCCATGCTCGCGGATGCGTTCGGGAAAACGTGCGGCATAGGGCTCGAATTTGAGATCGGGCCGGTCTTCCTCGACGAGCTGCGCCAGTTCGGCAATGCCAAGAATGCCGTCGATCTCGGTAAGATCGCGTTCCTCGACATGAAGTTCGTCGCGCAGCATCGATTTCAGGGAATCCGGCATCGCGGCTTCCAGTTTGAGACGGATCACCTTACCGCGCTTGCGCCGCTTGATCGCGCTTTGGAAGAAGCGAACGAGATCTTCGGCTTCTTCCTCGATTTCGATGTCCGAATCGCGAATGATGCGGAAGGCGCCGCCGCCAACCAGTTCATAGCCGGGAAAAACCTGTCCGAAGAATAGGCGGATGACATTTTCAAGTGCAATGAAGCGCACTGTCTTCCCAGGCAGGCGCACGAAGCGCGGAAGCAGCGAAGGCAGCATCAAAAGCGCGCGCAGCTCGGTTCCGTCGCTGATGCGCTTCAGCTCCATGATGATGCTGAATCCGGTATTCGGTATGAACGGAAACGGATGCGCCGGATCGATCGCCTGCGGTGTCAGCACCGGAAAAATCTGGGCAAGGAAGTGATTGGCCAGCCATTTTTCTTCCCCGGCTGTCAGATCCTTTGCCGCCACGACATGAAAGGCGGCCTTGGCCAGCAATTGCCGCAGTTCGCCCCACATTTTCTGCTGTTGCGCCATCAGGGCATCGGCCTTGGCAACGATCGCGGTCAGTTGCCGGGCCGGGGTCATCCCTTCGGCGGACAGGGTTTCAACCCCTTGATCGACCTGACCACGCAGGCCGGCGACGCGCACCATGTAGAATTCGTCAAGGTTATTACCCGAAATCGACAGGAAACGCAGCCGTTCAAGCAGCGGGTGCCGGGGATTGCCCGCTTCTTCAAGCACACGTGCATTGAAGGCAAGCCAGGACAATTCGCGATTGAAATAACGGGCGCCTGTTTCAGAAGCTGCGTTGGTTACGGGATGGTCAATCATTTTATTCATCCCTCCACACTAGGCCAGATTTGATGACGATACCATGACATCCGCGGGATCGTCGGGCCAGAGCAGCGACCGGGCAAGCGGAATCGTGATGGCGCGCCCTGCGGCGAGTGCGCCGGCATCGAGCGTCGCGACAACATGGGCAACGTCGGCAAAGCTGCGTTCGATCCGCGTCATGATGTAATTCATCACCGATGGCGCGACGGTCACACCCCGGTCCCGGAACTGCTTCGCCATCATCGCCGACAACAACGCATCATCTGGTGCCCGGATCGCCACTTGCGGCGTGGCGGCAAGGCGCGACGCGAGATCGGGAAGACGGATATTCCACATCAGGGGGGGAGTGCGCGCCGTCATCAGCAGGACAGGGCCGCCCGCCACCGCACGGTTCCATGCGTGAAACAACGCCTCCTCATCGCGCTGGCGATCAACATCTTCACGCAAGTCGACAGGGCCGCGCTGCATGCCTTGAAAAATACGCGCCAGATGTGTCTTGCCCGATGCTTCCGGGCCGATGATCAGGCAGGCTCTGACCGGCCACAGCGATGGCTTGCCGATATGGCGCACGGCCTCGCGGTTTGCGTCCGAGACGAAAAAGTCCGCCTCGCCATGCGCCGCACGATAGGCCAGTGGCAGAGCAATCTGATCGTTCACGCGTCCTGCCGTATCACGGCATGGCCGGGCGCTTTCGCATCATGACCCTCAGGCTGATGGCCATGATAAAGTGCGCTTTGGTAATAGCGCGCCAGCATCCAGCGGACGATCACCCCCATCATGGCGGCGACTGGCACCGACAGGAAGATACCGACAACGCCCATCAATTCGCCACCGGCGAAAACAGCGAACAGCACCCACAGCGGATGCAGGCCAATCCGGTTGCCGATCAGGTTCGGCGTCAGCACCGCCCCTTCCAGTCCTTGCACGACAACGAAAACAAGCAGCACCAGCCCGATCATCACCGGATCGATCCCCCACTGACCAAGGGCGACAAGCACGCTCAGACCGACGCCAACGACCGGGCCGACAAAGGGCACGAAGCCCAAAAGTCCGGCCAAAAGCGCGAGAACAAAGAAATAATCCAGTCCGATCAGTCCCCAGCCGATTGCATAGAGCCCAGCCAGGGCGCAGCAGACCAGCGACTGTCCGCGAATAAAGCCCGACAGCGCCGTGTCGATCTGGCCTAGCAGCCTGCGGATCGTCGCGGCATGGCGCGGCGGCCAGCTCTGGTCGATGCGCCGGGTCACTGCCTCATAATCCTTGAGGACATAAAAGGCGACGACAGGTGTCACCACGACAAGCGTCAGCAGGTTGAAAAAGGCCAGCCCGCTGGCGACAATGTCGCCAAGCGACGCGGTCAGCCAAGCCGCTGCCTGCTGCAAGAGGCGCGTGCCGGCCGTGTCGAGCGCCGCAGTTGCACCTATGCGGGCCGCGAAGTCGCGCAGCGCCGGCATGACCTGATCCACAATGCCGGGCAGGCTGTCCATCAGCTGCAGCAGTTGGGCCTGAATGACCGGCGCCAGTGCCAGAGCGAGCGCCGTGATAAAACCAAAGAACAGCACCAACACGAGACTGGCCGCCATCCAGCGCGCCATGCCGCGCGTCTCCAGACGCGCCGTCAGCGGATCCAGCAGATAGGCGATCACCGCGCCCGCCAGAAACGGGCCAACAATGCCCGACGTCGCGTAGAAAAACAGGCAGACCACCGTAAGGACGATAAGCCAGCCCCAGTGGATACGCCGGTTTCGCCCTTGTCCATCCGTCAAACCCGCCATCATTCCACTCCTGCGGGCAGCAGGTCGCGCGGTGCGCTGCCGGCATCGCCCCGCACATTCGCCCCCGACGCGCTGGATGGAGGTTGCCCGCCCGCTGCCGCATCGGGCAAGGGTTGTGGCGGACGCGGATCAGACGCCGCGCGGCGGCGCAGATACCAGCCTTGCGCTGTTTCCATGAGACGCCAGCCGCGCTGGTCGAGATGCCAGACGAGCCATGCAGAATTGCTGCCAAGGCCGAGACGGAACTGACTGTTGCCACCCAGTGCAAGGCTGGCAATCGAAACACTGCTGACCGTGGGCGTGCCACGCAATAGCGATTCGACCTGTGCCAGCGCGGCTCCATCCGGCGTCTCCGCGATCAGCAGCAGGCCATTGTCCGCCGTTGCTGCAACGGCCAGTTGCGGGGCGGCCATCAGGTCGGCATCCAATTCGACCGTCAGTGAAGGATCGCCTTTCAGCACGCCGGCACGCAAGGCGTCGGCATAGGCTTTATCGATCCGACTGACGCCCAGATCCAGCATGCGGTCAAGCTCCGCCGCGCTTTTCACGGAAAGTCTGAAACGCGCCAATAATTTGGCATCAGGACCATGGCGTGCTTCGAAAACGCCTTGCAGCGGGCCGCCGGGGTAGCTTCGAACCAGTTGAACCTGCGCGGTAAGGACATTTTCAGCACCATAACGCGGCAATATCGTTCGCCACAGCATGCGATCGTCGCGCCGCGCCTGCCAGCCGTTCAACAGCAAAGCATCGGTGGCATTCCCGGGCGCACGCACATAGTCGATCGGGCTGACCCCGCTGCGCAGCCGCCGCCATGCGGCAAGCCAGGGCGAGGCATTGTCATAGCCGATGCGTGCACCACCATCGATCATGAGCGGCATGAGCAACATCGGCGCCGATTGCAGCACGCTCGCATCACCGCCAAGATAACGGGCCGACCGCTGACGATCGAACACTACGGCAAGACGACCGATATAACGTTTGTCGGAAAAACTTTCGTTCTGGATTTCGATGGCAGCGACAATGCCATCGAGTGCGCTGTCGCCTAGGCGCGGCGCCTGCGTTGCAGGCTGCCCCGTCATCCGTGCCCAAAGGAGTGGCCAAGCTTTGCGCTGCGCCTCTCGAAAGGCGCCGTCACGCGCGGCCTGCGCGTTTTTCGCCGCAACATCGACGTTGATTGCGGTCACGGTAAAACCGGCCGCTCCCTCCTCCGCCAGCGCCAAGGGGACAGCAACAGGTGCAAGCCAGACAAGGCCCAAAACCGAAAGAACCGACAGGAACCGACGCACCATCACCGCCTTGCCATGCTCGAGACTCATATTGGGAGTCGAAAAGCGTTCAACAACGCTATATGGCTCCCTGCCATGTCCAGTCACGATCAAAACCCCAATAAGCCCTATACCTATGCGCAGGCCGGTGTGTCGATTGCAGCCGGCAATGCTCTGGTCAAGGCCATCGCCCCCCTGGCCCGCGCCACCGCCCGGCCCGGCGCCGATCCCGAACTTGGCGGCTTTGGCGGGTTCTTCGACCCGCGCGCCGCCGGATACAAGGATCCGCTGCTGGTTGCCGCCAACGACGGCGTCGGCACGAAGGTCAAACTCGCCATCGACAGCGGTCGTCATGGCACGGTCGGAATCGATCTTGTCGCCATGTGCGTCAACGATCTGATCGTTCAGGGCGCAGAACCCTTGTTCTTCCTCGATTATTTCGCCACCGGC
>CAZWMK010000089.1:0-9890 GCA_964635065.1 uncultured Sphingomonadaceae bacterium | reverse complement strand
ATGTCTTCCAGGTCACCTATGCTTGCCTCAAATATCCTGATCCGGTTATAGAGACGTTCCAGGATGAGGTCCTCGATAGTGTCGGGCATCGTGAGGCTGATGATCAGGATCTTGTCCGAGTGTTGGCCGATACGATCCAACCTTCCGATGCGCTGCTCGACGACCATGGGATTCCAAGGCAGGTCATAATTGATCAGAACATTGGCGAACTGCATATCCAGGCCTTCGTTGCCAACCTCCGTGGAGAGCAGGACCTGTATTTTGGGATCGGTCTTGAAAAGGTCGAGCCTTTTGCCGCGGATGTCACGCGCTTTCATCTTGGCCAGTCCATCGATCGCGGAACAGTGCACGTCAGCCTCGCTCCTGCGACGGCACCGGCCCCTCTGAACGAATCGCTGGAAGCGCGCGGCTATGTGGCGGCGCTTTCTGCCGCACTCCAGCGTGCAGGGTTTACGCCGGTCGAAACAGCTGATGCCGCAACCTATCTCGCCACCGTGGATATCAGCCAGACAGCGCGCACCGGGCCGAAAAGCGGATCACCCGTCCGTATCGGTGTCGGTGGCGGCAGTTGGGGCGGCAATGTCGGCGTCGGTGTCGGCACCAGCTTTGGTGTCGGCAAAGGCAAGCAGCAGGATATCCTGACAAGCCTTCTAGCGCTTCGCCTCGTCCGCAAGGCCGACAATACCGCCGTCTGGGAAGGTCGCGCCATTGCCGAATCGCTCAGTGGAAAACCGGATTCCGGTCTGGGCAGCCTTGTACCGAAACTCGCCGATGCCCTCCTCACGGGCTTCCCCGGCGAATCCGGCAAAACAGTCCGCCTGCCTGCGCGCTGAGCTGCCAGCCATGGCGCTGACAATCTCGGCCGCTTTCGACAGCGGCAATATCGACGTCCTGCGTTGCGACGCCCCGGATGCCATCGAACTGGCGATCCGGCGCGATCACCTGTCGGATTTTTACCAGTGGTTCCATTTCCGCGTGACGGGAGCCAAAGGCCGCCCGCTGACGCTGCAGATCACCAACTGCGCCAACGCTGCCTATCCTGACGGCTGGCCTGGATACCGCGCCTGCGTCTCCGAAGACCGCCAGCATTGGGTGCGTGCCGACACCAGCTATGCCAATGGCACATTGACCATCCGTCATACGCCATCAGGCGACAACTTGTGGTGCGCCTATTTTCCGCCCTACAGCATGGAACGGCACCATGATCTTGTCGCACGGATCGCGGCCCGGCCCGGCGTTTCCAGCAACGTGCTCGGCACCACGCTCGATGGACAGGACATCGATCTTCTGACCATAGGCGATGGGCCACGCGTTGTCTGGCTGATCGCGCGGCAGCATCCCGGCGAGACCATGGCCGAATGGTGGATGCAAGGTGTGCTTGAGCGGCTGACCGATCCTGCAGACGCCGTCGCCCGGCGTCTGCGGCAGAAGGCGCATTTTTACATTGTCCCGAACATGAATCCCGATGGATCGCGGCGCGGCCACCTGCGTACCAATGCAGCGGGCGTGAATCTCAATCGCGAATGGCACGCTCCCAGTCTGGAACGCAGCCCTGAAGTGTATCACGTCCTCAATCGCATGACAGAAACCGGCGTCGATTTCGCACTCGATGTTCATGGCGACGAGGCATTGCCGCACGTGTTCATCGCAGGTTTCGAGGGCATTCCTTCGATCACCGAACGACAGATCGATCTTCTGGCACGCTATCAGGCCGCGCTGGTTCGCACGACGCCCGATTTCCAGACGGCGGTCGGCTATGACATCGCGGCGCCGGGCAAGGCCAACCTGACAATGAGCACCAACGCGATCGCTGAACGCTTCGGCTGCCTTGCGATGACGCTGGAGATGCCGTTCAAGGATGCCGATGATCATCCCGATCCCGTGCATGGCTGGTCGCCAGCTCGTTCGCAGCAATTGGGCCGCGATTGTCTGACCGCAATGCTTGAGGTCATCGACGATCTGCGATAGCCCCCGCCTATCGTCACGCAGTTTCATTGTCGGAGTGTCACATGCCGCAACTCGTCCTGATCCGTCACGGCCAAAGCGCCTGGAACCTGGAAAACCGTTTTACCGGCTGGTGGGATGTCGATGTCACCGAACAGGGCGCAGCCGAAGCCCGCGCGGCTGGTGAACTGCTGAAAGCCAAGGGCTTCGATTTCGACATCGGTTTCACCAGCTATCAGACGCGCGCGATCAAAACGCTCAACCTTGTCCTTGAAGCCATGGGCCGCCTTTGGATTCCGGTGGTGAAGGACTGGCGCCTGAACGAACGTCACTATGGCGGCCTGACTGGCCGCAACAAGGCGGAAATGGCCGCGAAAGTCGGCGAGGAACAGGTCAAGATCTGGCGTCGCAGCTTTGACGTGCCGCCGCCGCCGCTGGAAGCCGATTCCGAATTCCAGCTGTCAACCGACCCGCGTTATGCGGGGATCGACGTGCCGGCAACCGAAAGCCTGAAGGACACCATCGCCCGTGTGCTGCCCGCGTGGGACGAACTCATCGCGCCGGCCCTGAAATCTGGCAAGCGCGTCGTCGTCTCGGCACATGGCAACAGCCTGCGCGCGCTCGTCAAGCATCTGTCAAACATTCCGGATGCCGAGATCGTCAGCCTTGAAATCCCGACCGGTCAGCCTCTGGTTTACGAGCTTGACGCCGATCTCAATGCAACCGACCGCTATTATCTCAAGGATCGTTAATCAGCCGCCTCCGGCTGGACCTTGCCGTCCTCTGTGGCGGGAAGGTCCAGCACGGCCTTGAGGCCACCCAGGTCCTCCGATTCCTCCAGCCGCACGGCGCCTCCATAAATCTCGGCCACGTCGCGCACGATGGCCAGCCCGAGACCGGTGCCGGGGCGTCCGGTATCCAGCCGCGCGCCACGTTCGAACAGGCGTTCGCGGTCGGCGGGCGAAATGCCCGGTCCATCATCCTCAATCTCGAAGCGCACCATCAGCTGCTTTCCGACCAGCACATCGCTGACCGTCACGAACACGCGACCACCGCCATAATTGGCGGCATTGTCGATCAGGTTGCCAAGCATTTCCTCCAGGTCCTGCCGCTCGCCGCGGAATGACAAGGCCTGATTGCCGGCAATATCGATCACGACATCGCGGTCACGGTGAATACGTTCGACCGAACGCTGAATCGCCTGAAGCGATGGCCATACCGGCGTCCGCAGCCCGGTCGCCGCACGCCGCCCGATGGCCCGCGCCCGCGCCAGATGGTGATCGACATGGCGGCGCATCACGCTGACTTGCGCCAGCACAGTTTCCGGCAGATCGGCGGCATGGCCGCGCGCCTCGCCCATCAGAACTGACATCGGCGTTTTCAGCGCATGGGCGAGATTGCCCGCATGCAGCCGCGCGGCTTCCGCCTGCTCCTCATTGTGCGCCAGCAATTCGTTGATCTCGCCGACAAGGGGCGCAATTTCGGGCGGAAAATCGGTTGGCACACGCGTTGCCTCCCCACTTCTGACGGCCACGATGGCACGGCTGATCCGCCGCAACGGCCACAGACCAAAGGTAGCCTGCAAAATGGCCAGAACCATCAGCCCAAGCCCCAGCACCGAAAGCGACCAGATCATCGTGGATCGCACCGACCGGATCTGTTCATCCAGCGTGTCGCTACGCGCCGCGACCTGAAAATGAAACGGGGCAGTCGCACCCGGCAGCAGCACGTCGCGCTCGACGATGCGCAGCGGTTCGTTGGCGAATTCGGTGCTGCTGTAGGCCCGCATCTCGCCATGGTGCTGTTCGAGATCGGCCTGAAGTGCGCGGTCCCACAGCGAACGCGAGCGGAACGGGTCCTGCCGCTGCGCGCTGACCTGCCAGTAAAGACCCGAATAAGGTTCGGAAAAACGCTGGTCGCCAAGGGGACGGGTAAAGCGCACCTCTCCCATCGGACCGATTTCGGATGATGCGATCATCGCCGTCAGCGCATATTCCAGCTGGGCATCGAAATTGCGCGTGATCGCGGTTGAAATCACCCGGTCAAGTGCCAGCCCGCCGATCACCAGAAGCGTGCCGATCCAGACCGCCGAGATCAGCAGAATACGCCGCGTCAGCGATGCGCGCGCCAGCCGACCGCGCCTGAACAGGCCGTTCAGTCCGCGCCATGTGCGCCGGTCAGGCGGGGTCTTCGAGGGTGTAGCCAAGGCCGCGGATCGTCTGGATCAGGTCGGCACCCAGCTTTTTGCGGATGCGGGTGATGAACACTTCGATCGTATTGGAATCCCGGTCGAAATCCTGATCGTATATGTGTTCGATCAACTCGGTGCGTGACACTACCTTGCCCTTGTGGTGCATGAGATAGGACAGAAGCTTGTATTCCTGCGCCGTCAGCCGGACGGGTTCGCCATTCAGCCGCACCCGGCCCGTGCGCGTATCGAGCGTCACCGGTCCTGCCGTCAGTTCGGAACTGGCATGGCCTGTCGCGCGACGGATAAGGGCGCGCAGGCGAGCAATCAGTTCCTCAACCTGAAACGGCTTGGCAAGATAATCGTCCGCCCCGGCATCAAGGCCGCTGACCTTGTCGGACCAGCTGTCGCGTGCGGTCAGGACCAGCACAGGCATGGAAATCCCTTCACGCCGCCATTTGTCAAGGATGGTCAGTCCATCCATCACCGGCAGGCCAAGATCAAGGACGACGGCATCATAACTCTCGGTCGAACCAAGAAAATGCCCCTCCTCGCCGTCGGTTGCGACATCGACGGCATAGCCCGCGCCCTCCAGCGTTTCCCGCAACTGGCGCGCCAGCATCGGTTCATCTTCAACGACCAATATGCGCATAATTCTCCGTTCAGTCGTCGCTGGTGCCGATGATCCGTCCGGATGCCGCATCGACATCGACCCGGATGACCGAGCTGCCCCTGAGATATTTCAGACGATAGGTGCGCGAGCCGGAATCAAAGTCGCTGCCGACATAACGGCCGTCGACGCGCTGGTTGGTCCGCGAAATGATTTCGCCCAGAGACCGGATATGTCCGGCCCGTGCGGCTTCAAAGGCGGCATCCTGATCGCGTTTGCGATCGGCCGCCGCAGGCGCGGCAAGGCCCAGCGACAGCGGCAGCATCAGGGCCATGGCAATCAATGTCGGGCGTTGCATCAGTTCCACTCTACTTGCGCCTTAATCTGTGCCATAAGCCGCGCCCAGTGAATAGGTCATGAATATGACCATTCTCCCCTCTTCCCTGGCTGAATCGATCCATGTCCGCACCTGTTCTGAGTATTGAAAACACCGGCCTCATTCAGGGCAGCGGCTGGCTGTTCCGCGGCCTCGACCTGTATATCGGCGAGCGCGACCGGCTGGCGCTCGTCGGACGCAACGGCGCCGGCAAGACCACGCTTTTGCGCCTGCTCGCCGGCCAGATCGAAGCCGACGAAGGCCGCCGCACCATCCGTCCTGGTGCGCGCATTGTCCTTCTGGAACAGGAACCGGACCTGACCGCCTTTGAGACCCTGCGCGACTATGCGCTGTCAGGCGCGGACGCCCCCGAGCGCTTCGAGGTCGAAGCGATTGCCGATCAACTGGGGATCGATCTCGACCGTCCGGCATCGACGGCAAGCGGCGGCGAAAAGCGGCGCGCGGCCATCGCCCGCGCGCTGGCGCAAAATCCCGACGTGCTGCTTTTGGACGAGCCGACCAACCATCTCGACATCGCCGCCATCGAATGGCTGGAAACCTGGCTTCAGCGCTTCTCAGGCGCTTGCCTCGTCATCAGCCATGACCGCAGGTTCCTGACGCGGCTGACGCGCAGTTCGCTGTGGCTCGAACGCGGTGGGCTGAGACGCGCCGAAATCGGCTTCGGCGGCTTCGAGGAATGGACCGAGCGCGTCTATGAAGAAGAAGCCCGCGCCGCCGACAAGCTCGACAACAAGCTCAGGCAGGAACTTCACTGGCTGCAACGTGGCGTCACCGCCCGGCGTAAGCGCAATCAGGGCCGCCTTGCCCGCCTGCACGACATGCGCGCCCAGCGCCGGTCGATGGTCGGCCAGATGGGCGCCGCCAAGATTCAACTGGAAGCCAGCGACACCAAGACCAAGATCGTGATCGACGCCGAACATGTCACGAAAAGCTATGGCGACCGCACGATCATCAAGGATCTCTCGATCCGCATCCAGCGCGGTGACCGCATCGGCGTCGTCGGTCCGAACGGCGCGGGCAAAACGACGTTGTTGCGCCTCCTGACCGGCGAACTTGCGCCTGACAGCGGCACCATCCGCCGTGCAAAAACGCTGGACGGCGTGCTCATCGACCAGCAGCGCAAATTGCTCGAACCCGGCAAGCGCGTCCGCGACATCCTTGCCGATGGCGGCGACTGGATCGAAGTGCATGGCGTGAAAAAGCACGTCGCGGGCTATCTCAAGGAATTCCTGTTTGAACCGGAACTGGCCGAAGCGCGCATCGACACGCTGTCGGGTGGCGAGCGGTCGCGCCTTTTGCTGGCGCGCGAATTTGCGCGCCCGTCGAATCTCCTGATCCTCGACGAACCGACCAACGATCTCGACATGGAAACGCTGGACCTCTTGCAGGAGGTCATTGCCGATTATGAAGGCACGGTGCTGATCGTCAGCCACGACCGCGATTTTCTCGACCGCACAGTAACGATGATCATCGGACTGGATGGATCGGGCAAGGCCGATGTTGTCGCAGGCGGCTATGCCGACTGGGAAGAAAAGCGTGCAAGCGAGCGGCAACCTGTCGGCAAAGCCAGAACATCCGCCGCAGCGGCGCCGACGCCGGAACCGAAACGCGTGGCCGCCAAACTCAGCTACAAGGAACAGCGCGCGCTCGACCTTCTGCCCGGCGAAATCGAAACCCTTCATGCCGACATCGCCACGCATGAGGCGAAACTCGCCGATCCAGCGCTTTACCAGCGCGATCCGACCGGCTTCGCCAAGGTGAACGCCGCACTGGAAGCCGCCCGCGCCCGGCTTGAAGCCGCCGAGGAGGAATGGCTGCTGCTTGCCGAAAAGGCGGAGGCACTGACAGGCAGTTAAGGCGTTTTCAGGCCGCCTGTGCGTGCCGTGATTTCCTGGTGGAAATGCTGGATGCCGATTTCGTTACGGCCATAGACCGCCTGCTGATCGTGCCCCGCCAATGCTGCAAGGTTGCGATACTGTTCGGCAGCCATGGCGTAATCTTCCTCGATCAGCACCTTTTCGATGAAGCGGTGCGTTTCTTCCCATGCGCCGGGATCAAGGCTGGCCGACGGCATGGCCGGACGATAGGTCGCCATGCGCGTCGTCGTCCTGCCCGGTTCGTCGCCGGGAAACAGCCGGTAGATGCCATAGTAGAAGGCAGAGGCGTCGAGTTCGCCCACCTTGACCGCATCTTCCTGCTTGCCAAGGTTGAACGTCGTCTGGAACACGACGGTGTTCGGAAACAGCAGCATCGAGCAGCTGTAGTTGGTGATGTCGCTGTAGGGATCATCGCTTTTCGCCAGATCGCCATGAGTCTTCTGCGCGAACGATACCCTGTAGTGCGGGCCGTAAAGGTCATAGACCGAGACATTGGGGATGATGTTTTGCGCCAATGTCTCGGCATGGAGCGAAGCGAAGTGATAACCTTCGCCATGCGTGTCGAGCATCAGCTTCCAGTTGGCCGCCGTCTCCAGCGTCGATTGGCAGACCGGCACTGTTTCACCCAGCCGCAGCATCGCCAGTTGCGGCGCGAAATCACCGAGCCATGCCTCGATATCGATGGCTTCGTCTCCTGGCGTGGTCCGGACGAAGATCATACCCTGCCATTCTGCGACCGGCACACGGCGCAGGTTGCGCGCGGACGGATCGAGTCCTTCAAAACCTTCCTTGCCAGGAATGCCGATCAGCTTGCCTTTGAGGTCGAAAGTCCAGGCATGAAAGCGGCAGGTCAGCCGTGCATGATGGCCGCAACGCGTCGCGACTTTCGCTGCGCGGTGGGTGCAGACGTTCAGAAAGGCATGAACCTGCCCGTCGCGATCGCGCGTGATGAGGATCGGCGGACCGGCGTCCTCAAACAGCATGACATCGCCGGGATTAGGCATGTCGACCGAGAGGCAGGCGAGCAGCGGAACTTTTGCGAAAATCTCGGCCTTCTCGCGCGCCAGTTGCGCGGGGTCTGTGTAGATCGCGGCATCAACCACCATCGGCGCATCGGCGAAATCGGTGGTATGACCCGCCCTGATATGACCGATCAGACGGCGCTGCATGTCGTTGATCTGCGTCAGGTGAAATGCCTGACTGGCTGCGATATCATCAAAAGCCTGCGTCATGTGCCGCCTATGCTGCCCCAAGTGATGAGAGGCAGCATAGGCACGCTGTCATGCGCTGTCAGCTAGCGCAGAATATAGGCAACGATTTCCTCTGCCGCCGCTTCGGCTGACTGACGCGTCGTGTCGATGCGGAGTTCGGGGTTTTCGGGTGGCTCATAGGGGCTGTCGATGCCAGTGAAGTTTTTCAGTTCCCCTGCCCGCGCCTTCTTGTAAAGCCCTTTCACATCACGCTTTTCGGCTTCGGCTAGCGGCGTATCGATATGGATTTCGACAAACTCGCCATCCGGCAGCATCCGTCGCACCATGTCGCGTTCGGCGCGGAACGGCGAAATGAAAGCTGACAGCACGATCAGGCCGGCATCGGTCATCAGTTTTGCCACCTCGCCGACGCGGCGGATGTTCTCGACCCGGTCGGCGTCGGTAAAGCCAAGGTCCTTGTTGAGACCATGACGGATATTGTCACCGTCGAGCAGGAAGCTGTGCTTGCCGAGCGCATGCAGCTTTTTCTCGACAAGGTTGGCAATCGTCGACTTGCCCGCGCCCGAAAGGCCGGTGAACCACAAAAGCTTTGGCGTCTGGTTCTTTTGCGCAGCATGGGCTTCACGACTGATTTCAATCGCTTGCCAGTGAATATTCTGGCTCCGCCTGAGCGCAAAATGCAGCATGCCGGCACCGACCGTGGCGTTCGTCATGCGGTCGATCAGGATGAAGCCGCCAAGATCGTGATTGTCGGCATAGGGTGCAAACGGCACCGCGCGATCAAGCGCGATATTGCAGACACCAATGGCATTGAGATCAAGCGTCTTGCCCGCCAAATGTTCAAGCGTGTTGACGTTGATCTGATATTTTTCCTCGGTGACGGTGGCCGACACCATCGATGCGCCGATCTTCAGCCAGTAAGGCCGCCCCGGCAGCATCGGCTGTTCAGCCATCCAGACGATCGTCGCCTCGAACTGGTCGGCAACTTCCAGCGGCTGGTCAGCCGCCACGATCACATCACCGCGTGAACAGTCGATTTCATCGGCAAAGCAGATCGTCACCGACTGACCAGCCACTGCCTGTTCCAGATCGCCATCCAGCGTGACAATGCGGGTGACAGTCGACGTCTTTCCCGACGGCAGCACACGCACTGCATCGCCGGGCCGGATGGTGCCTTGATTGATCAGGCCCGAAAAGCCGCGGAAATCGAGGTTGGGGCGGTTGACCCACTGCACCGCCATGCGAAAGGCGCCAGCGTTCAGCCGTTCATCGTCGAGCGGCACCGTTTCCAGATGTTCCAAAAGCGTCGGCCCACCATACCAGGGCGTCGCGTCAGAACGGGTGGTGATATTGTCGCCGCGCAGCCCCGAAATCGGGATAGCAAGGAAGCTGGTGATGCCGATTTCGCTGGCAAAGGCGCGATACGACAGCACGATGCGGTCGAACACTGCCTTGTCGTAATCGACAAGGTCCATCTTGTTGATCGCCAGCACGACATTTTTGATGCCGATCAGCTTTGCAAGATAGCTGTGCCGCCGCGTCTGCGTCAGCACGCCCTTGCGCGCGTCGATCAGGATCACCGCGAGATCCGCGGTCGAGGCGCCGGTAACCATGTTGCGGGTATATTGTTCATGCCCCGGCGTATCGGCGACGATGAACTTGC
>CAZWMK010000088.1:0-10145 GCA_964635065.1 uncultured Sphingomonadaceae bacterium | reverse complement strand
CTGTCCGTCTGACAAATGCGTTCATGGCAATCCCTCAGAGCCGGTCGTGGAATCGGCTCTCAAGGCGTGCATAACCGCGTTAGCCTTGCCAAATAGCTAACTGCCGCCCATCCTCGACGGTGCCATCAGGACGCGGCCCCGTCGATCGCCGTCAGAATGAAGGCATATTCTTCGGCGATTTCGTAAAGGCTGTCGAACCGCCCGGACTTTCCGCCATGGCCCGCGCCCATGTTGGTCTTGAGCAGAAGCAGGTTGGCATCGGTTTTTGTAGCGCGCAGGCGGGCAACCCATTTTGCCGGTTCCCAATAGGTCACACGCGGGTCGTTCAGTCCCGCTGTCACCAGCATCGGCGGATAAGCCTTGGCGGCGACATTGTCGTAAGGGCTGTAGCTCGCGATCAGGTCGAAGGCCGGCTTGTCGGTGATCGGATTGCCCCATTCGGGCCATTCCATCGGTGTCAGCGGCAGGCTTTCATCCTGCATGGTGTTGAGAACGTCGACAAACGGGACATGGGCGACAATCGCGCCCCACAGTTCGGGGTTGCTGTTGGCGACAACACCCATGAGTTCGCCGCCCGCCGAACCGCCGGAAATCGAGATGCGGCCCGGACGGGCATAGCCTTCCGCGATCAGAGCCTGTGCGACATCGACGAAATCATTGAATGTGTTCCAGCGCTTGTCGCGTTTGCCATCAAGATACCATTGATAGCCAAGATCGTCGCCACCGCGGATGTGGGCGATGGCAAAGGCCACGCCGCGATCAAGCAGGCTCAACCGTGCTGTTGAAAAGCCCGGCGGCACCGCATGGCCATAGGCGCCATAGGCGTAAAGATGAAGATGACCACTGCCATCCCTAGGATAGCCTTTTTTATAGACCACCGAACAGGGCACACGCGTGCCGTCGCGTGCCATCGCGGTCAGGCGCACTGTTTCATAAAGGCTGGCATCATAGCCAGACGGGATGGTCTGCACCTTCAGCGTGTGCAGACGCCGCGTATCCGGGTCATAGTCGTAAACTGTTGGAGGCGTGACCATCGACTGATAGCTCAACCGATAGGCGGCCGGGTCATATTCGGGCGTGGCCGCCAGCGAAGCCGTATAGCTTGCTTCCGGAAAGGCGATGCGATGTTCGGCACCATCATAAGCGCGCAACCGGATCTGATCGAGGCCGTCAATCCGCTCGCTGATGACAAGATGGCGCCGGAATGCCGTCAGCCCCCGGATATAACAGCCATCGCTGCCCGCAATCAGATCCTGCCATTCGCCGGGACGCTTAAGCGTGGCCGTCGCGATGCGGAAATTGCGGTGCGTATCGTTGGTGCGAATATAGAGCAGGCCTTCGCGCACATCGACACTATATTCACGGCCTGTCTGGCGTGGACTGACAAGAACCGGCGCGGCGTCGGGCCGGTCGGCCGGGATCAGCCGGACCTCGCTGGTTTCATGATCGGCGGTGGTAAGGATCCAGTGGCTGCGGTCATGGCTTTGCTCGACGCCGACGAAAAATCCGCCGTCCTCTTCCTCGTAAAGCACCGGGTCGGTGCCCGGCGTCGTGCCAAGGCGATGCAGGCGGATGCGCCACGGTCGCCAGTTGTCGTTGACTTCGGCCCAGGCCAGCGCGGTGGAATCTTCCGACCATACCGGTTCCCCGATGCTGTTGTCGGCGATGGTTTCCAGTATTTCGCCCGAGGCAATATCTTTCACGACAAGCTTGAAGCGTTCGGAGCCATCGTCGTCGATGGTATAGGCGGCAAGGCGCCCATCCGGGCTGATGGCCAGCCCCCCCAGCCGGAAATAATCATGTCCCGCCGCCAGCGCAGGTTCGTCGAGCACCAGTTCATCGGCGCCGCCCTGAACCGGTTTGCGCCACCATTTGCGATATTGGCCGCCGGTTTCGAACGCCCACCAGTATAGCCAGGCGCCATCCTTGACCGGAACGCTGGCGTCATCTTCCTTGATACGCCCGCGCAGTTCACCGAACAGCGTGTCGATCAGCGGTTTATGCGGGGCCATCGCCGCTTCGAAATAGGCGTTTTCCGCCTCGAGATAGGCGAGCACGTCGGCATCTTCGACCTTGGGATAACCCTGGTCCTTGAGCCAGTGATAGGGGTCTGCAATGGTGATGCCGTGGCGCGTATAGTGGAACGGACGCTGAGCGGCGCGCGGGGCGGCTGGCAGGGCGGGGCTGGTGGTCATGATGTCCTGTGCTTATCTCGGCTGGAGGGAACTTAGGGAGTATGAGCGGCATGTCCACCCATAAGGCGCGTCTTGATGCGTTGCGCGCGCAAATGATGCAGCAGCATCTGGACGGCTTCGTCGTGCCGCTGACTGACGAGCATATGAGCGAATATGTCGGTGGCTATGCCCAGCGCCTGGCCTGGCTGACCGGCTTTCAGGGATCGGCGGGCACGGCTGTGGTGCTGCGCGACAAGGCAGCGATCTTTGTCGACGGTCGATATACGCTGCAAGTCCGTGATCAGGTGGACGGTGCAGACTATGCTTTTCTGTCTGTGCCGGAGACCTCGGTGGCTTCGTGGCTGGGCGAACAGGTCAAGGCTGGCGACCGTATCGGCTATGACGCGTGGCTGCACACGCGCGGCTGGGTGAAGTCCGCATCGGATGCGATCGGCGCGCATGGCGCGACGCTGGTGGCCGTCGAGGCCAACCCCATCGACGCTGTGTGGAGCGACCGGCCCGCGCCGTCTGCAGCGCCCGCCGAAATTCATCCGCTATCGCTGGCAGGGCAGAGCGCTGAAAACAAGCGCGCCGCCATTGCCGAGACGCTCCGGGAAAAGCAGGCCGATGCGGTTATAATTGCCGCGCTCGACTCGCTGGCGTGGCTGTTCAACCTGCGCGGGCAGGATGTGGCGCGCACGCCTGTCGTGCTGGCCTTTGCCATCGTTCACGCCGATGCCAGCGCCGATCTTTATATTGATCCGGTCAAGATCAACGGTGCTATTGCCATGCATCTGGGCGGGCATGTCCGCCTGCATCCGCGCGAGGCCTTCGCTCCGGCGCTTGCTGTGCTGGGGCAGGCGGGAAAACGCGTTGCGGCTGATCCGGCAAGCTGTGTATCCGCCATCTTCCAGCAACTGGAATCCACGGGGGCGCGCGTGATCGAAATGCGCGATCCCTGCGTGTTGCAAAAAGCGATCAAGAATGATGTTGAAATTGCCGGCAGCATCGCTGCTCATATCCGTGACGGCGCGGCGCTGACACGGTTTCTGCACTGGTTCGCCAGCGAAGCGCCAAAGGGCAACCTCGATGAATTGACCGTTGCCGACAGGCTGGAGGATTTTCGTCGCGCGACCGGCCAGTTGCGAGACCTGTCGTTCGACACGATTTCAGGCGCCGGACCAAATGGCGCGGTCGTTCATTACCGCGCAACACCCGAAACCAATCGCCGGATCGAATCCGGCAGCCTGTTCCTGCTCGATTCCGGCGGGCAATATCCCGATGGCACCACGGACGTGACGCGTACCATCGCCGTCGGCACGCCAACAGCCGAGATGAAGGACAGGTTCACGCGCGTTCTCAAGGGGCACATTGCCATTGCCACCATCCGGTTCCCCAAAGGCACGCGCGGCAGCCAGCTTGATGTTCTGGCGCGGCAGTATCTGTGGGCGGCCGGCATCGACTATGCGCATGGCACCGGCCATGGCGTTGGCAGCTATCTGTCGGTTCACGAAGGGCCGCAGCGCATTTCGGCCGGTGGCGCGGCGGACGAACCGCTGGCAGCAGGCATGATTTTGTCGAACGAGCCGGGTTATTACAAGGCGGGCGCTTGGGGCATCCGCATCGAAAATCTTGAACGTGTCGTTGAATGCAATGTCGCAGGCGCGGAAAAGCCGATGCTGGGCTTTGAAGCCCTTACGCTTGCGCCGATCGACCTTGCGCTCGTCGATGCCACGCTCATGACCATGGCCGAACGCGAGTGGCTCAACGGCTATCATGCCCGCGTGCGCGAGACCCTGTCGCCACTCCTCGATGATGACGTGCGGCACTGGCTGGAAGAGGCAACGCGCGCACTCTAGTCGTGTGGCCTGTCCGGGGCCGCGATCGTGTCCGGTGCATTGTGCGCGCCGGTATCGGTCGTTTCAGTGGCGGCAGCTCTGGTTTCGTCGGTGGCAGCGGCGCGGGCCTGAGCCTTTCGCCGTTGCAGATTGGCCCGCAAAGCCTCGGCCAGCCGGCCGGCACGATCCGCTTTGTTGTGACTTTCTTTCATGCAGGCGATTTATGGAGCCTTGCATGGCTTGACAAGCCATGTCAGCCAAAGCATTAAGCCCCCCGCTGCACGAGCGGGCGCTCGGCAGGCTGCCGTAGCTCAGTGGTAGAGCGCATCCTTGGTAAGGCTGAGGTCGCGAGTTCAATCCTCGCCGGCAGCACCAGCGCCCGCCGTGCGGATTCAATGATTTAGATGAAGTATAGGGCGCTGACTGCATCGCGGCGCCTACCGCTTCTTTCCCCGGACAATCACGGGACAATCACCAGAAAAGAATTGCAGGCTATCATCGGGAAACGATGGAAGCCCGTTCGTTCCTTCCCGAAGGGCAGGGCTTATTCTCTGGGTCTGGGGTCAAGGAGCGCGCGTCGTCGTCTATCCGGCCGGACGGGTCGTAACGGGTCCTCCCTGCGGTTTTCCGGGCCGTAAGCGGGTGCGGTCCGCATTTTGGTTTTGTCGCTGTCTAAAACAGGTTGTGGAAAATTACAGGTTCGACAGGCAAGACGTGTAGCGTGTTACCATGCGTTGTAAGGCGGTATTGGGCGTTCTAAATCATTCTTTTGTGTTTCTGCCCAATCGCCTTGCTGACGAGGAGTGCGCGATCATCAAGGTCGACGGCATCCCCGACTGGGTGAAGATTTACCCATGAAAGCAGAAGCGGGTGGCTATCAGACCTTTCGATGGGCAAATCCTCATGTAGGATCAATCCAGACGCCACGCATGGCTGGCAGGGTGGAAACAAGACATTCTTGTCAGGAGACACTCGATGAACGCTTCATTGTTACCAAAATGTATGTCGCTGTTTGCCGGAGCACTCTGTATTGCCATCGCACTGCCGGTGATGGCAGCCAGCGCACCGCGCCCCGCATCTTCCGACAGTCCCATAACTCTGGTGCGCGCGGTCAGCATTGCCGAAGCAACAATCAAGGGGCAGGTGATGGAAGTGGATCGCGACCGTCGCAAGGACGGTCGACTGATCTATGAAATCGACGTCGTACAGGGGCAAACCCTGCGCGAACTTGAAATCGACGCCTATAGCGGTGCTGTGCTGAAAAACAGGCGCGAACATCTCGAAGGCTGGTTCTGGCGGGTGAACGGCAATGCACTCAGTACCCTGAAAGAGGCGCAGCCCCTCTCTGTGACGCTGCGTACCCTCGAAGCCGATACAGGCGGCGAGGTAATTGACGTCGATTTCGATACGGAAAGCGGTCAGTCACGCTATGAAGTCGAACTGTCGACCCGTACCGGCGTTGCAGGCATCTATCTTGATCCGCGCAGTGGCAAGCGGCTCGCATTCGTCGTTGATGACTGAGCAGGGAGACCCGAATGCACATCCTGTTGGTCGAGGATGATCAAAGCCTTGCCGCGCATGTGGCAAACGGCCTGCGCCAGTCCGGGCACATCGTGGAACACTGCGCCGATGGCCGGACGGGACTGGTACAGGCAACATGCGAAACCTATGATGTCATCATCCTTGATAGAATGCTGCCGAATGTGGATGGCCTGAAAATACTGGCGGCACTCCGCGCCAGTCATGATGAGACGCCTGTGCTGATCCTCAGTGCGCTCGGCGATGTCGATCAACGGGTCAAGGGGCTGAAGGCAGGTGGTGACGACTATCTGCCCAAGCCTTTCGCCTTTTCCGAGCTGCTTGCCCGGGTTGAGGTTTTAGGGCGTCGCAAAAGCGCACAAGCCGACGATGCGGCAACCCTTACCATTGGCGATGTCGAGATCGACCTGATGGGCCATGTCGTCAAACGGGGTGGTCAGCGTATCGAACTGACGACCCGCGAATTTCGCATCCTGACCTATCTCGCCCGCAACGCCGGTCGGGTTGTGACGCGCGCCATGCTGCTGGAAAATGTCTGGGACTACAGCTTCGATCCTCAGACCAACATCATAGATCAGCACATCAGCAATCTGCGGCAGAAGCTCGACCGGGATCAGGCGCAGCCTTTGATACACACGGTACGCGGTGCAGGGTATGTGATGCGGGCCGCATGACCCATCTCTGGCGAAGCCTCTCCTTCCGTCTGGCGCTGACCTACGCAGGTGTTTTGTGCCTGTCGATGCTCACGCTTTTCGGCATTTATTACGGGCTTGCCGTCCTGCGTCCGATGGAGACGATCCGCGCACAGGTGGATCGCGAGGCACAGCTACTGACACAGCTTTATATCGTTGACGGCGAGAGCGCCCTGATCGCCGCCCTTGATCAGCGCGCGCGTCACGACAGCGCACGGCGCGCTTTCCACACCTTCATCACAGCTGATGGCAAGGTTGCGACCACCAATCTGCCCAGTTGGCCATCGCGACCAGTCGCCGGGATGTTCTCCATCGAAGCCGATACATATGCAGAAGGAGATGAGCAGGATTTCAGCGCGCGCGCACGCGATCACCGCTTTCGGGATGGCGCGCGTCTGATCGTGGGCCGCGATGCAGAGGACATCGAAGACCGCGAGGAGGTGCTCTTCATAGCAGCGCCCTGGATCATGGGCCTGACCCTGCTGTTCGGCCTGGTAGGCGGCATCGTCATGAACCGTGCCATCGGTGCACGCATCGAAGCGGTTTCCGGCATGGCACGCCGGGTTATGGCGGGAGCGCTTGGCGAACGGGTGCCAGTGCGCGGCACGGGGGACGATTTTGACCGCCTGGCGGAAACGCTCAACCTCATGCTTCAACGCAACGAAGATCTGTTTGAATCGGTTCGTCGCGTTTCGGACAATGTCGCGCATGAATTGCGCACGCCGCTGGCACGGCTGCGGGTGCAGCTGGAACGGCTGGACACGTTCGATGACGATCCCGATACTAGATCCGTTGTTCGGGAAGCGGCGCTTGAGGAAACCATGCGCCTGCAACGCATTTTCGATGCCTTGTTGCGCATTGCCCGCATCGAGGAAGGTCGTCATGCCGCCGACATGCGCTGTACGGACATCGCGCAGTTGGCGGCGGATGCAGCAGAACTGTATCAGCCGGCCGCCAGTGCGCGTCATATCGCGCTGCGTGTCGATACAGGCAAAGCCCTGTCTGCGATCGTGGACCCCGATCTCATATTTCAGGCACTGACCAATCTGCT
Organism: uncultured Sphingomonadaceae bacterium; assembly: GCA_964635065.1. Taxonomy (GTDB): domain Bacteria; phylum Pseudomonadota; class Alphaproteobacteria; order Sphingomonadales; family Sphingomonadaceae; genus CAZWMK01. The sequence continues at coordinate 2,851 of CAZWMK010000088.1, read as the reverse complement.
TGATAATGCGCTCAAGCACAGTCAGCCCGGCGGCGAAGTCACCCTCAGTGTCGAGACGATGGCGAACACCGCCTGCATACGCGTGCGTGATACTGGCACGGGTTTGGCACAGGGCGAGGCAGACAGGATCACCGAACGTTTTTTTCGCGGCAAGGCCGCAGAAAACCTGCCCGGACAAGGCCTTGGCCTCAGCCTCGTGGCAGCGATCGTGGCGCTTCACAAAGGCCAGCTATCCTTCGAGGATGCCGCCCCGGGACTGAGCGTTACCCTGCGCCTGCCCCTGACGCACGACTGATCTCTTTTCGGCTGAATATATAGAAAATCACATACAGACGCCACATGCTGCCCACGACATGCAGCAATAAGAGCAGGGTCTACTTCCCACCAGGAAAGGATCCACGCCATGATTGCCGCTCGTCTTGTTTCTTCGCTATCAATGATAGCGCTTCTGCCTGCCCTTGCGGCATGTGGCGGCGGTGGCGGTAGTTCCACACCGCTGAACCTCACACCCGGCGCGCTGTCCGATACAGGCCGTGCCGCAGCCGAAGCGGCAGGGGCACTGGTCAATACGGCGGCGGGCGAGACACAGTCCGTCACGCTCACCGGCACCTTTACCGATCCCAACGATGTCCCGTCGAATACCACCACAAGCCAGTCCGCAGGCATCGGCAATGCCGTTTCGCTCGTTTATGACCCTGGCAGCCGCAGCTACACGATCACGCTCAATCAGGGCGGCATCAGTGACAGCATGACCTACCGCGACAGTGACCGGGATCGCACGCCAGATCGGGCAGGCTTTGTCGAATATGAACGCGATGCCGCCGGCGGCGATGACACTGAATTGGTTTTGCGCGCGCCAGGCGCTGCCGGATCCAACCTCAGTCATGTCGGTTACGGCATCTGGGACCGTGAAAGCGACCAATCCGGTAACACCGATTTCGAGCGTTGGGCGATGTTCGTCTTCGGGCAGCGCACACTGGCCAGTGATGTACCGACGACGGGTACGGCGCGCTATAATGGTACGCTGGATGGTTTGTGGACTTCGGCATCGGCCAGTTACCGCCTGTCAGGTTCGGCACAGCTCACCGCAGATTTCGGTGCAGGACAGGTCGCAGGAACGCTCGATATCAACGGCCGCAACCGCGAAACCGGTCAGACTATCGCCATGGATCGGCTGAGCGGAACGGCAGCACTGGATCGGGGGGCTGCGTCTTTTGCGGGTACAGTAACCGGCAACAGCGGCTTCAGTGGCAACTGGGGCGGTGCATTTTTCGGACCGCAGGTGCGTGAAACAGGCGGCACCTTTGCCGTCACGCGCGGCGCGGAAAAAGCGGTCGGCGTCTTCACGGCTGGTCAGTGAGCCTGACACTGATCACAGCTGCGGCACTGGCGGGTGTCCAGCCCGCCGTGCCGCCCGCTAATGCGGCCACTCCGCCTGCCGCAGCGGCGCGCATCAAGACCGACAGAGCAGGCGTTCTTGCCCTGGCCGAACGGCTTTCTGCTGCGCGCCGCTACGATGTGGCTCTGGCCATGCTCGACGCACTCGCGCCGGAAGACCGGGCGCAGCTTGATGTCCGGTTTGCCCGCGCCGTCCTGTTGATCGAGTTGAAACGGCCAGCCGAAGCTGAACCGATCCTCGCCGATCTTGTCGCTGCCCAGCCCGGCGCCACACGCATCCGGCTTGAACATGGCCGGGCGCTGGCCGCATTGGGGCGCAACGGCGCAGCAGAGCGTCAGTTGCGCCGGGCGCTGGCTGACAGTCCGCCCGATGGCGTCGTCACGACCGTTTATGCCGCCATCTCTGCCATGCGTGCACGACAGCGTCTCTTTGGCAGCCTGAGCGCAGGGCTTGCCCCCGACAGCAATATCAATGCGGCCACCTCTGCCGAGAGTATCGAGTTGTACGGCCTGCCGTTCACACTCGATTCCGATGCCCGCGCCAAATCGGGAACAGGCATTCTTGCAAGTGGTGAAATCGGATGGCGCCAGCCGCTGCGTTCCGATTTGTCGGGGGTGGTCAGGGCCAATGGCTTCGCCCGTATTTATCCAAAAGCCAAAACCGATGACATATCATTGGAATTTCGTGGCGGTCTGGAAATTGGAGAGGCCGATAACCGGATCACACCCGAAGTAACATGGCTGCGCCGCTGGTATGCGGGCAGCGGCTACGCCAGCGCCTTGGGTGCCGGGGTCAGGGTCGATCGCACCATCAGTCGATCATGGCAGCTGTCGGCCATTGGCGATCTCCGCCGTATCTCGCATGATCGCAACAAGGCGCTCGACGGTTGGGCGACCTCGCTCCGGCTAGAGAGCAGCCACGCATTGTCGTCCCAAAGCCTCCTCGTTCTGGGCGCAACAGCATCACGCACGACAGCGCGGGACAACGGATACGCATCATGGTTGAGCGAGGTCGATGCCGCTTTCTATCGGGACTGGAAAGGCGGCTGGAGCACGGGCGTCAGCATCGCCGGCAGCTATCTTGCAGGCGATGAAACCCTCAAGCCTTTTCCGTCTGCGCGCCGGGACTGGCGTTTGCGTGGATCTGCGACCATCGCCAATCGCAAGCTCGCATTCATGGGCCTGATGCCTGGACTGCGCATTGTCCATGAAAGAATGGAATCGCCTATCCCACTTTATCGCTATCAACGATCCCGACTGGAACTGACATTCGATCGGCGTTTCTGATCGTCTATCCTCTCCAAGAAGATAGAACGCGAAGACGAACTATGGTTTCGAATTAGGGTCTGCCTCTTGAAAATCTGCGCGCACATTGATTCAGGCAGTCTGCGTTGATGCAGGAGGATGTTGGGAATGTCGCGTTAGTTGTTCTGGTTGTCGGATGAAACGTGGA
>CAZWMK010000087.1:0-10185 GCA_964635065.1 uncultured Sphingomonadaceae bacterium | reverse complement strand
CGTCCAAGGCGAGCCGTGCGGGCCGATGGTCCAGCGCCGTGTCGCCGCTTCGCGTCCGCCCATGCGATACTGCAACAGGTAAGTGCGCCGTCCGGCCGGCGTGACTTTGACACCGAACCCCTTCACGTCGCCATCCCACAGGAACTGGTCCCTGCTGTCCGGCGCCTGCCCTTCCACGATCCGCTTGGTCAGCCGCATGGCCCGTTCTCCTCGCTGCCAGCAATAACCTAGCAATCACGTGAACGGCAAGTGGATGATACTCGATGCGGGAGGAGTTTTATATAATATAAATTTATCAGTTATTTGTGCGCATCATGCGCAACTAGACGCAAGCCCCTGCTAGCTAGAACTTAAAACTCTTAATCAGCGGGTCCTAGGTTCGAGCCCTAGTGCGTCCACCAAATTTTCAATGACTTAGAGATGAGATTGGGCCACGGCCCATGCGCGGCATCCCATTGGGGCATCAGATCCTATTAAGGGCATTGTCTGTCGCAACCCGGCATGATCGCTTTAACAGCACTCATCGTCCCGCGAGGAATGGCGGTAGTCCGCAGTGCTGTCGGGCAGAAGATTTTGACACCCTCGCCGACGATGTTGCTATGATCGCGGTCACTACCGGAGGGGGCCGCATTGAAGAATTACTATCGCGTCATGCTTGGTAGAAAGAGCGTTTACGCGCAGGCGTGCTTTGAAGGCGGCTTCACAGGAACGCATTTCGACATACATGAAGACCTATCCGGCAAGTTGCCCGACACGTGGCGCCCCTTCAACGCGGCCTATGTGCCGATTTATCTCGAAATCCACCCCGATAAGAGCAAGGTCGCCGCTGGTTTGGCGTGCGGAGCTATATGGACCGTATCGAAGGGGTTGCGACCGGGCGATGTCATCCTCTCCCCCGATGGTGCTGGCCGCTATCGCGTGGGCGAGATTGAAGGGGAATATTGGTACGCGGAAGGGCAAATCCTGCCTCATCGCCGTAACGTCCGCTGGCACGACATCTACATCGACCGGGCGGCGATGAGCGATGCGCTGAAGAATTCTACAGGTTCGATCGGAACTGTCTCGAACATCTCCGGGCACGCGCAGGAGATTGAAGCTTTGATCGGCGGATTGCCTGCGCCTGCTGCTGCGCCGGTTATGACGAGTGAGGGGCTTGTCGAGGACCCTGTGGCCTTCGGCATGGAAAAGCATCTAGAGGATTTCCTCGTCGCCAACTGGACCCAAACCGAGCTGGGCCGGGACTTCGACATTTTCACCGATGAGGGCGAGATTGTCGGTCAGCAGTATCCGACAGACACGGGCGCGCTGGATATTCTGGCGATTAGCAAAGATCGCAAGCGCTTGCTCGTCGTGGAATTGAAAAAGGGCCGTGCCAGCGATGCCGTAGTGGGTCAAATCCTCCGCTACATGGGCTATGTGCAGGATGAACTCGCGGAAGACGGGCAAACCGTCGAAGGCGCGGTCATCGCGCTGGATGACGACCACAGAATCCGCCGAGCGCTAGCGATGGTGCCGAGCGTCAGTTTCTTCCGCTACAAAGTGTCTTTCCAACTATTACGAGCGTGATTAGGCGTTTGATCCCATGGTTTGATGGTGCGATCCTTTCGTTGGAATGGAAGGAGGCCGTATGTGCAGAAGGCCGCGCGCATACGATAGAATCATTCACGTCAACTCGACGGCGGCCCGCCAGGCGGTTAGGCTCATCGCCCGGTCTGGTGGATTGAGCGAGGCGTGACATGAGTCATCAAAAAACTGTCGCAAGCGTGATCTGGCTTGCTGATCTGTCGATTCAGGATGTGCCCGTTGTCGGCGGCAAGAACGCCTCGCTGGGGGAACTCGTGCGTGCTTTGGGGGCGGCAGGCGTGCGCGTGCCCGACGGCTTCGCAACGACCGCCCGCGCCTATCGCGATTTCGTGCGCGACAATGGCATCGAACCGGCCATCCGCCAGCAGATCGACGCCTACCGGTCAGGGCGCGTCACATTGCAGGAGGCCGGGCACGCCATCCGGACGCTGGTGCTGGCAAGCCGCTTGCCCGACAGTCTGGCCGCCGAAATCCGCGATGCCTATGCCCGGCTGGCCGAAAAGGCACAGACTCGCGATCCGGCCGTTGCCGTCCGCAGCAGCGCAACCGCCGAGGATCTGCCCGACGCCAGCTTTGCCGGTCAGCATGAGACCTTCCTCAACATCCGCGGCGAAGCGGCGTTGCTGGACGCCTGCCTGCGCTGTTTTGCCTCGCTCTTCACCGACCGCGCGATCAGTTACCGCGAAGCCAAGGGCTTTGATCACCTCGCTGTGGCGCTGTCGGTCGGCATTCAGCAGATGATCCGCGCCGACCTTGCCGGTTCCGGCGTGATGTTCACCATCGACACCGAATCCGGCTTTCCCGGCATCGCCACGATCAGCGCCGCATGGGGACTGGGCGAGACGATCGTGCAGGGCGCGGTCAACCCCGACCGCTATGTCGTCTTCAAGCCGCTGCTCGACAAACCGGGCGCGCGCCCCATCATCGACAAAGCGCTGGGGGAAAAGGCGTTGCGCATGATCTATGCCGAGGACAGCGGCAGACAGACCCAGATCGTGCCGACCACGGAGGAGGAACGTCAGGCTTTCGTGCTGAGCGACGACGAGATCCTTGAACTCGGTCGCTGGGCCATGGCGGTCGAGGCCCATTATGGTCGCCCGATGGATCTGGAATGGGCCAAGGACGGCAGCAACGGCCTGCTCTATCTGGTGCAGGCCCGCCCCGAAACCGTACACGGCGGGCCGGATCGCACGCATTTCCGGCGCTATCGCCTGAAAACCGACGCCGCGCCCGTGCTGACAGGTGTCGCGATCGGCAGCGCCATTGCCAGCGGCAAGACCTGCATCATCCGCGATACCGCCGATATTGCGCATTTCGAGGATGGCGCCATCCTTGTGACCGGCAACACCGACCCTGACTGGGTACCGATCATGAAACGCGCCGCCGGGATCATCACCGACCGGGGCGGCAGTACCAGCCATGCCGCCATCGTCAGCCGTGAATTGGGTGTCCCCGCCGTGGTTGGCACGGGGACAGCGACAACGCTGCTGTCAGACGATCAGGATATCACCCTGTCCTGCGCCAGCGGCGACAAGGGCATGATCTTTTCGGGACAGATCGCATTCGACTGGGAGGACATCGACCTCACGACCATTGCCGAAACACGCACCGACGTCATGCTGAACATTGCCGATCCTGCAACCGCCTTCCAGTGGTGGCGCCTGCCCGCAAAAGGCGTCGGACTGGCCCGGATGGAATTCATCATCAACAACCTTATCAAGGTCCATCCCATGGCCTTGCTGCATCCCGAACGCCTGTCCGCCGCCGACAATCGCCGTATCCGGGCCCTTGTCCGGGGGCATGGCGACCCTGCAAGCTATTTCGTCGATGTCCTGGCGCGCGGCATCGGTCGCCTTGCGGCTCCGTTCTTCCCGCATCCGGCCATTGTCCGCCTCAGCGATTTCAAGACCAATGAATATGCGCACCTGATCGGCGGCGAAGCCTTCGAACCCAGCGAAGAAAATCCGATGCTCGGCTTCCGGGGCGCATCGCGCTATTATGACGACCGCTACCGCGAAGGCTTTGCTCTGGAATGCCGCGCCCTGCGCAAGGTGCGCACGGACATGGGCTTTGACAATGTCATCGTGATGGTGCCTTTCTGCCGCACCCCGGCAGAGGCGGACCGTGTCCTTGCCGAAATGGCGGACAATGGCCTGCGGCGCGGCGAAAACGGCCTGCAGGTTTACATGATGTGCGAAATCCCCGCGAACGTCATCCTCGCCGAGGCGTTCGCAGAGCGGTTCGACGGCTTTTCGATCGGCTCAAACGACCTGACACAGCTGTTGCTTGGCGTCGACCGGGATTCGGAGCTGCTCGCCGCCATGTTCGACGAACGCGATGAAGCCGTCAAAATCGCCATTGCCGAAGCGATCCGCAAGGCGCACGCTTCGGGCATCAAGGTCGGCATTTGCGGACAGGCCCCCAGCAACTACCCCGATTTCGCCGCCTTTCTGGTGCGCGAGGGAATCGATTCCATCTCGCTCAATCCAGATAGCTTCGTCAAAACCTGTGCTGCTATCGCCAAGGCAGAAGCGGCCCTGCCCCGCTAGAACGGGACGGCTCAGGGCGTGGCCCAGCGGCGGATCAGATTGTGATAGACATGGATCAGGCGGTCTATGTCGCCATCGTCACGCGCACGGCCCTTTGACAGTGCCTGGATCGACTGGTCGAGATCGAACAGCATGGCCCGCGCACTGGCATCAGCGATAGCGCTTTGTATCCACATGATCGCACAGATGCGCTGACCGCGCGTGACGGGCGTGACCTGATGCAGACTGGACGAGGGGTAAAGCACCATGTCGCCCGCCGCGAGCTTGACAGCCTGACCGCCATATTGCCCCTCGATCACCAACTCGCCGCCGTCATAATCATCGGGGTCCGACAGGAACAGCGTGGCCGACAGGTCGCTGCGCATTGAGCGCCCCGATTGCGGGTGGCGCATGAGGGCAGAATCGACATGCGTGCCGTAATGGCCGCCATCCTGGTAAAGATTGAACACTGGCGGCCAGATGGTTTCCGCCAGCGAGGCCGAGACGAACATCGGATTCTGGCCCAGTTTTGACAGAATCAAATTGCCCAGTTCCAGTGCCTGCGGATCGGTGCGGTCGAGCTGGAGATTCTGTTTGACTGCAATCGAACGCGACCCGGCGGTCTGCGCACCGTCTATCCAAGTGGCGCCAGCCAGCTTGCGCCGGACATGCCGCACCTCGTCCGCATCCAGCAGGTTTTCAATAACGATCAGCATGGCCGTCTCCGCTCGGTGGCCAAAAAGATGCCGGGCACGCGCACCGTGCGTGCCCGGCTGATGCTCAGAAACGCCCGGTCAGGGTTAGTGTCGCCCGACGCTCGTCACCCTTGTAGAGGAAGTGACCGCTCTGGTAACCGGCAAGATAATAATCCTTGTTGGCGACATTGTTGACATTCAGGCGCGCCGACAGGCTTTCGTTGAACTTGTAACCCACAAAGGCATCGAACACCCAGTAGGACGGGATGCGATAGCGGTTGACGCCCAGCGTGAAGTCATAGGCCGCCGGGCTGTCGGGCTGTCCGGTATACATCGCACTTTTATATGTCGCCGTGCCCCCGAAACTCAGGGCATCCGTCGCCTGATAGTTCAGCTGTGCGCTGAAATGGGTATTGGCAAAGTTGGACAGGCGCTTGCCGATATAGGTCGCGCCAGCCGGCGCGGTTGCCGGAATGCTGGCGATGGTTTTCCGGATGTTCGAATCCATGAAGGTTGCACTGATCTGACCGCTCAGGCGTTCGGTGATGTTGCCGACGAGGCCCAGCTCGATACCGCGGATGCGATGCTTGCCGGTGTTCAGCGACCCAAAGCTTGTGTAGCTGCCCTGGGTGCCGGATTCGAAGACATCGTCCTTGGTCAGCTGGAACACGGCCGCCTGCAGCATCAACCGCTGGCCGAACAGATCCCACTTGGTGCCGAGTTCGATATTGGTCGCCGCTTCCGGTGCGCCGTCCCCCACGTCAGTCACGCCATTGACGATGCAGACGCCGCCATAGCCGCAGTTGCCGCCCAGATCGGATTCACCGCCGTTGATTTCCTTCGACGTGCCCCATGACGCATAGATAATGCCATCTTCATGCGGCTTCACAACCACACCGACATGGCCGTTCCACAAGGTATCATTGTAGCGATAGGGTGTCTGGACGAGTGTGCGCGTGTTCTGAAGCACATTGTCATAGTTGAAGGCGTCCATACGGATGCCGCCGTGCAGCGATAGCCAGGGCGTGACGTCAATCGTGTCCATGAGATAGACCGACATGGTTTCAACGCGCCAGTCGCTATCCCAGACGCCCTTTTCGATCGACCGGCCAAGGATGTTGTTGATGTCGCCCGACACCAGCGTCCTGTCGTTGCCCGTCAGGCAATAGGTGTTGAAAGCGCCAGTGCCAGCGGTGCGACAGTTAAAGGCCCCGTTGTTGGTGACATTGTAAACACCATTCTTCACCTTGAGGTCGGAATATTCCACGCCAAAGATCAGCGCATGCTTGAGACCACCCGTGCTGAAATCAGCAAAGGCGTTGAACTGGTTGACGAAATAATCGACATCCTGCCAGCCTTGATGGCTCGACAGCGTCAGCGGCCGGTAACCGCCCGTCGCGCTGTCATAGGCGCCGCCGCGCAGGCCGGTGACGACATAACCATTTTCGGTCATGCCATAACGGCTGCTGTTGATGATCTTCAGGCCGTCGAACGGCTCGATGAACACCCGTGCGGTAAAGGTGTTGACCTTCGATTCCATGAAATCGCCCTTTTGGGCATAGGCAGGCACATCATCCCATGGCTTGTGCACCGTGACATCGCCGGCCGTTCCGGTCGGCGCGGGCATGTAGCCCCCAAGATCGGGCGTGTCCTTGGCTGTCAGATGATAATAATCAAGCAGCACGCGCACACTGTCACTCAGCGCCAGGCTGGCCGAAAGCGCCGCACCATAACGTTCGCGGTCGGACGGCTTGCGGTTCGGCACGTCTTCAGCGGCGTAAAGCAGGTTGGCGCGCACGGCGACTTTGTCGGACAGGCGCCAGTTCGAATCGAGCGTGCCACGCCAGTAATTGTCGGTGCCAAAGCCCAGATCGACGCGGTTGAAATCATAGTCGGTGCTGGCCTGCTTGGTGATCGAGTTGACCGCACCGCCCGTGGTGCCGCGCCCGCCGAAACTCGCGCTTGGCCCCTTGGTGATTTCGATCTGTTCGACCGCAAAGCTCTCACGCGTCGTCATGCCGGGATCGCGCAGACCATCAACGAACACGTCGCTGCGCACTTCCTGACCGCGGATGATGTAGCGGTCGCCAAAGGCGTTGCCATTTTCGCCGGTGCCGACAGTGACGCCGGGTACGCCATCCAGAATATCGCGCAGGTCGGTTTCGCCTGATTCCTCGATCTGCTTGGCGGTCAGCACCTGAATTGTCGCGGGCGTTTCCGCAAGCGGCTTCACGCGGCGCGGATCGCCCGAGACGCGCGCCTTATAGGGTGCCCCCTTCTGGGTGTACGGATTGACGTCTGCCGCCTTGTCCTCGATTTTCAGCGTATCGAGTTCGATTTCGTCAGACGACTCCTGCGCATGAGACGCGGTAGCAATAATAGTCGAAAGGCCAAGTACCACAGCCACGCCCCCTTGGCGCAGACTGACCGGGCGCAGGACGCCTTTTACGGATTTACGCATAAAATACCCCTTTTCTCAGATGGTTCTCAGTGAATACTCAATGGGCAGTGATAGAGTGACGCTGTCGCGCTGAATTGACGCGGGCATCGCCGGCAACGGCGCCACGCGATGCACCAGATCGACAGTGGCCTGATCGAGCAGCTTGTGGCCACTGCTGCGCTTGATCGCCACGTCAGAGACAAGGCCCTTGCGGTCAACTGTAAAGCGCACCGTCACCACGCCCTGCTGACGCGCCTTGCGGGCTTCCGCCGGATAGGTTTTGCGGCGGTTGAGGTGCGCGCTGATCAGGGCGAAATAATCGGCCTCGCGGCGGCGCGCTTTCGGATCATGGCCTGCCGTAAGGCTGGGGCTGGCCGTGGCACTTTCGCCCGCCGATTCAACGGCCGTCGTGGCGGCCTGTGACTGTGATTCCGATACCGCCGGGGCAGGGTCGGCCGGTGGCGGTGGCGGCAAGATCACGGGATCTGTCGGCAATGGCGCGCTGACGGGTGGAATCTCGACCGGCGGTGTGCGAACGATCGGCGTATCAGCCACAGGCTTTGGTTCCGGTTCCGCAACCGGCGCAGGATCGGCCACCGCAGGCGACGGTGCAGCCGCAGGCGGCAGTTCGACAAGCACGACCGGTTCCGGCATCGGCAGATAGGCCGGACGCGCCCAGGTCAGTGCGAGCACACCGACGCCGACATGCACAACCAGCGCAATCGTGCCCGCCTGCCCCCATTGGCGCCGTTCATCTACGCTCAGACCACCGATGATCATTGCGCGCTCCCCGCCTCTGCTCCCACCAGCGCCACATGCAGATAACCGGCGTCACGCAAGGCGTTCATCGCGCCCATGACCGTGTCGTAGGTGATCACCTTGTCAGCGCGCAGGAAGATGCGCTGTTCGCGGTCGGCACCGGTCGCGGCAATGATGGCCCGGCCCAGACTCTCCTTCGTGACCACGGCCTCGTTCACGAGCATCCGACCATCCGACTGAATCGACAGGAATACCGGCTGTTCGGGTTTCGGCGCAGGTGCTGCGGTCGAGACCGGCAGGTCGACCTTGACATCGACGGTTGCCAGCGGCGCCGCCACCATGAAGATGATCAAAAGCACCAGCATGACATCGATGAAAGGCGTGACATTGATGTCGTGATTGACGGGAATGTCGTCACCGCCGCCGCTGTCCGAAAGACGGATCGCCATGGCTCAGCCCTTCCGTGCGTTGACGCTGTTGCGGCTGAGGTCGCGCGAGACAAGGCGCAGCACCGCCGCCGCCGTATCCGACACCAGCGCACGATGCGCGGCGATCTGGCGGGCGAAGTGGTTATAGATCACAACCGCCGGAATGGCCGCGACAAGGCCCAAGGCAGTCGCCAGCAGCGCTTCGGCAATGCCGGGCGCAACGACGGCCAGGTTGGTTGTCTGCTTTTCGGCAATGCCGATGAAGCTGTTCATGATGCCCCAGACCGTGCCGAACAGGCCGACGAATGGGGCTGTGGCACCAATGGTGGCAAGGACATTGACACCGCGCGTCATGCGGCGGGCGACCGCAGCTTCATGCCGCTCGAAGCGCGACACGATACGCTCCTTCACGCCATCGGCATCGTCCAGCGCACCTGCCGACAAGGCCAGTTCCGCTTCCGCCTCGCGCACCAGCGGCAAGCCGGCAAGGGCAGCATGTGCAGGTGCATCGCTAAAAGCCTGCAAATCCTTTGCTGCGTCATGGGCGACACGCATCGCCGCAGTGGCCGCAGCCAGTTCACGCGCCTTGGCAAGAAACACGGTCCAGGTGACAAGCGAGGCGATGACAAGACCGATCATCACCAGCTTCACCACCCAGTCGGCCTGCATGAACATGCCGCCGACCGACAGGCTGACCGGGATCGCGCCTGCCGCAGGGCTGGCCATGGCCGTAGCTGGCAGCAGGGCGATCGTTGCCATGGACACAGCAGCTATCCCATGGCGCGCCCCACGGTCGATCATGCATTGCCTCCTTCAGGTATAATTTTGAGAATCATTATCACAATTGATGCGAGTGAGTAGCGAAATCACGCCAACGATGCAACTAATTCGCATTACAAAAATTGATCTGGATCAAAACCGCGATTCCCGCGCCGGAAAGGAGCTGCGCACAAACAAAAAACGCTGCCTGCGGCATCCCCGCAGGCAGCGTCCGGATCGGCGCATGACCTCGAAGGTCAGGCCGTCAGAGTTCAGTCAAGATCGAACCGATCGGCGTTCATCACCTTGGTCCATGCCGCCACAAAGTCGTGCACGAACTTCTCGCGGCTGTCATCCTGAGCATAGACCTCGGCATAGGCGCGCAGAATGGAATTGGAACCGAACACCAGATCAACGCGCGTCGCCGTCCATTTCACCGCACCTGTCTTGCGGTCCCGGATGTCATAAAGATTGCGGCCGGTCGGTACCCAGCTGTTGTTCATGTCGGTGAGGTTGACGAAGAAGTCGTTCGACAGCACGCCCGGACGCGCTGTGAACACACCATGCGCCGTGCCGCCGTAATTGGTGCCAAGCGCGCGCATGCCACCGACTAGCACGGTCATTTCATGCGCCGTCAGGCCCATGAGCTGAGTGCGATCAAGCAGCAGCTCTTCGGCGTTGACGGCATAATCCTTCTTCAGCCAGTTGCGATAGCCATCGGCCAGCGGTTCCAGCACATCGAAGGAAACAGCATCCGTCATCGCAGCGGTGGCATCGCCGCGCCCCGGTGCGAACGGCACGGTCACATCATAACCGGCAGCCTTGGCCGCCTGTTCGATCCCGACATTGCCCGCCAGCACGATCACATCGGCCACGCTTGCGCCCGTATCGGCGGCGATGGCTTCAAGCACGGCCAGCACCTTTGCCAGACGGGCCGGTTCATTGCCTTCCCAGTCTTTTTGCGGCGCAAGACGGATGCGCGCGCCATTGGC
>CAZWMK010000086.1:0-10219 GCA_964635065.1 uncultured Sphingomonadaceae bacterium | reverse complement strand
CCTGGGCGGGCGGCGCGGGCGATATCCGCAAGATCGGATCGGGCAACATCGGCACGACCAATGTGTTGCGGACAGGCCGCAAGGGGCTGGCTGCCGCCACCCTGCTGCTCGATGCCGGCAAGGGCGCCGTGGCCGTTCTGCTCGCGCGCCATTATGCGCCCGGCAGCGAGCATCTGGCTGGCATCGCGGCTTTTCTTGGTCATGTCTATCCGCTGTGGCTGCTGTTTCGCGGTGGCAAGGGTGTGGCAACCATGCTGGGTGTCGCGGTTGCGCTGTTCTGGCCTGCCGGCCTGTGCTTTGCCGTCGTCTGGATCGTTGCGGCGCGACTGACGCGCTACAGTTCGGTTGGCGGCATGCTGGCTGCAACATCCGCTCCTGTCCCCGCGCTTGTCCTTGGACGCTATGATGTCGCCTTCGCCCTGTGGGGCATGGCGATCATCGTGCTGTGGAAACACCGGGAGAATATCCGCCGCCTGAGCGATGGTACCGAAACCAGGATCGGCGACCGTCGGTCAGACAGTAACGCCCATGACGCATGACCTTGCCGCGCTTCGGCTGATCCGCAGCGAAAATGTCGGTCCGGTCACCTATCGTCAGCTGCTCGCCCGCTTTGGCTCTGCCGTGCGTGCGCTGGAAGCCCTGCCAGACCTCGCCCTGCGCGGCGGCAAGCGCAGCCTCAAGATCACCAGCATTGCCGAGGCCGAGCGTGAACTGGCGGCGATCCAGCGATTTGGCGGCACGTTGCTCACCCTCGGCCACCCTGATTATCCATCGCTCCTCGCTGAAACCGACGACGCCCCGCCGGTCATGGCCGTTCGCGGCGACCCATCGCTGCTCAGGCGGCCTGCCGTCGCGCTGGTGGGCGCGCGCAATGCGTCCGCAGCCGCACAGCGCTATGCCCGCGGACTGGCCGATGCACTGGGCAAGGCAGGGCTGGTCGTGGTGTCGGGCCTGGCGCGCGGCATCGACACGGCTGCCCACCAAGGCGCATTGGCCAGCGGCACCATCGGCGTCATCGCAGGCGGTCTCGACTCTGTCTATCCACCGGAAAATGCCTCGCTTTACCAAGCCTTGTTCGCACAGGGGCTGGTAGTTGCCGAACAGCCCATGGGAACCGAACCGCAGGCGCGCCACTTCCCCCGCCGCAACCGGATCATCGCCGGGCTGTCGCGCGGCGTGGTCGTGATCGAGGCCGCTCCGAAATCCGGTTCGCTCATCACCGCACGACTGGCGGGCGAACAGGGGCGCGAGGTGATGGCCGTACCGGGCTCGCCACTCGATCCGCGCGCGCAAGGGTGCAACCAGTTGATCCGCGACGGTGCGACCCTGGTGCAATCCGCCGACGACATCGTCGAGGCGATCAGCGGCTGGCAGCCGCGCATGGCAGCGCAAGACAGCGCCTATCGCCCGCCGACCGTCGCGACCGATGCCGATGCTGCCGATCGGACCGCTGTGATCAGCCTGCTCGGTCCGACCGCTGTGGCTGTCGACGAACTCATTCGCCTCACCCGTCTGTCGCCCGCCATCGTCCAGACGGTGCTGCTGGAACTGGAACTTGCCGGACGCCTCAGCCGCCATGCGGGCGGGCGCGTCGCGCTCGACGTCTGAGCCGGATCATGACCCATGAACGGCTCGATCCCGCGCTTCTGCTCCGGGCTTATGCCGCCGGGCTGTTTCCGATGGCCGACAGTCATGATGCCCCCGACATTTTCTGGGTTGAACCGAAAGCGCGTGGCATCCTGCCGCTCGATGGCTTTCACTGTCCGCAACGGCTGGCGCGTACGCTCAGGCAGGAACGCTTCACACACCATGTCGACCGCGATTTCGCTGCCGTGATGCAAGCCTGCGCCGAAGCGACGACCGAACGGCAGGATACATGGATCAACCCCACCATATTGGACGCCTATCAGGCGCTTCACCGCCTTGGCCATGCCCATTCGGTGGAGTGCTGGCAGGATGGGCGGCTGGTTGGCGGGCTTTATGGCGTGCGGATCGGCGCTGCTTTTTTTGGCGAATCGATGTTCACCCGTGTGCGCGATGCGTCAAAATGCGCGCTCGCCCATCTGGTCGCGCGGCTGCGCACCGGCGGGTTTGTCCTGCTTGATACGCAGTTCCTCACCGACCATCTCGCCCGCTTCGGCGCGCACGAAATCAGCCGCAGCGCCTATCGCGCACGGCTGTCCGCTGCTGTGTCCGCCACCGCCGATTTCGGCGCGCTCGACGCACTGGCGGGGGACGGAGATGCGCCTTCCGGTTTTGGCGCGGACTGTGCCGGTGCACGACCGGCAACAACCGTATCCGGGCCGGTTTCAGGAAAGCTCATCGCGCAACTTGTCACCCAGACATCATAGCGCGCGCTTTCAACCGCATTCAGCGACGGTGATTCGGCGAACAGCCAGCCCGAAAAGATGCGGCTCGGCCTGGCGTTGATCCGCTGTTCGTCGATTTGCAAAAAAGCGCCCGTCAGACCGGGGTGGACCCAGGGTGCGCTCTTGTCGCAAGCACGCACGGCAATCGTCAGCGCTTCATGGCGAAGCACCTGCCCCGGTCGCGCGCTGAGCCGCGTTACCCGGCCGCTGTCCTTGTTGAGGACGGCAATGCCTGCAACGCGGGCGGCCATGGGGGTGGGTTGCGCGGGGGCTTTTGCAGCCGGTGCGGCCTTGGCCGCGGGGGCCGGCGTTCCGGCAGGTTCAGCCGCCGGAACCTGCGCGCCTGCCATCGACGACAGGCCAAGCGTCGCCAGCGCAAGACCGGCGCGCATCCGGATCACTGCCCGTTCTCACCATTGGAATCGGGGGTCGCCGCCCTGCTCGCCGTCTGGTTCACGACCGAACCGATCAGCGCCATGAGATCGACCGAACCCGAAGTATCGGTAATTTCATCACCTTCGCGCAGCATGTCGGCTTCCGCGCCAGGCCGCAGCGAAATGAAATTGCCGCCCAATATGCCTTCGGAAGTGATCGCCGCCGAACTGTCGAGCGGCAGCTTGACCTTGGGATCAACCGACAGGGTCAGCACCGCTTCATAACTTTCGGGGTCCAGCTTCTGGCTGGTCACCGTGCCGACCTTCAGCCCCGACACACGGACATCGGTGCCGACCGACACGCCGCTGGCATTCGGGAAACGCGCCAGGACATGATAGCTTCCTGCTGCGGCACCGCCTTGCGTCCGTTCGTAGGAAAAGGCCACGAACCAGGCCGCAACGCCGAGGACGAGCGCGCCAATGATGGCTTCAACCAGATTTTCACGAAAAGCTGCGCGCATTATTCGGGACGCCAGGCTTCATAATCGCCCGTCGCGCGCTCGCGGCGGCCACCGGCTGGCAGAGCACCGGCGCGCAGATAGGCGTCATCCGATCCCGTCGGATTGCTGCGGTGAGGCTGCTCCCACGCGCGGATTGGAATGTCCGAGGCGGCGGGAAGGATGTTCGTGGTCTTGTGCAGCCAGCCATGCCATTCGGCAGCGACGCGGCTGGCTTCGTTTTCACCAGCGAAGATCACCCAGCGGCGTTTGCCGTCGGCTGTCTGGTAATAGCGGTTGCCCTGCGCGTCCTGTCCGACTTCCTCGCCATGACGGCGCGTGAACAGGCGCGTGCCCCATGTCGGACCGTCCCACCAGGTGAAGAAGGATTTGAACAGACCCATTGCTTGACCACCGGATTGAATGATTGCGCCCTGCTTAGAGCCTGAAACCGTCGCAATTTGCAAGTCTGGAGCGCAAGCGCCCCGTGCAAAGGGAGCAATTACGCCTACCAGTGCACCTTGTCGCCGGATGCCAGACCGATGCGGGCCGCCTCGCCCCCGGCCAGTTCCAGCACCGCGGAAACCGCGCCGCGCGATGAAATGGCGGTCCGCGACTCGGGCTGGGCGCGCGCCACGACGCTCTCGACGCGACCGTCGGGCGCAATGAAGATGATGTCGAGTTCGATCCACGTATTGGCCATCCAGAAGGAGGCCGGACGGGGAGGCTGCATCGGAAAAATCATGCCATGCGCAGGTTTGAGCGCATGGCGATACATCAGGCCGGTCGCCTGCTCGGCTGGGGTGCGGGCCACTTCGACGCGATAGCGATGGGTCCGGCCATCAGCCGTGCGTATAACAAGGGGCACGATGGACAAAGACTGTGCCGCCTGGACAGATTCGCCCGAAACGGCAGGCGAGGAACTGCTGCACCCGGCAAATCCCAGGCACAGGAGCGCCATCGCGCCCCGCACCCAACCGGCGGTCATTCAGGCACGGCTTCGATCACCACGGCCACCGGCCCCTTGCCGCTATCGGCAATGCGGGCCCTGAGCGCCTGCCCTGGCACAAGATCGGCGATCCCCGCACGACGGACGGTTTCCATGTGAATAAAAATGTCGGGCTGCCCTTCCCCGCGGGTGATGAAGCCATAGCCTTTGAGGCGGTTGAACCATTTGACAGTGGCCGGTTCGAAATCGCCCGCCACGTCCAGGAAGTCGAGCGGATCATTGCGCTGCCGCGCCCGTTGCAGCGCCAGTTCCGGATCTGGCCCCGTCGCCGTCGACAAATCGAGCGACAGGATCTGGCGCGCCTGCCGTCCACGCTCGCGCTGAACAGCCACACAACACAGCGTGGCGCCTTCCGGCAGGCTGCGGCGCCCGATGTCGCGCAGCACGGTGAAATGGATCAGCACATCGCCGCTGCCATCATCAGGTATGATGAAACCATAGCCGCGCACGGCATCGAACCATTTGACCAGCCCCGTAACGGTTGTTTCTGGCAAATGATCGTCATCGCCTGCGTTCTGCCCCTGAAACGCTTCGTCGCTCATGCGTCCTCCACGCAACTTTCCCCCCTGTGATATTTTTCGGGCGAAGCTAGCACGGTGGCCGCCGCCGTAAAGCCTTAATTGCGTAACGGACTTGCCAGCCCTTCCGTTCATGAGCGACAAGCGCGACAAGAACGCATGGCAAAAGGGTGACAATATGCAGATTTCCGGCGAATCACTGATCCTTGCCCCGCGCGACGCCGTTTGGGCGGCGATCAACGATCCCGACATGCTGGCGCGCTGCATTGATGGTGTCGAAAGTCTGAACCGCGTGGCAGACGACCGTTTCGAGGGCCGGATGAATGCCAAGGTCGGCCCGGTGCGCGCCACATTCGCAGGATCGGTCACGCTGTCCGAAATCGACGCGCCCAACCGCTATGTCCTGTCAGGCGAAGGCAAGGGCGGCGTCGCCGGTTTCGCCAAGGGCCGGGCCGAGGTGCGCCTGACCGATGCCACCGCCGAAGATGGTCGCCCTGCGACGCTGTTGTCCTATGACGCAACCTCACAGGTCGGCGGCAAACTTGCCCAGCTGGGGGCGCGGCTGATCGAAGGCGCCGCCAAAGGCTATGCAGAGAATTTTTTCGCCACCCTCAAGGCTGAAATCGAGCAGCCCGCAGCCACCGGCGCGACGGACGTGCCTGTGCCCGACGACGAATCAGAAGCGGCAGAGAACGCGCCAAGCGGCTTGCCGCCGCTGATCTGGGGCGCCCTGATCACGCTCATCACCATTTTCCTGCTGACCTATCTCCTGATCAAATGACGGCGCCCACCGATGAACTGGGCCGGCTGCTGGCCGCCGCTGCCGGCTGGCATGCCGCCGGGCATGGCGTCGCGCTTGCGACCGTGATCGAAACATGGGGTTCCGCACCGCGCCGGGTCGGTGCCCATCTCGCCATCCGCGACGACGGGCTGTTCGAAGGTTCGGTTTCGGGCGGTTGCGTCGAGGGCGATGTCATCGTCGAAGCCCAGGCTCTGATCGCCACCGGTCAGAGCCGCCGCCTCGATTATGGCGTGGCCGATGAAACGGCATGGCGCGTCGGCCTGGCCTGCGGCGGGCGGATCAGCGTTATGGTTCAACCTGTCGACGAATCGCATTTTGCGCCGCGCCTCATCAACCGGTTGCTGGCGGCCCGGCGGGCAGGTGAAACCGTGCAGCTTTCGACCGACACCGCGACCGGCCAGACAGTGGAAGGCGCGGTCGATGGCTGGTTTGTGCAAGGCTATGCACCGCCGCTCAGGCTGGCAATCATCGGTGCCGTGCATATTGCCCAGACGCTCGCGCCCATGGCGCTTATGCTTGGTGTGACGCCGACCCTTATCGACCCGCGCGGCCTGTTCGCCAACGACAGCCGGTTCGCCGATCTCGCCGTCGATCCGCGCTGGCCCGACGAAGCGTTGGCCGCATGGCGTCCCAATGCAGCAAGTGCCGTCGTTGCACTGACCCACGATCCCAAACTTGACGATCCGGCCCTGGCTGCGGCCCTGCGGTCGGACGCCTTTTATATCGCCGCCCTCGGATCGCGGAAAAACCACATGAAACGGCTGGAGCGCCTTGCCGCCCAGGGGTTTGACGACACCGCGTGCGCCCGCATCCATGGCCCGGCAGGCCTTGATATCGGCGCGGCCAATCCAGCGGAAATTGCACTGTCGATCGCCGCACAGATGATCGCTGCCTGGCGCGGAAAGACATAGGGCCATGAAATTCGGCTCCGTTTCTCCCGCCGATGCGCTTGGCGCCGTTCTGGCACATGCCACCGACGTCGACGGCGCACGCTGGGCAAAGGGTCGGCAGCTGACAGCCAGCGACATTGCCAGGCTGGAAGCGGCAGGCATCGCCGCCATCACCGTCGCCCGGCCCGACCCCGGCGACATCCCCGAAGACGAGGCTGCCGCCCGGCTTGCGGCTGTGCTGGAAGGCGCCGGCCTGCGTACCGCAGCCCCCTTGCACGGGCGCTGCAACATCACTGCAGCCTTCGCGGGCCTATTCGATTGTGATGCGGCCGCTGTGACTGCGCTCAATCTGATCGACGAACGGATCACCCTTGCAACGCTTGCCCCACGAAGCCGCGTTATGGCTGGTGACATTGTGGCCACGGTCAAGATCATCCCCTATGCCGTACCGGAATCGCTGCTGACAGCCGCGCTGAACGCCGGCGCGCCCATGCGGCTTCATGGTTTCACGCCGCGCGATGCGGTCCTCATCCACACCCGGCTTTCCGGTACCGAATCAAATCCCAAGGCTGAGGCCAAGGCAACGCGCGTCACAGCCGCCCGACTGTCGGCACTAGGTGGCAAGCTCACCGCCAGCAGCAGTTGCCCCCACGACACCGACGCCCTGGCGCTGGCCCTGCGGGATCATCTGGCGTCAAAGGCCGATCTTCTGCTGATTGCTGCCGCATCGGCCACCAGCGACAGCGACGATATTGTCCCTGCCGCTATCCGGCGGGCCGGCGGCAGCGTTTTGCGCACCGGCATGCCCGTTGATCCCGGTAATCTGCTGGTCCTTGGACAACTGGAAAACCGCTGGGTCATCGGTCTGCCCGGCTGTGCCCGCAGCCCGAAACGCAATGGCATCGACCTGCTGCTTGAACAGCTGGCGGCGGGCCTGCCCGTCGATGCCGCCCAGATTGCCAGCTGGGGCGTCGGCGGCCTTCTGGGCGAAGCGGAGCGCCCCGAACCACGCGCGGTGGTGCAGGGCGGCACCACTGGCGCGATCGTCATGGCGGCCGGGCGCGCCAGCCGCATGGGCGGACCGCACAAACTGCTGGAAATCCTGGGTGGCCGCCCGGTGATCGCACATATCATCGACAGCCTCGCCGCCGCCGGCCTGCCGCCGCCCATTGTGGTCCTGGGTCACGAGGCTGATGCCGTGCGCGCTGCCATCGGCACGCGCCCCGCACAATATGTGGTGGCGGAAGACGCGGCACTGGGCCTTTCGCAATCGATCCGCGCGGGGATCGGCGCCATCCCCGCCGATTGGGAGGCTGTGCTGCTCTGCCTCGGCGACATGCCCGGCATAAGCCCAGCCACCCTGCGCTGCCTGGCCGACGCGCCGGCACCGGCTGGCAGCGTTGTCATCCCGGTCACCGGCGGGCGGCGCGGCAATCCCTTGCGCTGGGGCCGCGCCTTTTTCGCCGATCTGGCCCGACTCGAGGGCGATATTGGCGGAAAAGCTTTGCTTGGCAGCGTTTCGCCAGTCGAAATCGATGTGGCTGACCCCGGCATCTGGTTCGACATCGATACACCCGCAGCCCTTGAACAGGCGCGCGCCGCCTATTCGGCGGAATCGTCCCAAAACTCGTCGGCCTGAAGCCCTGCAAGGGCATGGCGTGCATCGGCGATGCTGTGCCCGGCACGCAACATCGCAGCCAGCTGACGCCGCGCGGTTACGGGATCGGGTGTCCCTGTGCCGGCATAAGCGCCAAAGCGGCGGCGGCGTGCATAGGCCAGCGCCGCGGACCGGCCATCGACACCAGCGCTCACCGTTCGCCGCAGCCCTTCCTCCACGCCCGCAGCCATCAGCGCCTGATCGACCCGGCGCGCACCATAGCCCCGCGCGAGAAGGCCGCGCGCACGCATGTCGGCAAAACTGGCATCATCGACATAACGCAGACGCGCCATTTTTTCGACGATCGCCGCAACATCGGCAACATCCTCTCCCGCCCAGCCGCGCTCACGCAGCTTGCGCTTGAGATAACTGGATAATTTGGCGCGCGTCGTCGCATATCGCTCGACATAGCGCAGCGCCAGCGCCTCAAGCGCTGCACTATCAAGCGGGCGGGATTTTCGCAAAGCTGTCATCGCGCCATGATCCTGCCACAGTCGGGCCGGATTTTGAACGCGAGTAGCAAGCAAATGCGTGAATTGATGATCGTCCAGCCTTCACCTTGGGGTGGAACGGCGCAAAAAGGGCAAGACCGGCCCTGAAACGCCGCAACACGCACAAGTGTCAGGGAGAAACAGGTTTGCTGCATTCTGTCCAACGCGAACGCGCCGGTGCCCATGCGACTGCTGTCATGGCAGGTGAACAGGCCGTCACCCCGACGCATGATGCACTGCCACGACGCCTGTCCGACTTTGAAACGCTGGGCGATGCGCTGGATTATGCCGCCCAGGGCCAGCGCGGCCTCAACTTCTTCGATGCGCGCGCCAATCTCGTCCGTGCATACAGCTATGCCGAACTGCGGCAGGACGCGCTGGGCAATGCCCACCGCATGATTGCCGCCGGCATCCGCCCCGGCGACCGCATCGCCCTGATTGCGGAAACCGGCGCCGAGTTTGCCGGGCTTTTCTTTGGCGCCATCTACGCCGGCGCCCTGCCGACACCGCTGCCCATGCCGACCAGCTTTGGCGGACGCGACGGTTATGTCCAACAGATCCGCAACCAGTTGCAAAGCTGCGACCCTGCTCTCGTGCTGTCGCCGCAGGGCCTGTTCGCCATGGTGGCCGAAGCCGCAGAAACCCTGCCGGGCACCACCGCGCTCGACTGGACGGCGTTCATGACCAAGGCGGCGCCGGTTGGCGACCTGCCGCAGTCACAGGCGGATGACATCGCCTATCTGCAATATTCGAGCGGCAGTACGCGCTTTCCGCATGGTGTGGAGGTGACGCACCGGGCGCTGCTCGCCAATCTGAACGGCCATGCCGTCAGCATGGCCCTGCAGGCCGACGACCGCTGCATCAGCTGGCTGCCCTGGTATCATGACATGGGCCTTGTTGGCTGCCTGTTGTCGCCCCTCGCCAACCAGGTATCGGCCGATTATCTCGCGACCGAGGATTTTGCACGGCGCCCGCTGTCATGGCTGACCCTGATCAGCCGCAACCCCGGCTATACACTCAGCTATTCTCCGACCTTCGGCTATGACATCTGCGCCCGCCGCGTATCGAGCCAGACAGATGTCGCCATGAAATTCGATCTGTCGCGCTGGCGCATCGCCGGCAATGGCGCCGACATGATCCGCCCCGAAGTGATGCAGAGCTTTGTCGATGCCTTTGGCCCCGCAGGCTTCAAGAGCAGCGCCTTCCTGCCCAGCTACGGCCTCGCGGAAGCGACACTGGCTGTGACCATCATGCCGCCCGGCGAAGGCATCGTGACCGATCTTGTCGACGAACGCCTGCTTTCGGGCATCGGCGATGACGAGACACCTGCCGGCGACCCCGGCCGGCCCGTGCGTTACCGCGCGATGGTCAACTGCGGCAGACCGCTGCCTGGCATGAAAGTCGAAATCCGCGACTACGACGACCGCGTCCTGCCTGAACGCCGGATCGGACGCGTGATCACGGCTGGCCCCAGCATCATGGCCGGCTATTTCCGCGACCCGGAATCGACCAGCGCCTGCCTCAAGGATGGCTGGCTCGATACCGGCGACATGGGCTATCTGGCAGATGGCTACCTGTTCATTGTCGGCCGCGCCAAGGACATGATCATCAT
>CAZWMK010000085.1:0-10332 GCA_964635065.1 uncultured Sphingomonadaceae bacterium | reverse complement strand
CCAGATGGCGCAGACCGCGCAGGATGCCGCCCCCGTCTGGAAACCGCTGACCTTGCCCGTGCTGGAGGCAACGTTGACAGACATGCCCATCGCGCCGCTGGAACTTCCCCTGTCTGCAGCGCCGCCCGGCGAACGGCATTTTGCCATCAGCCCGCATTTCCGGCAGTTGCTGGCGCCGATCATGGCACCGGGCAGCATCCTGACCGTCATCGAAGGTCCATTGTCGCGCTAGCTGGTCAACGCAGAGACGACGCCCCGGAAAGGATAGCGTCGGGCCAAGGTCCATGGCCCACCATGATAATGCCACAGTAAAAGCCCGCCAAACCGGAAATCCGGCGGCAGTGGCTGCGCGCCAAGCGTGGCAGACAGCGTCCGGGCCACGTCTGGCTGAACCTTGTTCTGGATCGTCACATGCAGCCGCGGCTTGGCCTGATCCTGCGGGATCAGCAGCCCGGCCCACAGGTCCGCCATCAGCGCGCGCAAGTCGGCAAGCGGCGGGCAATATATTTCATAAGCCACCCCTCGCCCCAGACGGCGCACCCCGCTGACCCGGGCCGCAAGCGGCGGCGTTGTTGCGGATATCCGGGCAAGATCGCGACTGATCGCGGCAAATTCCGTTCCCGGCAACTGGTGAAACAGCGTGACATGGGCCGGCACCAGATTGCGTTCGGGCGGAAAATGCTGATCGCGCAGGCGCTGGAAAATCGCATGCGCATGTGGTGCCATCTCTGCCGTGACAATGAGGGGCAAGGCGGAAAGATCGGTAGCGGGCATGGCGTGCATCATGCGCTGTGCGGCTTGACTCGACAATCACGCATGTTGGTTTAAACATTGCAAAGCCGCTGCAAAATTGTCTGTCACGCGAAAGACCAGGAAAGCCCAGCACGTTTGACCATGACAATGACGACGGAAGACATGCACTGGTCGACCCGGTCCGAGTGGGTATCACGGCCGCAACAGCAACGCAGTCGCAATTCACTGATTGCCGTACTCGATACAGCGACGCGCCTGTTCACCGAACATGGTTATGAAAACGCCACCATCGCCCTGATCAGCCAGGAGTCCGGCGTATCAGCGCCTGCCATCTATCGCCGTTTTACGGATAAAAGCGCCATTTTACGTGCCATCGTCGATCAGTGGTCGACGGCATGGACCGCCGACTTCGAACGCATATGGCATTCGCACGACTGGTCCGATGCCAGTGCCGACGCAATTTTGCGCTTCCATGTCGACATCATGTTCAGCGCCTATTGTTCGGATCCCGGCCTGCTGCGCGAGTTCGACCGGCAGAGCAGCTTCGATCCGGAGGTCGCCCAGATCATGGCAGGCATGGATGCCCATGCTGCCGAACGGCTCTTCAGGATGTTGCAAGCGCGCCTCAACAGGACAGACGAGACGGCGTTTCGCGCCCGTGTCAATGAAGTCGCCTGGACGATCCGCGCCGCGCTGGCCGGGATGAGCCTGCGGGAACAGCATGGACTATGGCCGCATTTTTCGATCCACGATGACAGCTTCAAGCACACGATCATCGCCATGGCGCGGGCCGCGCTCGACATAACGCCGGCCTGACCAGCGAGCGAGAGATTTTTTGCTTTGACCGGAACGCCATTCCGGTATCATGTAGTGCAACTTTTCTGGGGGAAAGAGTCGCAACGGCCACCCCCTCGACAATCAACGGCGCACCGCATCGCCGCCTGGGGAGTGAAACATGGTTACCATCGTCGCCCATGTCGGCATCAAGGCCGATCGTCTGCACCAGTTTGAAGAGATCGAACGCGATCTGGCGAAATTCACCCATGCCCGCGAACCCGACTGCCTGCGCTATGAATGCTGGCGCAGCGCGACCGAGAACAAATATTATGTCCTGCTTGCCTTCCGCGACGCGGCGGCATTCTACAACCACCAGATCAGCGATTATCATGAAAAACATGTGCCGGGGCTTTATGAATGCTTCGACACCATCCAGCTGGAGTTCGTCGACCCGGTGAGGGATGCCGGCAGCGGCCTGCCTCCAACCCGCTCGACACCACTGCCCGCAGATTCACCGGCCCTCGCGCTGCAATATGAAAAAGAGATGCCGGTGGTCACCCAATCCTGGTGGCAGCGCGCTGAACAGCAAGGCCCCGTCAATGCCGCCGGGGAACCCGTCGCATGAATACAGCGCTGCGGGGGGCCATGCTGACCCTGGTGGCAACCACAACCATCGCCGCCATGCCCGAACGACCGAAGGGCGCGGTCAAATCAGCTGAAACCATGTATGCCAAGGCCGGCAGGGAAATCGATCCGGCCACTCACCCCGGTCGCATGGTCTATGAACAGAATTGCGCCAGTTGCCATCAGGGCGCCATGCCGAAAGCGCCCCATCAGGATGTGTTGCGCATGATGGCGCCGGTCTCGATTCTCGATGCCATGAACAACGGCCTGATGAAAGACATGGCCGCGCACCTTGAGCAAAAGGACCGGGTTGCCGTCACCGAATTTCTGACGCGCACCAGCCTTGACGATTACCAGCCACCCAAAGCCCCGCAAATGTGCGCGGGCAAGGCAGCACGTTTCGACATGAACGCGCCGCCCGCACAGGTCGGATGGGGGCATGACACCCGCCGTTTCACCCCGGCCAGAATCGCCGGTCTGAAGGCGGCAGACGTTCCGAAGCTCAAGCTGAAATGGGCCTTCGCCTATCCTGCATCCGTCCGCGCCCGCTCGCAGCCGGCGGCGGCGATGGGCGCGATTTTTGTCGGCAGCCAGGATGGCACCGTCTATGCGCTGGACGCAGACAGCGGCTGCGCGCGCTGGGCCAAACGGTTGGGTGGCGAAGTCCGCACCGGCATCACGCTCGAACCATGGGCCGACGGCAAGGCCCCGCCCCGCCCGCGCCTGTTTCTTGGTGACATTGCAGGCAATGCCTATGCGCTTGATGCCCTGACCGGCGAAGTACTGTGGAAGCAGCATATCGACGATCATCCGAACAGCACCATCACCGGCACACCCGCCTACCATGATGGCAAACTGTTCGTGCCGGTATCCTCGTTCGAGGTCGCCTCGGTTTTCGATGAGAAATATCGCTGCTGCACCTTCCGCGGCTCGGTCGCGGCCCTGGATGCAAAAACGGGCACGGTGCTCTGGCAGCATTACACAGTCCCCGCCCCCGCCAGCCCGCAAGGCAGGACGCGCGTGGGCACCGAAGCCCTTGGCCCATCGGGGGCGCCTGTCTGGAACAGTCCGGCGATCGATGTCCGGCGCGGGCGTATCTATTTTGGCAGCGGCGAAAATTATTCCTCGCCTGCCGATGGCAATTCCGACGCGATCTTCGCCATTGATATCCAGACCGGCCAGCGGCTGTGGCAACAGCAGTTCACCAAGGGCGACGCCTGGAATGGCGCGTGCATGATGAACAACCATCCGAATTGCCCTGCTGAAAACGGCCCGGACGTGGATTTTTCGGCGTCCCCGCTCCTGATCGATCTGGGCGGCGGCAAAGAGGCTGTGGTGGCAGGTCAAAAATCGGGCGAGGTCTTTGCCATGGATCCCGACGCAAATGGCACGTTATTATGGCGCAAAGCGGTCGGGCGCGGCGGCATTCAGGGCGGTGTCCACTTCGGCATGGCGGCTGAAGGCACCCGTGTTTACGTGCCGATCGTCGATCTTGAACATGGCCGCAGCGCAGAACCGCGCACGGCGCCCGGCTTCCCCGGCTTGCACGCCATCGATGCGCGCAGCGGCAAAATCCTGTGGCGTGCCCTTGCCCGCAAGGATGCGTGTCACGGGCGGGACGCCAACTGCGATCCCGGCATTTCAGCTGCCGTCACGGCCATGCCCGGCGTTGTCTTTGCCGGTCATCTCGATGGCTGGCTTCGCGCTTACGACGGCAAGACCGGCAAGATCATCTGGCAAGCCGACACGGTCCAGCCTGTCCGCACAGCCAATGGCGAAATCGCGACCGGTGGATCGATGAGCGGCCCCGGCCCCCTCATCGTCGACGGCAAAGTCATCGTCAATTCGGGCTATGGCCTCTACTTCCATACACCCGGCAACGCTCTTCTCGTCTATTCCGTTGAAGGAAAATGAGGTCGCCATGGACAAGGATATCCCGCTCGACAAACTGACCTTTCTGGATCCCGAGGTGCAGGATTGCCCCTTCCCGATCTATGAACGGCTGCACAAGGAAGCGCCGGTTTTCTTCGACCAGAAGGGCGGCTTTTACGTCATCACCCAATATGACGACATCCGGCAAATCCTGATGGACCCGGCGCGTTTCAGCAGCGGTGCAACCATCGATCTCATGCGCGACACGGTCGACCCCGTGCGCGCCCGGATGGCGCGCGAGATTTACGAGGCCGAAGGCTGGGTGCCGACTCCCACCTTGTCGCTGGTCGACGATCCGCGCCACAAGGAAGTGCGTACCATCTTCCAGAACGCGCTGCGGGCCGGCAAGATCAAGTCGCTCGACCCGCTGATCCAGCAAACTGCGCGCGATCTGGTCGATGCCTTCATCGATGACGGCGCCTGCGACATCGTCGAAAAACTATGTGTACCCTTGCCGCTGATTGCCATTTGCAGTCAGGTCGGCGTGCCGATCGACGACATCTGGCAAATCAAGCGCTGGACCGACGCCTGGACCAAGCGGTTCAGCATGATGCAATCGCCAGAGGAAGAAGCCGACAGCATCCGGCAGGAAATCGAGTTCCAGCATTATTTCAAGGACATCATCGATGGCCTGCGCCGCAGTCCGAATGATTCCATCCTGTCGGAACTGGTCAATGCCCGGTTTTCGGACGGTGGCGCCTTAAGCTATGCCGACATCGTATCGCACCTGTTATCCGATATTTTCGTCGGCGGCAGCGAAACATCGACCAATGCCATGTCTGAAGGCATTTTGCTGCTATGCCAGAATCCGGAACAATATGCGCTGCTGATGTCGGATCTTGATGCCCATCTGCCGGGTTTCATCGAAGAAGCCCTGCGCCTGCAATCGCCGGTTCAGGGCCTGTATCGCGTCACCACCTGCGACGTAGAACTGCATGGCGTCACCATTCCGGCGCGGTCGCTGCTGAACCTGCGTTTTGCCGCGGCCAACCGCGACGCCAGCCATTTCGGCTGTCCGTCAAAGCTCGACATCAATCGCGACAATGCCGGTTCGCATCTCGCCTTTGGTTCAGGCATCCATCATTGCATCGGTGCGCCACTGGCCCGGCGCGAACTGTTCTGGGGCTTTGACACGCTCTTGCGCCGGACGCGGAACATCCGGCTGGCACCCGGCAAGAATGATTTTGCCCATGTCCCCGGCCTGATGCTGCGTGCACTGAAACAACTGCACATTGAATTCGACCGCGCCTGAGCCAATCCCCATCGCTGAACAAAAAAAGAGGCCGCCTGATCGCTCAGGCGGCCTTTCAGTTCCAGAGGAAGTGTTGGATCTCAGAAGCTGTAATCGACGCTGATGCCGATCTGGCGCGGCGGCGCCCAGACAGCACCATCGGCATTGGCAGCCAGAATAGTGCCGCCGACATAGGCCTTGTTGGTGAGGTTCTTGCCGAAAATCCCGACCCTCACCGCGCTGTTATTGGGAGTCAGCGCAATCTGGCCATTGACCAGCGCATAGGATTTGGTGCGGACGCGGCCAGACAGGTTCCAGTTATAACCCGCCGAGTAATAGACATTGGCATTGGCTTCGAGCTTGCCCCAGGCCGTATCGCCTTCATAGTTGATCGCAGCGCTGCCCGTGAACTTCGGTGCCTTCAGCATCCGCATACCGCTGGCATCGACCACGGCCTGGCCCATACCAAACGGCGAATTGGGCAAGGTGAAGTCCGTGGCCGCTGTGAAGTTCTTGTACTTGGCATGCGGCAGCCATGAACCGGCAAGGCTCAGACGGACATTGTCGGTAACGTTGAGCTGCGCATCGGCTTCGAAGCCATAAAGCTCGGCATTGGCGGCGTTGGCGAGCAGCGTGCGGGTGCCGTCGAAGAACTGAACCTGCAAGTCGCTGTAATCATAATAGAAACCCGCTGCATTCAGGCTGATAAAGCCGTCGCCATATTTCACGCCCGCTTCATAGGATGTGATAGTTTCCGGGTTTGCGACATCGTTTGTCAGACCGGTGGAGTCCAGAACGCCACTTTTGAAGCCCTTGCTGAAGGTGGCGTATATATTGGCATCGTCGCTCAGGCTGTAACGCACCGATACGCGCGGGGTCCAGCTATCCCAACTGGGCGCGCCCGTCGTCGGGAAGTCAAAGGTCTGTCCGCCGGAGTAACTGCCATCGACACCCTTCTTACGCTCCCAGCTGTAACGCATCCCGCCGATCACGCGCAGCTTGTCGGTGACATCGAGATTGACCTCGCCGAAACCGGCCCAGGCTTCGGTCTTGATGCGGCCTGCAAGGAAGACGGCAGCAGGTTGGCTGCGGTCGATGCTGCCATCCGCCCGCAAGACCGGATTGATGTTCGACGCGATGAAGTGATTGTCGCGGTAATAGAATGCGCCCGCCACGAAACTGAGCGACCCGAACTGTTCCGAGGCGAAAGTGAATTCCTGCTGGAACGTCTTGTTGGGATAGTTCAGGTCGTAGATGATACAGCCGAACGCCGCTAGGCAGTTGGGCGCATAAGCGGAATCAATGTCAGCCGTCGTGCGCGCCTTGACCTTGGTGTATCCGGTCAGCGACGTCAGCGTGCCGATGTCTCCAATATCAAACTCGCCCTTCAGGCTGATCGAACGATGCGAATCCGACGCCGGGCTGACGCCATCCTTCAACTCGCCCGCAACCTGCCAGGGCTTTTGCGGCACGATGGCGCCCGGATAAAAGGCCGCAGACGTGTTGCCGTTCAAGGGATGCGTGGCGGCAGCGGCCTGATCCTCGCGCTTGCCATAGCTGCCTGACAGCAGGAAGCGAATGGTTTCGGTCGGCTCGAAACGGAACTTGACGCGGACGAGATATTTCTCGACCTCGCCGGTCCGCTTTCCGGTACGAATATCGGTCAGATAACCATCGATATGCTCGTAAAAGCCCGCCACGCTCATCGCCAGCTTGTCTTCAACAATCGGCGTGCTGACATACCCCTTGAGCATGAGATCATGCGAATCCCGCGCCTTGCTACCAGTAAAATAGCCGGCGCTGGCAGAAATCTTACCCGTCACACTGTCCATGGACGGCGATTTGGTGTGAATGGCGACGGCCCCTGCCGTGGCATTACGGCCGAACAGCGTCCCCTGCGGCCCTTTCAGCACCTCGACGCGCTCGATGTCGGGCAGGTCGAACAGATTGCCAAGCTGATTGGCCTGGTAAAGCCCATCGACATAAATGGCGACCGGCGAATCCCCGCCCGCCTGGCTCACCGTCGTCTGGACGCCGCGGATCGAAGGCTGGGCAAAGCTGCCCTGCGTGGTGAAGCTGAGACCGGGAACGGCAATGCTGAGTTCCCGCACGTTGCTGACGCCCGTGCGTTCAAGATCGTCGCCGCTTTTCGCAGAGATCGTCAGGGGAACGTCGCGCAATCGTTCTGAACGACGCTGCGCCGTCACGATGATGTCGCCAAACGCCCCTTCTTCCTGGACAGCAGGCGCGGATGCATCAGCATCCTGAGCAAACGCAGGCCCGACAAGAAGGCAGGCAGCGGCAACAGTCGTCAGCAGGTGCGTAGTGGTGCTCATAAACATCCTCCCTTGATCGGACGCGCGATCAAGCGTCGCGCCCTGTTATCGTCGTTTACGCCGACGTTGCTCAGACCATAGAGGAATAGCGTTCCGGTTTCCACAAAAGAATATGCTGTAATTTCATGATACAGACAGCACGCCACAGGCCGCATCACTAAAAGCGCATGCGCGGGGAAGCGCTCAACAGCGCGAAGGGAATGGCAGAAAGCAGGGGGAGAAGTGGGGCGACCTACGGGAATCGAACCCGCAACCTCTGGTACCACAAACCAGCGCTCTAACCGATTGAGCTAAGGTCGCCACGATGTGTGCGGGACATACGTTCGCACATGGCCATCGTCAAGGCGTGAAACAGCAAAAGATGAAAAGCGGTCGCTATATTCCTATCGGCAGACAACCTCATCCCGGTCGATGGCACGACCGATCAGGGCGCCCCCGGCAGCGCCGAGAATCGTGCCCAGCGTCTTGGAGCCGCCCGGCGCGATGACATTGCCAAGCACACCACCGGCAATGCCGCCAACGATCAGCCCGGTCGTGCCGTCATCGCGCTTGCAATAATAGCGTCCATCGCGGCCGCGGTAAATCCTGTCGTCCACACCGAGCACGCGCGGGCGATAGGCTTCGCCTGAGCGGTAATAGCGATCGGCATACCAGGGCGCTGCGGCCTGCTCCTTGGCCCGCCGCCCCCAAGCTGGGGCATGCGACGGCGGATCGGCCAGCACAGGCACCGGCATCATGACAGATGTCGGCAACAAGACTGCAACAGCAAGGGCAAGAATGGGACTACGCATGTCGTTTACTCCGCAATTCACGCACACTCTGCCGCGCTTGGCCTGAAGACGGCATGAACATTGGAAAAATCTGAAATGCCCCATTGCCCGCTGTTTTGGCACGCATACTGCCCTTAAAATAGGCAGTTGCACGAATTATGTGCAGAACCTCGGCTTGGCATCGGTAGCGACTCGCCAGATCGCCGCGCTTCGCAATTGGCACACTTCCTGCTAATGAATTGGGACCAGCGCGCGCCGGCCTGCGTGCGCACGTAGCGAGAAGAGGTAACGGGTGAAAAAGATCGAAGCGATCATCAAGCCGTTCAAACTTGACGAAGTGAAGGAGGCACTGCACGAAGTTGGCGTGTCCGGCATCACCGTCATCGAGGCCAAGGGCTTTGGTCGGCAGAAGGGCCACACCGAACTTTATCGCGGCGCCGAATATGTCGTCGACTTTCTGCCGAAAGTGAAACTTGAAGTCATCGTCGACGATAATCAGGTCGACCGTGTCACCGAAGCCATTGCCAATGCCGCGAAAACCGGCCGCATCGGCGACGGCAAGATCTTCGTCTCGCCAATTGATGCGGCCATCCGCATCCGCACCGGCGAGCGCGACAGCGACGCGATCTGATCCGGCAGGATCATCCACATCACCACCATCATTTTCCGGTAACAGCATCAAGCGATCAGCCTGACAAACACGGCCAATCGCAAACAAGAAGGGCACAACATGGCGAATACCGCGACCGACATTCTGAACATGATCAAGGAAAAGGAAATCGACTGGGTCGATATCCGCTTCACCGATCTGCACGGCAAGTGGCACCACCTTGCCATGGCCGCCGGCGTGATCGACGAAGATATGCTGAACGACGGCTTCATGTTCGACGGCAGCTCGATTGCCGGCTGGAAGGCCATCAACGAATCCGACATGATCCTGAAGGCTGACCTCGACGCTGTTTATGTCGATCCCTTCTCGGCCACCCCGATGCTGATCCTGATCTGCGACGTCGTCGATCCGGCGACCGGCGAACTCTATGGCTCGGACCCGCGCTCGACTGCCAAGCGCGCTGAATCCTACCTCGCCATGTCGGGCATCGGCGATACCGCCTTCATCGGTCCGGAAGCCGAATTCTTCGTGTTCGACGACGTCCGCTTCAAGACGAACTACAGCGGTAGTTTCTACGAAATCGACGATATTGAACTGCCGGGCAACAGCGACCGCCGTTACGAAGAAGGCAACATGGGCCACCGCCCGCGCGCCAAGGGCGGTTACTTCCCGGTCGCCCCGGTCGACAGCTGCCACGATCTGCGTTCGGAAATGACGCAGACGATGCTCGACATGGGCCTGCCCATGGACAAGCATCACCACGAAGTGGCCGCAGCCCAGCACGAACTCGGCATGATGTTCGGCACGCTGGTGACGACCGCCGACCGCATGCAGGTCTACAAATATGTCGTGCACAATGTCGCCCATGCCTATGGCAAGACCGCGACGTTCATGCCGAAGCCGATCAAGGAAGATAACGGTTCGGGCATGCACACCCATCTGTCGATCTGGAAGAACGGCAAGCCGCTGTTCGCCGGCGACGGCTATGCCGGTCTGTCGGAAACGGCGCTCTATTTCATTGGCGGCATCATCAAGCACGCCAAGGCCTGCAACGCCTTCACCAACCCGTCGACCAACAGCTACAAGCGTCTGGTTCCGGGCTATGAAGCACCGGTTCTGCTCGCCTATTCGAGCCGCAACCGTTCGGCTTCGTGCCGCATTCCCTATGGCACCGGTCCGAAGTCGCGCCGCGTCGAAGTCCGCTTCCCCGACGCCACGGCGAACCCGTATCTCTGCTATGCAGCGCTGCTGATGGCCGGCCTTGATGGCATCGAAAACAAGATCCATCCGGGCGCCGCG
>CAZWMK010000084.1:0-10345 GCA_964635065.1 uncultured Sphingomonadaceae bacterium | reverse complement strand
GCCATGCCCGCGATGTGCTGCACCAGCTGGTTGGCGGCGTGCGCGCGGCGATGGGCTATACGGGCGCGCGCGACATCGAAGAGTTCCAGAAACGCGCCCAGTTCGTGCGGATCACCAATGCGGGCCTGCGTGAAAGCCACGTCCACGATGTGACGATCACGCGCGAGGCGCCGAACTACCCGACCCGATGACGCCGGGCGCGCGTCTCGCGGCTGCGACCGAGCTTCTGGACCAGATCATCGCGGCGGCCCGCGACGGGGGCGCCGCTGCCGATACGCTGATCGCGCGCTACTTTCGGGATCGTCGTTACGCAGGGTCGAAGGATCGGCGTGCGGTCCGCGAGCTGGTGTATGACGTGATCCGCGCTCTGGGTGAGCGGCCATCATCCGGACGGGCAGCCATGATCGGCTATGCGCGCGCGCATCAGCCTGAATTGCTGACGCTGTTTGACGGTGTGGGCCATGCGCCGGCGCCTGTTTCGGACAGTGATTCCGTTGCGTCCCCCGGCCTTGCGCCCTTGTGGCTGACAGAAAAGCTGCGCGGACAGTTCGGAACCGAGGTCGACACAGAACTGGCGGCGCTGGTTACGCGCGCACCGCTGGATCTGCGTGTCAACCGCCGCAAAGCCGATGTGGCTGCCGTTCAGGCTCTTTTCCCTGAATCGCAGGCCGTCCCCGGCGTGCCCGCAGCGCTGCGGCTGGCCCAAGGCGATGCCACGATCGAACAAAGTCCAGCCTTTGCGCAAGGCTGGTTTGAAGTGCAGGATGCCGGCAGCCAGATGATCGCGCTGGCCTGCGCTGCAAAGCCCGGTGCCACTGTGATCGACCTGTGCGCAGGCGCGGGCGGCAAAACTCTGGCCCTGGCCGCCGACATGGCGGGGCAGGGGCGGCTGATTGCCTGCGACAGCGATCGCGCGCGCCTGTCACGGCTGCAGCCGCGGGCTGCGCGGGCGGGCGAAAGCGGGATTGAAACGCGTCTGCTTGATCCGGGGCGGGAATGGCTGGCGCTGTCCGATCTTGGCCATGCAGCCGACGTCGTGCTTGTCGATGCTCCCTGTTCGGGCACCGGGACTTGGCGGCGCAACCCCGAAGCGCGTTGGCGGCTGACGCCAGAGCGACTGACGCGGCTTGTCGCGCTGCAGGCTCGGCTGCTTGACCTTGCGGCGCAGATGGTCAGGCCCGGCGGGCGTCTGGTCTATGCCGTCTGCTCTTTGCTGCCCGAAGAGGGACAGGCGCAGGCGCAAGCCTTTTTCGCGCGCCATCCGGACTGGCAGGCAGCCGCCTTGCCGCTGGCCAGCGCCGAAAATGCAGCGACACCCGGCACAATGATGCTGACACCATTGCGCCATGGCTGCGACGGTTTTTTCATCGCCGCAGCACAAGCGCCATGCTAAGCATGAGGCCGGGTTCAATGGGAAAGCATGTCATGCGTAAACACTGGCTGTTGTCTGCCGTGGTTCTGACGGTTCTCGGTTCGTCGCTGCTGCCAGCCACTGTACTGGCGAAATCCGCAGCGCCTGCGACCAAGCCGATGTCGCTTCTGCTGACCCGCGCAGGCACGCAATATCTGGCAACCGGCAAGGCGCAGGCGGCCATTGATCGGTTCGAAACGGCGCTGGCTGTCGATCCCGCCAATGTCGATGCCTATATCGGCCTGGCCCGCGCGCACGAAAAAATCGGTCTGACGGGAAAGTCCATCCGCTTTTATCGCGGTGCGCTTGCGGTCGATCCCAATAATCTGACCGCGCTTGAAGGGCAGGGCGCGGCGCTGGTCGCGCGTGGCGCACTGGCGCGGGCGCAGATCAATCTCGCGCGGATCAAGGAGATTTGCCGGACGGAATGCGAAGCCGCAGCGCGCCTCTCCGCCGTGATCCAGAAAGGCCCGCCCGCCGAACTGGCCGTGGCAACGCCGACGCCTGCCAAGACGGAAGCCGCGAAACCCTGAGGCACAGACTCCGCCCCCTGATATGAATTAAAAAGGCCCGCCGGATTAGATCCATGCGGGCCTTTTTGTCGATACGCCTCAGCGTCCCTGGCTGCGCCAGCGGTGGATGGTGCGGTCGAGAATTTCGGCCTCGCCGCCCACTTCGGTCCAGAGCTGGCTGAACAACGGGTCGTCCGATGCCGGACGCAATTGCGGCGCAAGATCGTCGAGCCGCACGCGGATCGGAATGGTCACGCCTTCACCGCAGATGATGCATTCACGGTTTCTGAGCGCCGGGATCGAATCGAGGAAGCCGCGCGCACCCTCGGGCATGGCGTTGCGGACATAGGCCTGATCGCGTTCGTTGTTGAGGCGCATCGAGATGATCGTGCCACACTGCGACAGGACGCCTTCGGCCAGATCTGACGGGCGCTGGGTGATGAGACCGAGCGAAACGCCGTATTTGCGGCCTTCCTTGGCGATGCGTTCTAGGATCTTGCGTACAGCAACCCCTGTCGTCACGCGATCTGACGGGACGTAGCGGTGCGCTTCCTCGCAGACGAGCAGGATCGGGCGCTGCGGTTCCCGGCGTGACCAGATAGCATAATCGAAAACCATGCGGCTGAGCACGGCGACTACCACTGTCACGATGTCGGACGGCACACCCGACAGGTCGATGATGGAAATCGGTTTGCCATCGCCCGGCAGGCGGAAAATGCGCGACAGAAACTGCGCCATCGTGTCCGAGACAAGCAGGCCGTTGAACATGAAGGTATAACGCGGATCGCCTTTCAGTTCCTCGACCTTGGTCTTGAGCCGCATATAGGGGGCGAGATCGCCCGCCTTGTCGAGCTTGCCCATCTGCGCCTGAATGGCCGCAAGAAGATCGGACAGGAGATACGGCACCGGGCTGTCGACCGTCAGCTTGCCGAGCGTCTGCGCCAGCCGGTTCTTCGAACGCGCGGCGAGGACGCACTTGGCGAGGATGTCCATGTCCATCTCGCGCTCGGAGCCTTCGGTGGTGATGAACACCTCGCAATGTTCCTCGAAGTTCATCAGCCAGTAGGGCAGGTTCAGGTTGTCGACGTTGAAGATCATGCCGGTCGAGGAGAAGGCCGCCGAATATTCGCCATGCGGATCGAGCATGACAATGTGGCCTTCGGGTGCTTTTTCGACGATCTTGTGCAAGATGAGCGCGGTTGAGGTCGATTTTCCGGTGCCGGTCGAACCGAGCAGCGCGAAATGCTTGCCGAGCATGGAATCGATCAACAGCGCCCCTCGCACGTCGGTTGTGGGATAGACGGTGCCGATTTCAATGTGCGGACGGTCGCTGGCAGCATAGACGGCTGCAAGATCGTTCCGGGTGACGCCATAGACCTTGTCGCCCGGCCGCGGATAGCGGGTGACGCCGCGCCGGAAATTGATCATTCGGCCATCATCGGCTTCGTCACCTTCGCCCAGAAAATCGATCTTGAAGATGATCCAGCTTGGGTCCCGGCGGTCGATCTTCATGTCGCGGACATTGGCGATCAGCCAAAGGTCCCCGACCTTCATCTTGACCTGGCTGCCGATCGATCCTGCCAGCGCAAGGGTTTTGTCCGGGTGGTTCTCAAGACGGTTGAGGGCCGCGATTTCAAGACGGCCGACCGAACTGCTGCCGGCGATGTCCTGCACGTCGCCGATCAGATAAAGGCCGCGTTCGGCGTCGCCGCTGACCGGGCCTGCCGGCATCTCTGCCGGTGCGTCCTGGTTCGAAAAGCCCGTCTGAGAAAAAGCGTTATCCATGCCTGGCGGTCCCACCCTGTTACATTCTGTGCAAGAGGCTAGGCTGGAATGGCTTATGAAGTGTTTAACAGCACGCCGGGATCATCTTGCCTCGGCTGAGAGATGCTGTGGCGTCAGCGGCGGACGATGACACCGCCCAGCCAGCCCATGATAAGCGCGATCAGAACGGCCACCGCGCCGTAAAGGGCTGCATGATTTTGCGCTGCAAGATAAATGGCGCGTTCAAACCCGGATTTGTCGATGACGATTTCGCGCGTCGTGCTTGCAACGACTTCGCCTTTTTCGATCAGATGGATTTCTGCCGTGTAGCCGCCAACGGGGACTTCGGCCGGGATTGGGATGCGCGCCCGGTAAAGCACATTTTCCGTCAGTTCCGCGCCTTGCGGGTTTTCCCGATAAACACCGGCCTGCTGACGCAGATCGAGCAGGCCGCGCTCGAAGGTCTGGATTTCGTCGGGCACATTGCCGGATGCGGGCGACAGTTGCAGATAGGACAGGCCGAGTTCATGGATCGCTGCCGTCCGTTCATCGACCAGTTCGGCAATCGGGGCCGTGGTGGCGATGCTGTAGAAGGATGGCGCGGTTTCAAAGCGCACGGCACGGGTATTGAGCCAGATGCCTGCCACTTTTTCCTTTTGCCGCACCGTGATGGCACTGGGCGGACCACGCAGGATGATGGCCAGCCCCGGCTTTTCGCGCGGCATGCGCCCGCCCGGATATTGCACCGCGCCAAAAATCAGCAATTCCGCACCGGAAAAACTATATTCGATGTCGATGCGATTGTGCGACAGGTCGCTGATCAGGCGCGGCGGCATGGCGGCGGTCAGCAGCATCAGCGTCCAGATCGCCAGAAACCGGATCATGCCGCCGCCTCGTAGATGGTGAACAGTTCGTCGGGACGCCATGTCAGGCCGATCAGAAGGCGGATGGCGACGGCCAGAACGATGATCGCCAGCACAAGCCGCAATTTCTCGCCCGGCAGATGGGCGGCAGCGCGCGCGCCGAACTGCGCACCGACGACGCCACCGATCAGCAGCATAAGCGCAAGCACGATGTCGACCGACTTGGATTGCACGGCGTGCAGCATGGTGACGGCCGCCGTCGTGAACACGATCTGGAAGAGCGAGGTGCCCACCACCACGCTTGGCGCCATGCCCAGCAGGTAGATCATGGCAGGGACCATGATGAACCCGCCGCCAATGCCCATGATGACGGTCAGGATGCCGACCGCCACGCCCAGGAGGAAAGGCGCGATTGCCGAGATGTAGAGGCCCGATTTGTAAAAGCGCCAGCGCATGGGGAGCCGCGACAGCAGCGGATGATGATAGCGCGCCCGCGCTGGCCGCGCATTCCCGCGCCGGGCGCGCAGGAGCGTCTTGACCGATTCCACCATCATCAGCCCGCCGATGGTGCCAAGGAACAGCACATAGATCAGCGAAATCGAGATATCGATCTGGCCGATCTTCTGTAGCAACCGGAACAGGAACGAACCGATGATCGAGCCCGTTCCGCCGCCGGCGATCATCACCGCACCCATCTTGAAATCGATACCGCCACGCCGCCAGTGCGCCAGCGCGCCGGATACGCTGGAACCCGTGACCTGAGTGGCCGAGGACGCCACGGCGACAGCGGGTGGAATGCCGTAAAAAATCAGCAGCGGCGTTGTCAGAAAGCCGCCGCCGACGCCGAACATGCCCGACATGAAGCCGACAAGCGCCCCAAGGCCGATGATGACCAGCGCGTTGACGCTGACTTCGGCGATGGGGAGATATATGTCCATAAATGAAACTTCTAGCTCCTGATCCCGCCGGTGGCGAGGGGGGATGCGCCGGGGACTTAAAAACTTGTGGCAAGCGTGATCGCAAGACCGCTGCCAGGATCTGCATCGCCGGCAAGGCGCGCCCGCCACTCGGCGCGCACGGCCACAGGTACGGAGCCGACACGGCTGTGCAGACCGATGACCGGGCCGACGTCGAGCCGCGCGACGCTGTTGCCGCTGTCCTGTGCGGCGGCCCATATGCCCGCCCCCAGAAAGACATGGCTGTGCGTGTCGATCGGCAGCGCATGACCGCCGCGCACCGCAGCACCGGCATAGGGATCGTGGCGGCGTGCCCCGATGATGCCGGCCTCGCCATAAAGGTCATAAACGGGACCAGCCGTGCCCGGCGACGGCCCATGTGACCGGCCGTAAAATGCGCGCATCGCCCATGCGGACCGTCCGCCACCATCGATGCTGATAAGGCGTTCGACCTGCAGCGCCAGCCCCTGATCGGCCAGCGGGCGCCAGCGCAGGCCGCCGCCAAGCTGCTTTGGGTTGCGCGGACGGTCCAGCGGCAGGTCGCCGCGCACAAAAAGGTCGAACGTGCGGGCTGCCAGCGGATCAGGTCGATAACTGATTTCGGCGGCGGCCTGTGAGGCGCCAAGGACGGGATTGGCGGCCGCTGAACGGGTGCCACGCGCCCGGATCTGGGCATAGCTCCAGCCATGCCATTTCACCCCAAGCGCGCGCCGGGCATCTGCCCATGTCCGGGCATTCACGTGCGCGGGATCAAGCGCGAGGGCTTCGGCAAAGCCACGATCCGCGTCTTTGCGTGCGCCAACGGCAAGCGCGTCATAGGCCGCAGCAGCAAGGGCGTGCGCGCGCGCCGCCGCCATTTCTGTGCCCGCTGCGGAAGCGGGCGCTGGCGTCGGCG
The DNA here is from genome assembly GCA_964635065.1 of uncultured Sphingomonadaceae bacterium. Taxonomy (GTDB): domain Bacteria; phylum Pseudomonadota; class Alphaproteobacteria; order Sphingomonadales; family Sphingomonadaceae; genus CAZWMK01. The sequence goes on along the minus strand of CAZWMK010000084.1, from coordinate 3,944 downwards.
CAGGTGCTGGCGCCAGTGCGTGAGCAGCGGGCGCGGGATGCGGCAAAACGGTGGTCGGCGGCGATGGTGCGTCGGTCAGGAGGTGCAGGGCGGCGATGACGGTCCTGCGATCAGCATCACGCGCCTTCGGGGGGCGTGGGGGCATGGGGCGCGCGCTGGCCTGCTGCACAGGATGTGCGGGCGGAACCAGGGCATGGCGTGGCGGTTGCGCCCGCTGATTTTCATGTCCGTGACGAAAGGCTGTGGCGGCGTAAATCCGGGCATCTTCCATGGCGATCGGCAAACGCCAGGCCGTCCAGCCCCCGGCGAGTGCCGCCAGCAACATGACGGCTTGTGCCGGTCCGCTTCTCATTCCGCCGGCACACTGGCCGGAAAACGGTGGCCGGTTTTATCCCAGCGCATCGGTTCGTAGCCCAGCCGGATACGGACATAACGTCTTATGGCACGCAGAGCGGCCAAGAAATTGATGAGATTGCCCACCACGGCGCGGGGTGCCGACAGCAGGCCTTCGCGCCAGCCGTAGAGTTTGCCGGTGAAAATGCCGCGCATCAGAAGGCGCCAGAGCAACAGGCCGGCATTTATGCTCAGCAACCATGCCAGCGGACTGTGCCTGACGACGACCGGCGGGAGCGCCGCCAGTTCGGGCACCAGCATCCGCCAGATCAGGATCATCGCCCAGCCACAGGCGGCGAGATAGCCGCTGACAGAGAGCAGCGCGGTGAACAGCGCCTTGCGATCACGCAGCAGCATATAGCGGTCGACAAGATTGCCCTGCCAGCCCAGCCGGTCCCAGCCCATGAGCGCGATACCGAGCAGCCAGCGCGATTTCTGGCGCAGCGCCGTTTCAAGCGTGGCCGGGAAATGTTCCTGCGTCACGACCCGGCTGCCACCTTCTTTGCCGTCGATACGGACAAGTGCGGCATGGCCGCCAAGCGCGCGCAAGCGCATGCCAAGCTCGTAATCCTCGGTCAGACTGTCGGCGTCGAACGGCCCTTGATGATCGGTCAGGATGGCGCGGCCCAGAAGCTCGCGATCGAAGGCGCAGGCTACCCCGGCACTCGGCAGGCCAGCGCCCAGTGCTTCGCGCACGACAATGTCCTTGCCGTGACTTTCTGCGAACTCGTCGATGTAATGCCCTGCAATCCATCGGTATTTTTTTTCGCGCAGCGGCACAACCGGTAACTGCACCATCGCCTTGCGATCGATCAGATGCGCAAAGACATCAAGTTCGCGGCTGTGGACGATATCCTCGGCGTCGTGCAGCACAATGGCGCGGAAGCGGACCCCGTGCTCGGCCTCGTAATCCGCCATCGCGTGCCACAGGTGATTCAGGCAATCGGCCTTGGTCGTCGGGCCGGGGCGGCTGCACAGTACGTGGACCACACGGCTGTCCTCATGCGCCACCTGCTTTACCACCGCGCCCGTTACGCCATCATTGGGATAGGTGCCGACGAACAGCCGGTAACGCGGATAATCAAGCCGGGCGAGCGTGAGGCGCAGCATCATGCGGATGACGGCGCTTTCATCCCAGGCCGGGATGAAAAGGGCCATCCAGCCGCCTTCTGCCTGTGTCAGATCGGCCGCGAAGGCGCGCTTGTGCCTGCGATAGACGGTCAGTTGCCGCCATGTGCGCCGTGTCAGATAGACTAGGTCGATGAACAGGTCGTCAAGGCTGGTCAGGGCAATCCCAACCGCTGTCAGCAGCAAAAGCTCCCGTTCAGCGACAATCGCGATTGCCGCCCACTCGATTGCCTCCAAAATGTCCCCCCATCGCAAGGCGCAGCTATAGTCGTCGGGGCGGAATTGATATGCAAGCAGATATCAAGGCTGTAGTGTCCCGCCCGAATTGATCATGGAAGCAACGATGCATCCCGAAGCCCAGTATCTCGACCTCATGCGCCGCATCTGGACCAGCGGCACCGAACAGCGCGACCGCACCGGAGTTGGCACGCGGGCCGTGTTCGGCGCGATGATGCGTTTTGACCTGTCGGATGGCACGGTGCCGGTTCTTACGACCAAGCGCGTATTCTGGAAGGCAGCGGTGCGCGAATTGCTGTGGTTCCTGACAGGCGAGACCAGCATCCGTCCGCTGGTGGCGCAGAACGTGCATATCTGGACCGACTGGCCGCTCGACAAATATCGCCGTGCGACTGGCGACATGATCAGCCGCGACGATTTCGAAGCGCGGATTGTGGCCGATGACGCTTTTGCCGCTGCATGGGGCGATCTTGGCCCGGTATATGGCAAGCAATGGCGACGCTGGCAGGGGGCGGACGGACGCGAACACGACCAGATTGCAGCCCTTGTCGATAGCCTGAAGACGAATCCGGCGTCACGACGGCACATTTTTACCGGCTGGAAGGTCGATGAACTGGCTGACATGGCGCTGCCGCCGTGCCACATGACCTATCAGTATCAGGTCGCTGACGGCCGACTGAACGGCATTTTATACCAGCGCAGTTGCGATCTTGGCCTCGGGTTTCCGTTCAACATCTTCGAGGCCGCGCTCTTGCTGCGGATGCTGGCACAACAATGCGACCTGCTGCCGGGGGAAATCATCTGGATGGGCGCTGACGTGCACCTCTATCTCAATCATGGCGCTCTGGTGGAAACGCAATTGGCGCGAGAACCGCGTGCCTTTCCGACGCTGACCATCGCGCGCCGCCCCGCGAGCATCTTCGACTATGCTTTTGAGGATTTCAGTATCGACGGCTATGATCCTCACCCGCACATTGCGGCGCCTGTCGCGGTCTGACGTGCGTTAAAGTTCTGCTTCTTCAGGGCTTTGCGTCTTGATGCTGAGCGCATGGATGCGATTGGCCAGAAGTTCGCGCAGGGCATTGTTGACCAGTCTCTGGCGGTTGACGCGCGATTGGCCGGTGAAGGCGGCGCTGACGATCTCGACAGTGAAATGGCTTTCACCACGCGCGTCATGACCGGCGTGGCCGGCATGATGATGGCTGTCGTCGATGATCTCCAGCTTGAGCGGCGCCAACGCCTCTGTCAGCCTGGCCTGCATTTCGCGGGCAACCGGTCCCATCCTGCTCTCCCTTTTTCCGATCCGGGCTTTATATAGGCAGCCATCGAAAAAGACACAGGGCAATGCGTGGTGAGTGAGAAGCGTCGGGAGCGGTTTCATGGGCGCGTGGCAGGCACGGCAGCCGTGGCCTGTGCCCATCCCGGTTGCGCGGCGGAAGGCGCCTTTCGGGCCCCCATGACGAATCGCGGGCGACAGACAGGCGAGGCCTGGCAGATGCTGTGTCTCGATCATGTCCGCGCCTTCAATGCCGGCTATAATTACTTCGACGGCCTATCGCCCGATGCCATCTACCGGGCCGAATCCGGGCGCGGGCGGTGGGAGCGGACAACACGGCCCTTCGCCAGCAACGCCGCGCGCGCCGACCCGGCGGCATTTGCCGATCCCCTTGGCGTCATGCGCGGTCGTTTTGGTGATGCGGCCTTTCACCGCATGGCAACAAAGTCTGGCAATGTTCTGAATAAAAAAGATATTGATGCCTTGAAGGTGTTGGGCTTGAACGCTGATGCCGAAGCGTCAGACCTGCGTCGGGCCTTTCGCGATCTTATCCGCCGCTACCATCCCGACCGCAATGGCGGCGACAGGTCGCACGAAGGAAAGTTGCAGCAGGTGATCGATGCCTATACGCACCTGAAGAAGAACAGCGCATTCGCGACCGTCTGAGGAGCAGATTCGACCGTGGTTCAGAACAGCTTTGAAACCGATATCGACCCGCACGCCACGACCGTGCTCTCGGCGCCCGACACGACGGTCGATGCGCGGACGGTGTTCGGCGTCGATATCGACATGAAGGTGCCGGCCTTTTCGGTCGCCGACGAGCGCGTGCCCGATCTCGATCCGAACTATGTCTTCGATCCGGACACGACGCTGGCGATCCTGGCGGGCTTTGCCTTCAACCGCCGCGTGA
>CAZWMK010000083.1:0-10445 GCA_964635065.1 uncultured Sphingomonadaceae bacterium | reverse complement strand
GGGGACGGAATCGAACCGCCGACACGGGGATTTTCAATCCCCTGCTCTACCGACTGAGCTACCCAGGCACGGGGGCTGGCTATAGGGGGATGAAACGGGCTTGGCAAGCCCGTATTCAACTCCTCTCGCGCGTGGCGGAAAAACGGATTTCCGGATGGCGCTGTGCTGTATAGTTCAGTTCCCAGCTATCGCGGGCAAGATAGACCGGCGCTTCGTCCCGGTCTTCGGCCATGCTCGACCGGTTCTGGTCCATGAAGGCCTTCAAGGCCGCCGGATCATCCGCCGAAATCCAGCGCGCGGTTTCCCATGGCGACGCTTCGAAGCCGGCATCGACCTTGTATTCGGCCTGCAAGCGCGAAATCAGCACTTCGAGCTGGAGCTGACCGACAACGCCGACGATCCATTGCGCGCTGAGCGTGGGACGAAACACCTGCGTCACGCCTTCCTCGGCCATGTCATTGAGCGCGGTGCGGAGCTGCTTTGTCTTGGTGGGATCGCCCAGCTTCACGCGGCGCAGGATTTCGGGCGCAAAGCTCGGCAGCCCGGTGAAGACCACGGGATCGCCCTCGACAAGGCTATCGCCGACCCTGAGTGTGCCATGGTTAGGGATGCCGATGATATCGCCCGGCCAGGCCTCGTCCGCCAGTTCGCGCGACTGAGCGAAGAAGAAGATCGGACTGTGGATGGCGATCGCCTTTCCAGTACCGACCTGATTGAGCTTCATGCCGCGCCGGAACTTGCCCGAACAGACTCGCATGAAGGCAACGCGGTCGCGATGCTGCGGGTTCATGTTCGCCTGCACCTTGAAGACAAAGCCGGTGACGCCCGGATCGTCGGGATCGACCGCCTTCGGCTCTGCCGGCTGCGGGCGCGGCGAGGGCGCGAAATCGGCAATCGCCTGCACAAGGTCGGCAACGCCGAAGTCTTTCAGCGCCGAACCGAAATAAACCGGCGTCAGATCACCATGGCGATAGGCGACGGGGTCGAAGCTGCCATAGCCGCCGACGGCAAGTTCGGCCTCTTCGTGCAGCTTTGCCAGCGCTTCGGACGAAACAAGGTCAAGCAGCTTGGGATCGTCCAGCCCGTCGACGGTCGTACAATCGCCTTCATACTGGCTGGTGCCGGATGCCGGCCGCATCAGGCGATGGCCGACAAGGTCGTAGAGACCCTCGAAGGTACCGCCCATGCCGACCGGCCAGTTCATCGGCGCGACATCGAGCGCCAGCATGTCGGCGATTTCATCGAGCAGGGAAAAGGCGTCGCGGCCTTCGCGATCGATCTTGTTGACGAAGGTGATGATCGGCACCGAACGCAGGCGGCAAACTTCGAACAATTTGCGCGTCTGTGCCTCGATACCACGCGCAGCATCAATGACCATGATCGCGCTGTCGACCGCAGTCAGCGTGCGATAGGTGTCTTCCGAGAAGTCCTCGTGGCCTGGCGTGTCGAGCAGGTTGAAGGTCAGCCCGCCATATTCGAAGGTCATCACCGAGCTGGTGACCGAGATGCCTCGCTGCTGCTCGATCTTCATCCAGTCCGACCGCGCGCGGCGGTTGGCCCCCCGCGCCTTGACTTCACCGGCAAGATGAATGGCGCCGCCGGTCAGGAGCAGCTTTTCGGTCAGCGTCGTCTTACCCGCGTCGGGGTGCGAGATGATGGCGAAGGTGCGCCGGTCGGGGCGACCCGTGGGGCGAAGATTGAGGCTGTCCAACGGTCCTGCTCGCTTGTAAGGGCACATGGCCCAGTGTGACTTGGGCGCTCGGTAGCAGCAGCCGCGCAAAAAGCGAAGCGGGACATTCAGGCGGGGCGTTGATGCAGCAGTATGACGCGATCATCATCGGCGCGGGAGCCGCCGGACTTATGGCCGCCATCACGGCAGGACGGCGCGGCCTCAGGGTGCTTGTCCTCGATCATGCCGACAAGGCAGGCGCGAAAATCCTGATCTCAGGCGGCGGGCGCTGCAATTTCACCAACATTCACACCGCGCCCGACCGTTACCTGTCAGCCAATCCGCATTTTGCGAAATCGGCCTTGCGGCGTTACACACCTGCCGATTTCATCGCGCTGGTCGATGGCCATGGCATCGCATGGCATGAAAAAACGCTGGGACAGTTATTCTGCGACGGCTCGGCCCGGCAGATCGTCGCCATGCTCATGGCCGAAGCCTCGGATGCAGGCGTGACGGTGAAACTGGGGCACCGCATCAGCCGCACCGACCGGGAAAACGGCAGCACAAGCGGCGATTTCATCGTTTCCAGCGATGGCGGCGAATTTTCCGCGCCGCGGCTCGTGCTGGCAACCGGCGGACCGTCGATCCCGAAAATGGGTGCGACCGGCTTTGCCTATGCCGTCGCACAACGTTTCGGCCTGAAGGTCATCCCGCCGCGCCCGGCACTGGTGCCGCTGACGCTGGGCAGAGAAGATGCCGATTTCATGGCGCTTGCGGGCGTGTCATTCGATTCGGTGGCCACTGATCCGGCGCGCGGTAAACAGCGGTTTCGTGAAAAATCATTGTTCACCCACCGCGGCCTGTCCGGCCCGGCGATCCTGCAAATCTCTTCCTACTGGCAGATGGGCGATACCGTCACGCTCGACATGCTGCCCGACATCGATGCCGCTGCCCTGTTGCAGGATGGCAAGCGCAACCGCCCCAAGGCAGAGGCGGCGACGTTGCTGGCGGCCCATCTGCCCGGACGGCTTGCCGTTGCTGTCAGCGAACGGCTTGACCTCAAGGGGGCGCTTGGCGGCATGTCGGACCGCAGGCTTCTGGCGGCTGCACAGCAACTGAAAGCATGGCCGTTCACGCCGGATGGCCATGAAGGCTATGGCAAGGCCGAAGTCACGGCGGGGGGTGTCGATACCGCTGGCCTGTCGTCGCAAACGATGGAAGCGAGAACCGTCCCCGGCCTCTATTTCATTGGCGAGGCCGTCGACGTCACCGGCTGGCTGGGCGGTTATAATTTCCAGTGGGCGTGGGCGAGCGGCTGGTGCGCGGGGCAGGCATTATAAGCCCACGGCGTGCGGCAATGCGTTCGCTTGGGGAAGCGTGGGCTTTTCTGCTACTCCGCCGTATAAAGCCGGAAGGGGGAAATCAGCGGCATGATGCAAAACTGGAAATGGCTGGTCTTCCCTGCGCTTGTACTGGCGCTGGCTCTGGGAGCCTGGGTGTTGTGGACACGTCCCGTTGCCCTCGAGACGGCGAGCGCACGGCGTGGTCAGGCGCTCGATATCGTTTACGCCACCGGCTATGTCGAGGTCGAGACACCGGTCGAAGTATCGGCACAGATCACGGCTCAGATCACCGGGGTTCTGGTAGCAGAAGGCGCGCGCATCAGCCGTGGGCAGGTACTGGCCACGCTTTACGACGCCGATCAGCAAGCACTGGTGCGCCAGCTGGCAGCGCAGCGCGTCAATGCCGACATCGAGGCGGGACGGACACGCAAGCTGTTCAAGGATGGCTGGACGACAGCTGCGGCGCGCGACAAGGCCGAAGCCGCCGCCCGCGCTGCCCGCGCCGCTGAAGCCGCAGCAGCAGCAAAACTTGAAAACTATGTGCTGCGCGCGACTGCTGCTGGCGTTGTCCTACGCCGCGATGCCGAGCCAGGCGATCTTGCCAGCCCCGGAAAGACACTGTTCATCATCGGCGATCCCATGCAACTGAAGGTCACGGCGACCGTCGACGAACGTGACGTGCCGCGCATCCGCACGGGGCAGGCTGCACTGATGTCGAGCGACGCCTACCCCGACCGCATCCTGAAGGGGCATGTCCGCGAGATCACGCCATCAGGCGATCCGGCGCAGCGTGCTTTTCGTGCACGTCTGGTGCTCGACAAGCCCGAACCGCTGCCGATCGGCATGACACTTGAAGTGAACATCATCACCCGTACCGTCGATCAGGCGCTGCTCGTACCGGCCTCGGCGGTCAGTGAAGGACATGTCTGGGTGATCGCCGACGGACGCGCGCAAAAGCGCAGCATCCGAACCGGCATCAGCGGCATCGACCATGTCGAAATCGTCGCGGGCCTGAAAGAAGGCGAAGCCGTTGCCCTGCAGCCACCGGATGCGCTTGAGGATGGCGCGCGCGTCAGGCGCAAGGATACGGAGATGGCCGCACAATGAGCGGCCGGTTGCGCCTGCTGCTCGACATTGCAGGGCGGCACGTCATCAAACGCACGCGCCAGACGGCGGTCGCGGTCAGCGGTGTCGCCGTCGGTGTCGGCTTTTTCCTCGCAGTCTCGTCACTGATGGTCGGCAGCCAGAACGACTTCATCGAAACACTGATCGATTCCGCGCCACATATCATCATTTCCGACGAACTGCGCAGCCCGCCGCCGCAACCGGCGCTGCGCACCTATACCGATGCCGCTGTCCAGATCCACGGTTTCAAACCGCGCATGGAAGCACGCGGCATCAAGGACTGGCAGAAAATCATGCATGCCGCCAATGCCATTCCGGGGGCGGTCGTCTCCCCCAGCCTGTCGGGTGGCATCACGATCCGCGTCGGCGGACGGGAAGAGGCACTGGGCATCGTCGGCGTCGAACCGGGGATCGAGGCCAAGATCAGCAATATCGAGGAAAATCTCCTGAGCGGGCGGCTGCGCGACCTTGAAACAACGCAAGGTGGCCTGATCATCGGTGAAGAACTGGCGCGGCGGCTTGGCATCGGCATGGGCGATGTGGTGGGCGCGAGTTCCGGGCGTGGCGGCACTCGGTCGCTGAAAATCGTTGGCATCGTTGAACGCGGCCGCGGCCAGTTCGGTGCATCGTCAGGCTATGTGCTGCTGCGCGAGGCGCAGTCACTGCTCGGCCAGCCGTTCATCATCAACCGCATCGGCATTCGCCTGTCGGACGCCAACGCGGCGCAGCCCATCTCCCGGCGGCTGGAAGCGCGCTTCGCCTACAAGGCGGAAAGCTGGCAGGAACGCTCCGCCGACATCATGTCGCTTCTGCTGACGCGCAACATCATCATGTACAGCGTTGTCTCGGCGATCCTGCTCGTTGCCAGCTTCGGCATATACACCGTGGTCTCGACAAGCGTTGCCGACAAACGCCGCGACATTGCCATCATGCGCTCGATGGGCTTTTCCGCAGGCGACCTGCAACGCATCTTCATTGCCGAAGGGCTGGTGCTGGCCGTGATCGGCATCCTCGCGGGCTGGGCGCTCGGCTTTGGCATGATGACCGGCCTTGGCGCCGTGGAACTGCAGATACAAGGCAAGGTCGAGTATCTGCCGCTGGATCACAGTTTGCGCCAATATCTCATTGCTGCCGCCGCCTCCATGGCCGCCGCCATCGTTGCGGCATGGCTTCCGGCCCGCAAGGCCGCGCGCGTCGATCCCGTCGACATTCTGCGAGGCGCGGCATGACCGCGATCATCACGGCGCGCGGCCTGACGCGCACGCTGGCGGTCGATCCGCCCGTGACACTGGTGCAGGACGCCGATTTTACAATCGAAAGCAGCAGCTTTACCGCAGTGATCGGACCATCGGGCTGCGGTAAATCCTCCTTACTCTATCTGCTTGGCCTGCTTGACAGGCCAACAAGCGGGCAGTTGCTGTTCGAGGGGCGGGACGTGACCGCGCTCAGTGGCGATGCGCGGGCACAATTGCGGCTGGAACGCATGGGCTTCGTGTTCCAGTTTCATTTCCTGCTGCCCGAATTCAGCGCCTTTGAAAATGTGCTGATGCCGATCCGGCGCCTGGGAAAGCTGCGGAGACAGGAAGCGCGCGACCGTGCCGCGCACCTGCTGGAATCCGTCGGACTGGCAGACAATATGCACAAAACACCCGACAAGATGTCAGGTGGCCAGCGGCAGCGCGTCGCTGTGGCCCGCGCACTCGCCAATGATCCGGTACTGATTCTGGGCGACGAACCGACCGGCAATCTCGACAGCCAGAATTCAGCGCGGGTCGTGGAAATACTGACCAGACTGGCGCATGAGGAAGGACGGGCGATCGTCTGCGTCACGCACGACAACGATATTGCAAACGCCGCTGATCGGCGCATTCACATGCGTGACGGCCTGATCGAAAAAATCGACTGAGACTGAAGACGCGGCGGGCTATGCCGCGCCCTTGTGAGTTGTTCGCCTACTCGTCGCGCGTCAGCTTTTCGTTACGCTCGTGACGTTCCTGGGCTTCGAGCGTCATGGTTGCGATCGGACGTGCTTCGAGGCGCTGGAGGGAAATCGGCTCGCCTGTCACTTCGCAATAGCCATATTCGCCGTCTTCGATCCGGCGCAACGCGGCATCGATCTTGCTGATCAGCTTGCGTTCGCGATCACGGGTGCGCAGTTCGATCGACCAGTCGGTTTCACTCGACGCGCGGTCGGCGATATCCGGTTCGCGCAGGGATTCCGACTGCAGGGTTTCCAGCGTTTCCTTGGCTTCGCGCAGGATATCATGCTTCCAGTCGAGCAGTTTCTGTCGAAAATATGCGAGTTGCACCGGGTTCATGAATGGCTCGTCCGTGCTGGGACGGTAACCCGCCGGAATAGTCACGCCATCAACAACCGATTCAGCCGCATCGGTTTCATCGGCCATTTTCGTTGCGACATTATCAACGGCTTCTGTCACGTGCAAACCTCCCTGCCACGAAACAACCGCAAGCCATGCTGTTCCAGCTCGACGGCCCTCCCCAGAGCGCGGCTATAACCGCGCCTCCTGATCGTCGCAAGCACTGTCCGTCATTGACGCGGAAACATCATATTTTGCCAGTTCGACCGCAACGCGCAGTTCGATATCGTCAATGATCCGCGCAAGGGCCGGATCTGCCGGCCGCACCGTCGCGCGCAGCCGCGCAGCCAGTTGTTCCAGCCGGCCACGCGTCAGACCGCCCTGTAACAATGCAAGCCGGACACCATCAAGCGCATCAAGCATCGCATGACCATGCGCCAAACCGCGCGAGCGGCCACTGGCGGCATCATGATCGACGTCGACGGCAAACAGGCCGCCAACAAGGGCCGCCGGCCCCGCGCCTTGCGGGCGCGGACTTTCAAGCCCGCGCTCGACCATCGATGAAAAACCGCCCGCTGCCGCACGCTGGCTGCGGACGGCGCTTTGGGCGCCCGATGGCGCAAGCGGTGCATCAATTCTCATAACGCCGTGCATTACGCCCGATATGGTTACCATAGCCTGAACGCGGCATTTGGCACGCGCATTGCTTGGTTTGCGTCAGATACGCTCGAATGGCGTGGAAGTGGGAAGAATATGCCGCGTTTGACGAAACTGATTGCTGCAATGCTTGCCGTACAGGCGATTTTTGCCGGGGGCGGGGCCGTGTATGCCGCATCGCGCATCAAGGACATCGTCAATGTCGAACATGTCCGCGAAAACCAGTTGATCGGCTATGGCCTTGTCGTCGGCCTGAACGGCACGGGCGACCGCATCCGGAACACGCCCTTCACCGAGCAGGCGCTGGCCGCGATGCTGGAAAGGCTGGGTCTCAACATCCGCGACCAGCGTTCGCTACGCACCGAAAATGTTGCCGCTGTTACCGTGACGGCCAATCTGCCGCCTTTCTCGCGGCGTGGCTCGCGCATCGACGTGCAGATCGCCGCCATGGGCGACGCGACGTCACTGCAAGGCGGCACATTGCTCGTCACCCCGCTCGTCGGCCTTGATGGCGAAGTCTATGCGGTGGCCCAGGGCGCCATTGCCGTGTCGGGCTATAATGCACGCGGACAGGCGGAATCGATCCAGCGCGGCGTGGCGACATCGGCGCGTATCGCCTCGGGCGCCATTGTCGAACGCGAAGTCTCTTTCGACCTCGCCAGCCAGACGAGCCTGAAACTGGCGCTTAAAAATCCCGATTTCACCACCGCGCAGCGCATTGCCGCCGCCATCAACCAGAGCCAGCCGGGCGCAGCCGCAACGCTTGATCCCGCAACCGTCGAGTTGCGGGTGCCACAAGGCTATGCGGGCGGCATGATCGGCCTGATCAGTGCCGTGGAGCGACTGAACGTAACCGTCGACCATCCCGCACGCGTCGTCATCGACGAAGCGACCGGCACTGTCGTCATGGGGTCGGACGTCCGCATCAGCAAAGCCGCCATCGCACAGGGGCCGCTGACCATCCGCATCAGCGAAGCGCCGCAGGTGTCGCAGCCATCACCCTTCGCCCGTGTCGGGGAAACGGCGGTGGTGCCGCGCACGATCATCGATATCGACGATGGCCGCGATCAGCGCCTTGGCCTTGCGGGCGGCGGCGCGTCCTTGCAGGATCTGGTGGACGGCCTGAATGCGCTGCGGGTTTCGCCGCGCGACCTGATTGCCATCCTGCAATCACTGAAAGCCGCCGGCGCATTGCAAGCCGAAATCGCGGTGTTCTGATGGACATGTCACCGTCGCCCGTCAGTCCCGCACCCGCCCTGCCCGATGCCCACGCACTGGCCACCAGCCAGACGCGACAGGTCGCCGCCCGCCAGTTCGAGGCGATGCTGATCGGCGAATTGTCGAACCTGATGTTCTCGACGATCGCAACCGACGGCCCCTTTGGTGGTGGCCATGCCGAGGGCATTTATCGCGGCATGATGGCCGAACATGTGGGGACCGCCATCGCAAGGCGCGGCGGACTTGGCCTCGTGCCCGCGCTCGATGCCGAATTGCTGGCCCTTCAGAAAGGACGATGACGATGCTGGCCGATGTCCTGGCACTGGCGCACCGCCTGCTTGACCTTGTCGACACGGAAACCGCGCGCCTCGAAGCCGGCGAAACGGCGGCGGCCATTGCCGGGTTGACCGAGGAAAAAACACGGCTGGCAGACGAACTGGCCCATATGAAGGAAAATATGAAGCAGACGGGCCGCGTGGCGCTTCAGGGCGCGGCCTCTTCCGATATCCGTCACGAATTGCAACAGACGCTTGGCGCGCTTCAGGGCGCGCTGATGCGCAACGGGCAGGTGCTGATGCGCAAAAAGCAGCTTTCGGAAAGTCTCATGGCCAGCGTTCTGGCCGAAGCGCGGCGCCTGACGAGGACAGAGGCCACTGTCTATGGTGCCGCCGCATCGACACGACCACGCGCGGCGGCACTCTCTTATAACAATCGGATATAGCGACCAGTATCCTGCGATCAGGACGCGTCGATCAGCGCCGCAATGCCCGCAGGCGGCAGATTTGTCGCCTCTTTCGGGATTTCACCAATCAGGCGGGCCTGAGTTTCCTTGTGCCACTGGCTGCGCAGATCTCCGAGCGTACGTGGCGGAGCAACGACAATGAGCTTGTCGAAACCGTTCGCCAGCGCACGCTGGTTGATGTGGGCCGCGACTTCAGCTGCAAAGCGGCCTTCGGCGATTTCGTGGAAATCCGCTTCTTCATAGCTAGCGCTGCGGCTTCCCGATGGGGCATGCGTTCGGCCGGGACGATCGCCACCCTGTTCATGAGTATCGGGGTTGCGCTGTTCGCCATGAGCGAGCACCGTAAGATCCGGCTTCATCGGACTGCCGCTGTTCCGCAAGATCAGCATCTTGCGCCCATCGGCCACGGCAATCAGGGCATTGTGTGGAATATCCATAGCGATCCTTCCTTCTGCTCGCCTTGCCGACGTTGCATGCGGCGGGTTGCGCTCCGGAACGGAGGTCGCCATAGAAAATCCATGCACGACATCCGCGCCATCCGCCACGACCCCGCCGCCTTTGACACCGGCCTTGCCCGGCGCGGCCTTTCGCCCCAGTCCCCGCATCTGCTGGGACTCGACAGCGAACTGCGCGCCGTCCAGACAGAGTTACAGACAGGTCTCGCTCGACGCAATGAAGCGTCGAAGGCCATCGGCGCCGCCAAGGCACAAAAGGACGAAGCGCAAGCCGCCGCCCTCATGGCCGAGGTTGCCGGATTGAAGGAACGCCTGCCGCAGCTTGAAGCGCGCGAACGCGAACTCGGCGATGAACTGCGTGCCGCCCTGTCGACCATCCCGAACCTGCCCCATGCCGATGTGCCAGCTGGTGCCGACGAAAACGACAATGTCGAAGTCGGCCGCTGGGGCACGCCGCGTGCATTCGACTTCACACCCGCCGAACATGACGCCATCGGCGCGGCGCTCGGTCTTGATTTCGAGACGGCTGCGGCGGTTTCCGGTGCGCGCTTCGTTTTCATGCGTGGCGCCATCGCCCGGCTGCATCGCGCGCTTGGCCAGTATATGCTCGACGTCCAGACCGGCGAACATGGCTATGCCGAAACGGTCGCGCCGTTGCTCGTGCGGTCCGATGCACTTTTTGGCACTGGTCAGTTGCCAAAATTCGCCGAAGACCTGTTCCACACCGAGGACGACCGCTGGCTGATTCCGACCGCTGAAGTGTCGCTGACCAACATGGTGCGCGATCAGATTGTGGCCGCCGACCAGTTGCCGTTGCGTCTGACCGCACTGACACCCTGTTTCCGCGCCGAAGCGGGATCGGCGGGGCGCGACACGCGCGGCATGATCCGTCAACATCAGTTCGACAAGGTCGAGATG